>JAJOKB010000116.1 GCA_021208135.1 Verrucomicrobiota bacterium | reverse complement strand
TTCGCGTGCCCGTGTTGCGTAGCTGAAAGCCGCAATCAAGGGCGTTGGCAGAGTTCAGGGCGCTAAAACTAAAAAGAAGGCAGGCAAAGGAAGGCGTGGAGCCATGCAAGATAATGGACTGTCCAGAAAAGGGGCGCTTGGGGCGGGCGCGCGTATATGGACTGTCCAGAAAGGGGGTGTTTGGGGGCGGGAGTGCGTATATGGACTGTCCGGAAAACGGAGAGGGGCGGAGTTGGCGATTGCTTGTTTGATGGATTTGGAGAGGTGATTGACAGCTATTGATTGCGCTCGCGAAAAGTGTGGAATTGCGTTCTTGTTATGTGCATGGAGCGTACGCTGAGAGAACTGCCGATAGATAGCCTTGAACAGGCAGTTATTGCTGCTGCGATTAATGGCGGGAGTATAATCGTGGAAGCGCCTACTGGATCTGGGAAATCGACGCGTTTGCCACCGATGGTGCTTCGTGCCTTGGGCGAGAGTAGAGGTCAAGTCTGGGTGCTGCAGCTCGCAGGCTTGCTGCGAGGATGCTGGCGAAGCGTGTAGCCTGGGAGCAAGGAACGACGCTTGGAGAGCTTGTAGGCTATCAAGTTCGGCATGAGAACCGGACAACAGCGCAGACTCGTATAGTGTACGTAACAGAAGCAATATTATTGAGGCGTTTGCTAAAAGAACCTGATTTGCGCACGATTGGAGCGGTAATTTTTGATGAGTTTCATGAGCGGCATCTCTACGGCGATGTTTCCTTGGCAATGCTCAGGCGATTACAGCAAACGGAGCGACCCGATTTGCGACTGGCTGTGATGAGTGCGACCTTGGCGACTAGGGCACTTGAAGGCTATATGCCAGAGGCGGTTGTGTTGCGTTCGGAAGGCAGGACATTTCCTGTCACTGTGGAGTTTGTAAAGGCACAAGAGATAAAGGCTGCTGCGGTAGTTCGCAACGAGCCTGATCTGGCGGATTTGGCAGTGCGCGTTTGTCGTCGACTTTGCAGTGAACACCTGACTGGCGATGTGCTGATATTTATGCCGGGTGCCTATGAAATTCGAAAAACCATGGAAGGATTGCAGCGTGTAATGGGAGGAGGTTTTCGAATTCTGGCGCTACATGGAGACATGCCTGCTGAATCCCAAGATGCCGTTATGGAGCGTTGCCAGCAACGTCGGATCATAGTGGCAACTAACATTGCTGAAACATCGCTTACAATTGATGGTATAGAATTGGTCATCGACAGTGGTCGCGTCAGGCAGGCAGCGCACGATGTGCATCGAGGCATCAATACACTCTGGATAGAAAAAATAAGTCGTGCTTCAGCAGATCAGCGTGCAGGGCGTGCCGGGAGAACGGCTCCGGGGCATTGTTGTCGTTTGTGGACAGAATCGGATCATGCGGCTCGACCGGAGTTCACGGAGCCGGAGATCCGTCGCCTTGAACTAAGTGAGTTGCTATTGCTGATGTTGGCTGCGGGCGTTGGCGACCCGCATGAATTCCCCTGGTTTGAGGTGCCTCCAGTAAAGGCACTGGATAATTCGCTGACACTTTTGAGGAGGTTGGGGGCCTTGCCGGAGGTTGGTTATGAACCGACAGCATTGGGAAAGGCGATGGCTGCATTGCCGTTACATCCGCGATATGCTCGCATGTTGTTGGCTGCCTGTGAGCGTGATTGTGTAGAAGCGGTGGCCCTAGCCTGTGCAGTCGCTCAAGGACGGTCAGTTCTTATGCCACTGCGCAATCGGGATGATGAGGATGCCCGCATCGAAATGCTTTGTGGTGGAGAGGAAATCTGGTCGGATATTCAATTGGAGATGCTCGCGGTGCATGCCGCGTCGAATAATGATTTGAATACGGACTTTGGGCGGCGCTGGGGGATTCACATCCAGGGATGTCGACTGGCAGTGCAGGTCATGAGGCAATTGTTGAGTTTATGTGCTCGGGGTGTGGTTACGCAATCACAAGATATCGGAAACGAGGTCTGTAGCGTGCAGCCATTATCGGAGAGAATAGCCCAGTGTATTTTGCTTGGTTTTGTGGATCATCTGGCAATTCGCACTGATAGCAGTTCTTTGCGTTGTGCGCTTGCAGGTGGAAGACGCGGCGAGGTGAGCCCGCATTCACATATTAAGAAGGCCCCGTTGTTTGTAGCAGCTGAGATCGAAGAGTTTCAAGCCGGGCGGGATGTGACCGTCAGGTTAGGGATGAATACGGTTATTGAGCGTGTTTGGTTGCAGGCCCTGTTTGGAGGTGAGTTCAGCGAAACCATTGATACAACCTTTGACCCGCAGATGCGTCGGGTTGTTTCCAGGCGTAATGTCAGCTTTGGTGACCTAATTCTGGAGTCAGGCGAGGCAGGGGAGGTTGATAAATCAGCGGCTGCTTCTATTTTGGCCCACGAAGTTGAGGCGGGGCGATTGGTACTTAAAAATTGGGGTGAAAAGGCCGATGAATTGCTGAGAAGGATTCAGTTTCTGGCAATGCATTGCCCTGAGCTTGGAATCGCCCCGCTTGATCAAGAGGCGCGGTTGCTGTTGTTGGAAGCTTTGTTTTACGGTCATTTTTCCTATAAATCAATCAAGGATCTTCCCGTCATTCCAGCCTTGCTGGATTGGGCTGGTCCTGGTGCCGGAGATCTGCTTGATCGCTATGCACCGGAGCGAATCCAACTCGCCAAGGGTTTCAATGCCCGCATTCGCTATGAAGCTGATGGCAGGGCGTTTGTGAGCGGTACAATTCAGCAGTTTTATGATACTACTGCAGAACAATTACGTGTCGCGGGAGGCAAGGTTGCGCTTATTGTTGAGTTACTTGCACCCAGTCGTCGTCCGGTGCAGGTAACCAGCGATCTGGATAATTTCTGGACAACCAGCTATCCCTCGATTCGCAAGGAACTTAAAGGCCGCTATCCGAAGCACGAATGGAGATAGAAGGATTAGTGAGGGGAAACTGCTCCCGACTCCAACCAGAGGTCACGTACTAAATTGGGGTTCACTGAGTCAATGGTGCAAGCCTCGCCCAAAGCGCGGAGGCCCACAAACCGCAGGGTGCCCGACCTAACCTTTTTGTCGCGTGTCATAGAGAGCATGAGTTCCTCCAATGATAACGGGGAAGGAAGACGAATCGGTAGATTATAGCGGGACAATACGTGTTCAACTCTAGCAATATTCGAGTGGTCAACAAGCTGCAAGGCAACGGACAATTTCGTAGCCAACAGTAGGCCAATGGCGACGGCTTCTCCGTGTAGCAGAGTGCCATATCCCGCGACGGCCTCAATTGCATGGCCGAATGTATGACCTAGATTAAGCAGAGCCCTGCCGCCATCTTTGGCGGTTTCGCGTTCATCCGCCTGAACAATACTAGCCTTAATTGAACAATTACGGCGGATGATACCAGCCATGTCAGGATGGTCTGGATGGAGTCGATCGGCAGAAGCAAGAATTTCGAAAAGGGCTGAATCGGCCAGCATGCCATGCTTAATAACCTCAGCCATTCCGGCAGAAAATTCCCTTTCGGGCAAGGAGTTCAGCAAGTTAACATCGGCAAAAACAGCCTTTGGTTGCTGGAAAGCGCCAACGAGGTTTTTTCCGGCTGGAATATTAATTCCGGTTTTACCACCGACGGAGCTATCCACCATTGCCAGCAAGGTGGTAGGGATCTGATAAAAACTGATTCCTCGCAGGAAAACAGCTGCTGCGAAGCCAGTCAGGTCGCCAATCACCCCGCCGCCGAAGGCAAAGACAGCGGAATTACGGTCTAACTTATGCTCGGCGAAGAATTCGCAACAAGACTGCAAATGAGCAAAACTTTTTGTTGTTTCTCCCGGTGGCAAAATCAGTGTCGGAATATTGCCGAAGGCATCCAGCAGCCATGAGTTTTGGGTTCTGACAATATTGGCGTCGGTGACGACCGCAACCTTGTGTCCCTTAGTTTGCAATTGATTGGCTTCGGAACGGACCTGTCCGGACAGGCCTCTGCCGGTGTGAATTGAGTAGCTGTGGGTATGTAGATTGACCGCGAGAGATTGCATTTCGGGGAAGCTATTGCTGTCGGGGGAAGCTTAATTCAGTGAAGATTCCTCGCCTATTGGTAAGTTGAAGATAGCACGCACGTAGGCATCGATGCTGAAGGGTTGGAGGTCTTCGGGTTGTTCACCGAGGCCGACATAAAAGACAGGCAGCTTTAGTTCGCGGAAAATGCCGACCAAAGCTCCACCTCTGCTTGTGCCGTCCAATTTGGTAATGATAACTCCAGTGAGGCCGAACTCCTGGTGAAAAACCCTTGCTTGTTCAATGGAGTTGCTGCCTATGCTGCCATCGACCACGAGCCAGGAGTGATGTGGGGCACTTTGGTCGTGCTTTTGCAAAACCCGTCTGATTTTTTTTCAGCTCTTGCATCAGATTGGTTTTATTGTGCAATCGACCGGCGGTATCGAGCAGCAAAATATCGGCTGCCCGATGCTCAGCTGCGCTGTAGGCATCGTAGGCGACAGCGGCGGCATCGGCACCGTGTTGGCTGGCAATCAACTCCAAGTCCAGGCGATCTGCCCAACTTTTGAGCTGTTCGTTGGCTGCGGCGCGGAACGTATCACAGGCTCCTAAAACAACTTTATGACCAGCATCCTGCCAGAGTTTCCCCAATTTGGCGGTGGTGGTGGTTTTGCCTGAACCATTCACTCCAATCAATGCGACGACAGCCGGTTTGCCTGGCTGCGGAGACCAGCGCCCCTCCGCACCAGCGAGCACGCGCCGCAAGACGGTGGCTCCGATGTTGGCTGCATCCAGTCCCCTGAGATCTTTATTTTTGCGAAAAGCCTGCTGAATCTCTGCTATAATCTCGTCGCATGTCTCTACACCAAAGTCGGCTCCGTACAAAGCTTCTTCGAGCAATTCGAGCCGTTGCTCATCCAGTTTGGCCGAGCCAAATAAGCCTCCAACTGCGGAAAACGCCTTGTAAAAGGTTGGGGTGGTTTTGCGCAACCCCTCCTTGAAGCGGGAAAGCAGGCTCTTCATTTCAGTGGGTCGTGCGCAATGGCCGAGCCAAGGTTAGTTTGAACTGATCCAAAATGCCATTTATAAACCGTTTGGCATCGGGATTAGAAAACTCTTTGGATAAGTCGATGGCCTCATTGATGGAAACGATGGGCGGAATATCCTGTCTACTGGACATTTCAAAAATAGCCAGGCGCAGAATGGCGAGATCCACTTTGGCAATACGGTCAAAATCCCAATTGCGCAAATAGCGTTTGATGATGTCGTCCACCGACTCCATTTGGCCGATTGCACCACGAATCAATTCCTCTGCAAAGGAGAATTGATCGCGTTCGAGTTCTTGTTGCAGGAAGAAATTTTCCAGAGCGCGATTGAGTGCGAAGTCATTGCCTGGTTCGGAAGGGTTTAGTGACCACTGATACAGAAACTGCATCGCGGCCACTCGGTTGGCGCGTCGTAGGGACATGGTTAGTAAGAATTTGGACCAAAAGAGAATTCGTCTAATTCCCGGCCAAGAACGGCCATTTCAACGGCGGCCAAGGCAAATTCCGCGCCCCTGTTGATGGTGCCTAGACAACGAGCATGCGCCTGTTCCTCGGTGTTGGTGACAATGATACCGTTGATGACAGGTACGGCATTGTCTATGGCCACTTTCTGTAGTCCAAAACCTGTACTATGTGCAATGATCTCGTGATGAGGTGTATCTCCAGCGACGACAACACCCAGCGCGATAATACAATCGAAGCGCCCGGTCTCCCCCAGAACATTGGCCACATATGGAATTTCATTGGCACCGGGCACTCTGCGTATATCCACCTGAGAGTCAGTGCGGATACCCTCTTGTTGTAAAGTTTGCAGAGTAGAAAGCAAGAGGCCCTCAACCAACTGCTCGTTGAAACGAGATGCAACTATCGCAATACTGCATTTGCTGGCATTTTTCCCTGCTTTAGACGGACGGTTTAAACTCATAACCACGGATGTTGCTTCAGGAATGGGCTCAGAGTCAACGGCAATGTCGGTTGCTCACAACTGGAGTGAACAGGAGATGATGGACCATGGGTACTGCGAAATTTTATCAGGTCAATTTCTGGAAATAGGCTTGGTTCGTGCTAATGCATGGGCCTGTTTACGCGTTCGTTCAACTTATCCGTGACGAAGCAGCGAGTATGAGTTCGATTTATTCTGGGGGAAATTCTTTTGCGGACTTGCCAACGAAGGCTAGAGTGCGCACTGTGAAATCTTTGCAGTGAAACTGGGTTTGTATCATGACAAAAACTGAATACGCATTTAACAGCAAGATCGAGGGGGAGGTAATCGTCACGCAGGCGGACGCGGTTATCAATTGGATACGTGCGCACTCGATCTGGCCCATGCCTATGGGATTGGCTTGTTGCGCCATCGAACTGATGGCGGCGGGAGGCTCGCGTTTTGATATTTCGCGTTTTGGCAGTGAGGTGATGCGGTTCTCGCCCAGGCAGAGTGATTGCATGATTGTCGCAGGTACGGTCACTTACAAAATGGCGGAAGTGGTGCGCAGGATTTATGATCAAATGGCTGAACCCAAGTGGGTTATTGCCATGGGTGCTTGTGCATCCACTGGTGGAATGTATCGGTCCTATGCTGTGTTACAAGGTGTGGACCGTGTCGTACCTGTCGATGTGTACATATCCGGTTGTCCTCCCAGGCCTGAAGCCTTACTGGATGGATTGCTTCGACTGCGTGAAAAGATTCGTGGCGAACGTTCGGTATCTGGTTTGGTCAAAGGGCGCGAGGAGCGTGAACTAGCCTACACTGAAGCCAATCGCTGAAAATCACATGACAACTGAAGCAATAGACAACTTGTCGCAAAAGCTGGAGTATCTCAGCAATCGCCCTTCTTTGGATTACCCGGCCTTCAACTGTCCGCAGGACCGCATTTTGGATTGTCTCCAGTATTGTAAGAAAGAGTTGGGGTTTGATTTACTTTGCGATGTTACGGCGATTGATCATTTTGAAACGAGTCCGCGTTTTGAGGTTGTTTACCATCTGTATTCAACCCGCAATCCCGCCTATGTGCGTATTGTTACTCCTTGTGTCGGCGACGAAAATCCAGAGGCTGCCAGTGTGACCGGCATTTGGGCTGCTGCTGACTGGCATGAACGTGAGACCTACGATATGTTTGGTATCCAGTTCACTGGCCATCCTGACTTGCGTAGAATTCTGATGTGGGACGGCTATCCCTATTATCCATTGCGCAAGGAGTTTCCGTTGGCCGGACATGAAGTGGACTTGCCCGCTGCCGATGTTGTTGAACGTACGGGGGTAAAGGTGTTGCCTGCCCCTATGATGGGTGGACCATTTCACGCTGGCCAGACGGGTCCGATGTCGAAACGCGAGCCGCGTGCTGACGACGAGAGTTGGACTGAAACCAAGTTGCAAAAAGAGCTTGAGAAGCCGCACAAACCCCGGGAATTGAGCGAACCCAAAGAGTAACCCAACATGGCGATCAAAGAAGTTTCAATCGGAGATATTGGCACCCGCGCCGCCTTTGCTGATGGCGAGTTCAAGGGGGAGGAGCTGATGATCAACATGGGGCCTTCCCATCCTGCGACGCACGGAGTCTTGCGGCTCAAGGTCGAATTGGACGGCGAAACCGTAGTCAAGTGTGATCCGGTCATTGGCTATCTTCACCGTGGGGATGAGAAGATTGCCGAGAACATGACCTACAACCAGTTTGTTCCGTACACGGATCGATTGGATTACATTGGCCCTATCCACAACAATATTACTTTTGCCATTGCTGTGGAGAAGTTGGCGAAATTGGAAGTGCCACCGCGTTGTCAGGCTATACGGGTACTTTGTTGTGAGCTTGCACGGCTGCAATCGCATCTTTTGGGATGCGGTGTGTATGCCATGGATACAGGTGCGCTTACTGTGTTCATGTATACTTTCACGGAACGTGAAAAGCTGTACACGCTCATGGAACAACTGACGGGTGCCAGGTTTACCACCAGTTACGCCCGTATTGGCGGTCTTGCCCGCGATATTCCGGATGGGTGGCTCGGGCGCGTGCTGAAGTTCGTCAATGAATTGGAGCCGGTGCTTGACGAGGTGGACAAGTTAGTCAGTCGGAACCGGATTTTTTACGATCGCACTGTTGGTATTGGTGTGGTTACCGCTGAAGATGCGCTTGCCTATGGTCTGACCGGACCGAATTTGCGTGCAGCCGGGGTGCCGGTCGATTTGCGTAAAGACCATCCCTACAGTGGTTATGAACAATATGATTTCGATGTTCCGATCGGTCGCAACGGGGACAGTTATGATCGTTGGCTGGTGCGACTCGAAGAGATGTATCAGACCATACGCATCATTCGTCAGGTGATTGACAAGATGCCCGAAGGACTTTGGTACGCAGAAGAGGCGAAGAAAATTTTGCGCCGCGCAAAGACAAAATTCTGACCAGCATGGAAGAGTTGATTCAGAATTTCATGTTGGTCACTGAGGGGCCACAGATGCCTGCTGGTGAAGTCTACTTCGAGGCGGAAAATCCGAAGGGAGCACTCGGATTTTATATTGTATCCAAGGGTGGGGGCGTACCTTACCGAATGAAAATCCGTTCACCCAGTTTTTGTAACCTCTCCATATTATCCAAGATGTGCGTCGGCCATATGGTAGCTGACATTCCTGTTATCTTGGGCAGTCTGGACTTTGTGTTGGGGGAGTGTGACCGTTAATGAGCACCCAAGTCAAAATGAGCATTCAATTGAAAGACGAAACGCTGCGAGAAATCGAGGCGGTCATTCCGCGTTATCCGCAAAGCAGGAGTGCGCTCATGCCGATTCTCCATGCCGTACAGGCAGATCTGGGACATATCCCTTTGGAGGCGCAGGAATGGGTGGCAGACAAGTTGGGATTGACTCCTATTCAGGTGCGGGAGGTGGTGACGTTCTATCCTTATTATCGTGAGCATCCGATAGGCAAGCGCTACATTCGCGTGTGCCGTACGCTGTCGTGCGCCCTCAACGGGGCCTACAAAATTTGCGATCATTTCAAACGTGAATTTGATACTGATCTCAATGTCATTTCTCCCGACGGGCGGGTGACAGTGGAATTTGCCGAGTGTTTGGCCAGTTGCGGAACCGCGCCAGTGGCTATGGTGGACGACGACTTATACGAAAACCTTACTGAAGAAAAGGTTGTTGAGATTTGCAACCGTATTAAACAAGAGACCCCGTCTTCAACTCAGGAGTAAATTGCCATGCATCCCAAGGAACGACGATTGATTTTGCAGCACGCTGACACCCCTGGTTATGATACCAGCATAGAGTGTTACATCAAGCATGGTGGCTATGTAGAGCAGCGCAAGGCATACCAGATGAAACCTGAAGAGATTTGCCAAGAGGTTCTTGATTCTGGAGTGCGTGGCCGGGGTGGAGCTGGATTTCCGGCTGGCATGAAGTGGAAATTTCTGGATCGCCGGTCAGGCAAACCGATTTATCTGATTTGCAATGCTGACGAGTCAGAGCCGGGAACTTTCAAAGATCGTCAGATCATGCACAAGGATCCGCACCAGCTGATTGAAGGCATGATGATTACAGCCTATGCGATTCAGGCTAAATTGGCATTCATCTATATCCGTGAAGAAATGCCCTATGCTGCCAAAATCCTGCGAAAAGCGATTGAGGATGCGCGGGCAGCCAATTTATTGGGGGAGAATGTGCTCGGATCGGGTTATAGTTGTGACATTATTGTACACAGGGGGGCGGCCGCCTACATTTGTGGAGAAGAAACTGGATTGATAGAATCGTTAGAAGGCAAACGAGCCTACCCACGCATCAAGCCGCCGTATTTTCCTGCAGCGTTGGGGTTATATCAATGCCCGACCATCGTAAACAACGTAGAAACTCTCTGCAACGTGAAGCATATCGTTGCCATGGGGGGCAAGGAGTACGCCAAGATTGGTACTCCCGGCAACACGGGTACCCGTATATGGTGTTTGAGTGGTCATGTGCGCAACCCCGGTTACTTTGAAATTGAGTGTGGCAAGGTTACCTATGGGCAGCTCATTCACGAACTGGGTGGTGGATTGCGTCCCGGGCGCAAACTTCAGGCGTTGATACCCGGTGGATCCTCATCCAAGGTCTTGCGTGGCGATGAGCGTTTTAAGGGGAAACTGCGTGATGGCACCCCATACGACTGGAGTATCGAAGACATTCCGCTGGATTTTGACAGTCCCATGACCGTTGGCAGCATGAGTGGCTCTGGTGCGGTCGTGGTTGTCGACGACAGTGTGAACATTGTCGATGTGCTCGCCAATATCAACGAGTTTTACGCCCACGAGAGTTGTGGTCAGTGTACGCCGTGCCGTGAAGGTTCGCTCTGGATGAAGAAGATTACCAGACGAATGGCGAACGGTGGAGCGCGGGTTGAAGACGTCGATTTATTGGCCTCGATCGGGGACCAAATTGCCGGAAGAACCATTTGTGCGCACGGCGAAGCCTGCGCTTGGCCGACGCAAAGCTTTGTTGCCAAATTCCGCAATGAGTTTGTTGCCAAGGCGAATGAAACTCCGGATGAGCGGGCCAAGCGTGAATTTCGTTTGGTGTGAGTAAGATTTGAGCGATAAGCAACGGGTACCAGCATGAGCGAACCGAAAAAGGATAATTTGATTTCAGTCTTTGTGGACGGGCAGGAAGTGCGCGTTGAGCCTGGCACCAACATGGTTGAGGCCGCGACCCGCGTGGGCACTGAAGTGCCGCATTACTGCTATCATCCGAAGCTGAGTGTGGTCGGCAACTGCCGGATGTGTTTGGTGGAAATGGGCTTGCCGGGACGGGATCGTGCCACGGGTCAGCCTTTGTTGGATGGAGACGGTAATCCGGTTATCCAGTGGATGCCCAAGCCGGCGATTGCATGTGCAACCACAGCGACACCAGGGCTGCACATTCGCACCCAGTCACCCATGGTCAAAGAGTGTCGCGAAGGGGTTATGGAATTTCTCCTGGTCAATCATCCACTGGATTGTCCGATTTGCGATCAGGCTGGCGAATGTCGTCTGCAGGAATTTGCCACAGATTATGGTCGTGGCTTCAGTCGTTTTATAGAACAGAAGAACGTTAAGCCGAAGCGTACACGCATTGGACCACGGGTGATGCTTGATGAACGAACGCTGTATCCTGTGTTCCCGCTGCATACGGTTCTGTGACGAGATTATTGGTGAAAGTATTTTGGGTTTCACCGACCGTGGGAGTTATTCAACCCTCGGTGTATTTCCGGGAAAACAACTGACCAGCAATTATTCGCTGAATACTGTGGATCTGTGTCCGGTGGGTGCGTTGACCTCGACGGATTTTCGTTTCAAAATGCGGGTGTGGTTTTTGAAAGAGACCCCCAGCATCGACACTGAGTCGAGTGTTGGGTGCAACACTGTAGTTGGTAGCCGCGAAGGGGTTATTCACCGTATCACGCCCAGGCGCAATGACGCAGTCAATGATACCTGGATGCCCGATAGTGGGCGGATGTTATACAAGCAAGTTGACAGCGAAGATCGGCTTACTGAGTACCGACTGGACGGTAAGGTTTGCGGCGCTGATGATGCGCTCGCTGCCGCACAGGAACTGTTGCAGTCGGGATCTGTCGCGATAGTTGGCAGTGGACGTTTGAGTGTGGAAGAGCAGTATTTGTTGCGAAGGATTGCTGGCCGACTAAGTGGTTCGGTGCCTGTTTATTTGGTGGCCCGTACAGCTGATGGCGATGGCATGTTGATTTCTGCTGACCGCAATCCCAACGTTCGCGGAGCCTTGGTGACAGGATTGATTGATAGTCTGCCGCAAGCCACATTGCCGGAATTGGCACAAGCCATTGATGCGGGAACGGTAAAAACAATCCTTACAGTTGGGGAAGACCTGACTGTTGCCGGAATTTCGGTGGAGCAATTGCGTAAAGTTGCGGTCATCAACATTCACACTCATCACAGCGACACGGCACAATATTCCAAGGTCGACATGCCCTTGTTAACCGTGTTTGAAAAATCCGGAAGTTTTATCAACCAGCAGTTTCGCGTGCAGAAGTTTGCCCAGGCCGTGCCCGGACCCAAGGGTACTTTGTTTGGACTGAGTACATTTACGCGTTTGTATCGTGTTCTCACTGGTGAAGAGCTTTGTGAACCGAGTGCAGACGCCGTTTGGCACTTAATGGTCAATGACATTGAAGAATTCAAAGGTTTGAGCTTCAGAGGCATACCTGAGACCGGACATTTGATTGACGGCAAGCGTTTTGCCGACTTGCCTTTTGTTGAAGGAAAATCTTTGCACTATGAACCGGCTGCTGTAGCAACCGCGCAAGCATAACCATGAACTGGACAGAACTATCCATACTTTTGCTGAAAGCAGTGGCAATGATCGGAGTGGTCATGACCCTGGCGGGTTACTCTGTGGTGCTAGAGCGCAAGGTAGCAGCCTGGGTCCAAGGGCGTCCGGGCCCCAATCGCACAGCTCCGCCCTTGCTGGGCAATATTCCAGTAGTGGGGCGATTGCTCACCCGCATGGGATTATTCCAACTGCCAGCCGACGGATTGAAGTTTTTGTTTAAAGAGGAGCCGGTGCCGGGCCATGTTAAGAAGTTCTATTATGTGTTGGCTCCAGTGATGTCGTTTGTGCCGGCGATTGTGATTATGACCGTCATGCCCTTTGGCCAGTTCATTGACAGTACCGGGCAAGTGGCGACTTTGATTCTGACCGATCTTGATATCGGCATTTTGTTTATTCTCGCGGTATCCTCTCTAGGGGTTTACGGCATCATTCTCGCCGGTTGGTCAGCCAATTCCAAATACCCGTTTTTAGGTGGAGTGCGTGCCTCGGCACAAATGATTTCCTATGAGTTGGCGATGGGTTTGTCGATCTTGCCTGTTTTCCTTTGGGTTGGAGGCACCTTGAGTCTGACTTCGGTTGTCGAAGCTCAAGCTGGGCTTCAGTGGTGGATACTGCCGCAGTGGACCATTATATACCAGCCGGTTTCCGCATTGATTTTCCTGGTGGCCTTGTTTGCTGAAACCAATCGCTTGCCATTCGACATGCCTGAGTCGGAGACCGATCTGGTAGCGGGGTTCAATACTGAGTACGGTGCCTTTAAATTCGGGTTGTTTTTTACAGGTGAGTACGCGCACATCCTGCTCGGTTCAGCGGTGTTTGTGTTGTTGTTCCTGGGTGGTTGGACATTGCCTGGGCTACCTGTTTTGGCAGGAGTATTCGGTGCCGTGATTTCGGTGCTGATCTTTTTGGCCAAGGTGCTTTTCATGGTATTCCTTTTCATGTGGGTAAGGTGGACTTTGCCTCGTTTTCGTTACGATCAGGTTATGACCTTAGGGTGGAAGCGTCTGCTACCCCTGGCTGTCGCCAACCTAATATTTTACACCGTGATCATTGCGGTGATCGAACAATTCTAATCTGGACCCGCAACTCACTAAAATCATGGCTATCAAAGTACTTGAGCGCAAACCACTGAGTCTGGCGGAAAGGACCTATTTACCGCAGATCATTGGTGGTCTGAAGATCACCATGAAGAACATGTTGAAACCGCCAGTCACGTTGGAGTATCCGGATGAGCGCCCGGACATACCAACTGGCTATCGCGGTGTACCGACATTGGTCAAAGATCCCAATGGTCGGGAAAAGTGTGTTTCTTGCCAATTATGTGAGTTCGTCTGTCCGCCAAAGGCGATTCGAATAACTCCGGGGTCCATAGCTGAGGACGCGGATACCGCACATGTGGAAAAGGCGCCTGAAGAGTTTGAGATCAATATGTTACGCTGCATCTATTGTGGTTTCTGTCAGGAAGTGTGTCCTGAAGAAGCCATTTTCTTGCAGGATATCTTTTCGCTCAATGGGTTGAGTCGCGAAGAGTTGGTCTTCAAAAAAGACAAACTGTATGAGATCGGCGGAACTTTGCCGGACCAACACTTCAAATGGGATAAAAAGAAAGCGGCTGAGTTAGCTGCTTCCGGGGGTCACCACTAACACTGTCTGCCATGCTGAACTGGCTGTTTATTATATTTGCGACGATGGTCATAGTACCGGCGCTGTTGGTTGCCACCAACCGCAATCCGGTCAATGCGGCAATGAATATGATCGTATCCTTTGTGGGACTGGCGGCGATGTTCGTGCTTTTGGAAACCTACCTGTTGGCTATCCTGCAGGTGTTGGTTTATGCGGGTGCCATCGTGGTTTTGTTTTTATTCATCATCATGTTGATCGACGCCGAACACGCGCCGCGCCCGAAGGTACTGACCTATGCGGCAAGTCTGGTGGCGCTAGCCATATTGTCATTTGGGGTGATTGGCTTAGTTAACCGCAGCATGGAGCAGGGCGGATTTGCTGACATTTCCGTGGATGCGCCTGCGGCCAGTGCGTACGCTTTTGGTGTGGAACTGTTCACCCGCCATATTCTGCCCTTTCAAATCGCTGGATTCATGCTGTTGATAGCGATGATTGGTGTCATCGTCATCTGTCGCCGTGAGTTGGATGCCACTGGTACTGAGGAGACCCGTTCATGAGTATAGGACTGTCACATTATCTGATTGTAGCCGGACTGTTGTTTTCGATTGGTGCCTTCGGTGTATTGTTGCGCCGCAACGCTCTGATTGTACTGATGTGTCTGGAATTGATGCTTGCAGCCAGCATTCTCGGGTTGGTGGCCTTTTCGCGCTTTAATGCGACGACGGAGCATGCATTGATGGCGGGGCCTGTTTTTGTACTTTTCATTATTGCCATAGCCGCCTGTGAGGTGGCAGTTGGGCTTGCCATTATCGTGACACTTTGGCGCCGTAGGCAAACGGTCGAGTTAAACGAACTGAACGCGCTTAAAAACTAATGCAAACCGCTGAATTGCTTCTATTGCTACTGCTTGCACCTCTGGTTGCGGCAGTCATCATAGCCTTATTTGGGCGCCGTTGTGGCAATTTCTCCGCCCTTGTTTCGATTACTGCCGCAGGTGTAATCATGTCAACAGCGCTTTACCTGCTGTATGGAGGCGGTTGGGATGGTGAGAATCTTCAGGTGTCGGTGCCGTGGTTGACGCTGGGATCGCTGAGTCTTTCGCTGGGATTTTTCCTGAACGATGTATCCGCGCTCATGCTTTTCGTGGTAGGTTTTGTCGGTTTCTGGATTCATCTGTTCAGCTGGGGCTACATGCACGATGACGCTGCCAAGGCGCGTTTTTTTTGGCGGACTGTCGATATTTATGTTTTCAATGTTGGGCATAGTGTTGGCCGATAGTCTGTTCATGATTTTCATTTTCTGGGAATTGGTTGGATTCAGTTCCTACATGTTGATTGGACATTATTTAAAAAAGCCATCGGCAGCGGCGGCCTCCAAGAAAGCATTTATAGTGAATCGGGTAGGGGATTTTGGGTTTTTGCTTGGTATCATTCTGACCTACTGGACTTTTGGTACGACTGAGCTGACAGCTTTGGCTGCTGCTGTTGACGTGAACGAGGGAACGGTGAGTGCCGCTCTCGGATTGCTTTTATTCTGCGGTGTCCTGGGTAAATCTGCACAGATGCCATTGCATGTCTGGTTGCCTGATGCAATGGAGGGTCCAACTCCGATCTCGGCCTTGATTCACGCTGCAACCATGGTTGCAGCCGGTGTTTTTCTGTTAGCGAGAGTATTTTTTCTTTTCACACCTGAGGCATTGACGGTGATCACCTGGGTAGGGTTGATAACAGCCTTTTCTGCAGCGTTCTGGGCCTTTGCGCAGAATGATATCAAGAAGATTCTTGCCTATTCCACTCTGTCTCAATTGGGCTACATGGTAGCAGCATTTGGATTGGGAACCACCTATGGATTGGCTCAGGGCGGGGATGCAGTACTGTATGGCCTTGGAGCGGCGATGTTCCACCTGACTACACACGCGTTTTTCAAAGCACTGATGTTCTTAGGTTCGGGTTCGGTGATCCATGCCATGCATCACGAGCAGGACATATACAAAATGGGAGGTTTGCTGCGCAAGATGCCCGTAACAGGGATCACTTTTCTGCTCGGTGTGATTGCCATTGCCGGAATTCCATTTATCTCCGCTGGATTTTTCAGCAAAGATGCCATCCTGTTCGTTGCCAAGCTGCAGAGTACTCCGGCATTTGTCATCCTTGTCATCACCGCTCTGATGACTGCAACCTACATGGGGCGGTTATTTGTGGTGGCATTCCTGGGCAGTGCCAGGTCGGAGGCTGCCGGGCATGCTCATGAATCGCCTTGGGTGATGTGGTTGCCGTTGGTCATTTTATCTGTGTTTGCCGTGGGAGGCGGGTACATGGTACTTTATCCGGGCGTGCTGCATGGTATCCTGGATGGTGCGGTGCTTCATCCCAAGGGCAGTGACAAACTGTTGATGGTAGTTATTTCCATATTTGCCGGCGGTGGTGGACTCTTGTTGTCGTGGTTGTTCTACGGTCGCAACTCCGGCAACACCGACGCCCTGGAAGCCAAGTTGCCTGCTGTGTTTAATGTGAGCCGTTCGCGTTTCTGGTTTGATGAACTGTACAGCGCTTATGTGACTAAAGTGCAGCAGCGGGTCGCAGACCTCATTGATTTTCTGGACACATTGTTTATCGGCGGGCTTCTTGTCCGCGGGGCGGCTGGCGTAGCTGGCTTGTTCGGTATCCTTGCCCGCTCGTTGCACACCGGCAGTGTCTCCGCCTACGTGTGGTGGTTCTTTACTGGACTACTGCTATTCCTCGCTTATGCCACCAACGTTTTCAGCCTGTTCTGAGCCATGTCAATGCTAGCCAACATATTCACTGCAGCGCACGAGCAGTATCCTACACTTAATGCCAGTCTGGTGTTGCTTGCTATAGTGGCGCCTTTGGCCGCAGCGTTGTCCCTGTCTGTAGCCGGGAGATTGACTGATGGTGCGGTGCGCACCATGACGGTAGTGGGCTTTGCTATTCCGGCATTGATCGCGCTCTGGTTGTGGCCCAGTTATTTGTTAACGCAGCCGGACGGAGGTTATGCTTTTACATCGAGATCTTTCACCGGGTTGCAGACTTTTGGTATTTCGCTGTATCTTGGATTGAACGCAATAGCCTTGCCGATGTTTGTTCTGGCGGGATTGACTGGTTTGGCCGCAGCGCTTTACACGCTTAAGATGGGCATTGATCGCTTGCGCTTGTTCGTAGTGCTGTTGCTCATCATGCAGTCGGGCCTAATGGGTGTATTTGCATCAATTGATGTCTTCTTTTTCTACTTTTTCCATGAATTCGCACTCATACCGACCTTTATAATGATTGCCATTTGGGGGCGTAGAGGACGCAAGAGTGTAGCGTTGGAAATGACGATTTACCTTACACTCGGCGCGATGATAACGCTCGCGGGATTGTTGTTGCTATACCTTGAAGCCGGTGTGAGTGAGTTCACAATACCAGCGTTGCAGATGGCTTTTTATGAAGGCAATCTCGACAACTGGATATATGTGTTGTTGCTCATTGGCTTTGGTATTCTGGTTTCGCTTTTTCCATTTCATTCCTGGGCTCCCCGTGGTTATGCCACGGCTCCGGCACCCGTTGCCATGTTACATGCCGGCGTGTTGAAAAAATTTGGTCTTTATGGTTTGATTCAGATTGCTTTGCCGGTGCTTCCTGATGCTGCCGCATCGTGGGGACCGCTGTTGATGTGGCTGGCGCTTGCCAATATTGTCGTTATCGGACTGGTTACCGTAGCCCAGCGCGATCTCAAACTCATGTTGGGAAATGCCTCTGTCATGCACATGGGCTATGCTTTTCTCGGCTTATATGCTTTTTCGGTCATAGGAGTGGGTGGAGCCATTCTAATGATGTTTGCACATGGTTTGTCTGTCGCCTTACTATTCATGCTTGCCGATGGTATTGAACGCAGGTGTGGCACTCTGGATATGCCGAGCATGGGTGGGTTGGCGCAAAAGGCACCTGTGTTAATGGCCTTTTTTGTGGCTGCTACCATGGCAAGTATTGGGCTCCCCGGATTTGCCAATTTCTGGGGTGAGTTGGCGATTTTCGTGTCACTTTGGAAGTCTGAAGCTCCCTGGGTACTTATTCCCGCCATTCTGGGCATTGTAATCTCTGCGATTTACGGTTTGCGGGCAGTGGCGTCGATATTTTACGGAGACTCTCCTGCACAGCCGATTCAAGGTGGCGATTTGAGCAAGACGGAAAAACTCGCTGGAGTCGTTCTGCTGGTCGGATTACTGGTAGTTGGTTTCTGGCCCCGTTCCTTTTCCGATGCGATTCACCAATCCCTGGTGGATTCTCCTTTTGCCGCATACGAAGTGCAGCACGTGCATACCTTTGAAGACTAACCCGCTGGTCATATGGATCTGTCACATTTACAAGTTATAACCGATACCAACCAATGGGGCGCATTGCTGCCGGAGATTCTTCTGGGAGTAGGTGCCGTGCTATTATTGGTGCTGGAGTTATTCATGCCGAAGCGCAAGGTCTGTATCTTTCGACTGGCGATTGCGTTGCAGTTTTTTGGTTCTTGGGCTTTTGGTGTATATTATCGCAGGGCGGCCTGCAGGATTTCAGAGCTTGATTTTTGCTGAGACTGTGCGACAGACCCTACTGTCGGATTTTGCCAGGGTGTTCCTGCTCACAGCCTCCATTCTTGTCAGTCATTTGGCGCTGGTATTTTTCAGGGTACGGGGTGGCGTGAAGGTGGAATTTGTACACATCCAGCTGGTTGTGACGGCTGCGTTCATGATTCTGGTGCAAAGTCATAATTTCATACTCTTGTTCGTTGCATTGGAGACTGTGGCCATTGGTTTCTATATTTTGGTGGCATTTACCCGAAAAAACGTTGCCTCGCTGGAAGCCGGGATCAAATACCTTGTAATGGGTGCCTTCAGTTCGGCTCTGCTGTTGTTTGGTATTGTGCTGTTATTCGGTGCAGCCAGCAACCCGATGTTAGTTGGAGCCACAGGCAATCCACTTGATTTTTCCCAGCTTAACGCATTTTTGACTGCTGGCGATGAATTGTTTAGTAATGCCCAAAACCCACTTGTGTTAACTGGGGTGGTATTGGTATTGGCCGGAATTGCGTTCAAGATGGGTGCATTTCCCTTCCAATTCTGGATTCCAGACGTATACCAGGGCGCACCTTCGCCGGTTACAGCATTTCTTGCGGTGAGTTCTAAGGCATCCGGGTTCTTTTTATTCTACATTTTGTTGACCGGCCCATTCATGGCATTGCAGGCATTTTTGTACCCGATATTAGCTGTTGTCGCTATTGCTACCTTGCTTTTTGGCAATACCGCTGCTCTTGCGCAAAGTAACGTCAAGCGCGTGATGGGTTTATCCGGTGTTGCCCATGCAGGTATTTTATTGGTAGGCTTTCTCGCCGCTCTGCGCGGGGTAGACTGGGTGCTTCCGGTTCTGTTTTTCTACATGATTGTTTATGCCGTGGCCTCATTTACAGTGTTTCAGGTGATGGGGCATATGCAATCCGAGTCAGATGAACAACTCGAGATCGAGGACTTTAACAACCTGCTTGAGCGCAATACGTTTCTAGGTAGTTCGCTGGTGATCGGACTCGGTTCTTTGGCGGGGATTCCGCCATTGGCTGGTTTTGTCGCCAAGGTTTTGATTTTCATCGCTGCGGTGCAGGCAGAACTTTATGTCATTTTGGCGGTCGCCCTGCTGGGAGTGGTACTTTCCATTTACTATTACTTCGGATGGATGAGAGCTGCGGTGTTCAAGAGGCCGATTTTTGACCAGGAAACAGAGATCTCCATCCATGCACCCTCATTGGGTACCAAGTTGTTTCTGGCAGTGTTGCTGGCGGCGACGCTAGTGCTTGGTTTGTATCCAGCTCTCTGGTGAGTTGATTGGGGCTAGTTCTCTGGACATGAACTTGCCGTGATTTCGGATCGGTAATGAGGCGCGCAGGCTAGCTTCGCTCAACATCCAGATCGCCGTCTTTAAACCGAATCGTCAGTCGGGCTGACTGTGGTACCGATTGAGCGGATTCGACCACCTTGCCAGTGGCATCCAAGGTCATGGTAAAGCCGCGCTGCAATACACTGTCTGTGCTCAGCAGTTCCAGATGTCTGCTACAATTTTGCAGTTGTTGTTTTATTTGCCCAATTCCGCGGACGGTGGCAATTTCCAGCCTTTGCGCTAACTGGAGTAAACTGCGTTTTTCGTTACGCACTAGGGTGCCCGGATGACGGGCACTCAGTCTTAGCGCTAAATTGTGTTGTTTGACTTTATTGCTGTGCCATTCGATTTTAGGCAATGAGTGCAGTCTTTGGCTACAATATCCTAACCGCTGACGCCAGTTGACCAAGAGTTTTTGTGGTGATTGAGACTCTAGACGCATGCGCATCAGGTCACCCTGTTGCAGTACGCGTTGCCATTGATTGCGCGTAGCCTGACTAAAGCTAATTCCAGCAGTGTGCAGACGATCTCTAAACGACTGCAAATTGGCGCACAGTAACTCAGCGGCAGCTGTTGGAGTCTCAGCGCGCCAATCCGCTGTGAAGTCTGATAAAGTGAAGTCGGTTTCGTGGCCAACAGCGGAAATGACGGGCGTTTTACAAGCGGCAACAGCCCTCACCAGGATTTCCTCGTTGAAGGGCCATAAATCCTCGAGGCTGCCGCCCCCTCTCGCAACAATGAGCAAGTCGAACAACTGATTCTCATCTGCCCAACGAACGGAATCTGCTATTTCCCTGGCCGCACCTGATCCCTGTACCCTAACAGGAACCACGAAAACATCACCTTTCCATGAGCGCCGTTGCAGAACGCTACAAATATCGCGGATGACAGCGCCACTGGCTGAGGTGAGGATACCTACGCGCCTTGGCCAAACGGGAATCTTGCGTTTCCTTTCCGGGGCGAATAAGCCCTCCAACTGGAGTTTGGTTTTGAGTTGTTCAAAGGCGGCGTGCAATCGACCTAACCCATCTGGCTGGACAGATTGAAAAATTATTTGGTAACTGCCTTGTGGCTCGTACAAAGAGAGCCTTCCAGTGCCGACAATAGATTGTCCCTCCTGGAGACGCATACCAAGACTGCGTGCTGCTGAGGCAAAAATGACTCCCTTAATTTGGGCGTTATCGTCCTTAAGTGTGAAATAGATATGACCGCTGCTTTGGTAGCGAAGATTGCTGACTTCCCCACGCAATGTCACCTGCGGGTGTGCACGCTCAAGCAACACCTTTATGGAACGGGTGATTTCGGAAACGGAAAGGATGGTTTCTGCCGCGCTCATGAGGCATTCAATGAAGTTTCTTCAGGTAGTAACAATTCAAAACATGAACCCTTTCCTTTCTCTGAGAAAACTTCAAGTCTGCCACCGTGCAGCTCCATGATTCTGGTAACAATAAAGAGGCCAATCCCGATTGAGGATTCGCCACCTGTTGGATTAGCTGAAAGGCGTTGAAACGCATTGCCCAGCTTCTGCAAATCTTTATCGCTGATGCCAGGGCCTTCGTCTTTGACATAGAGGCACCAATGTCCGTCGCGCACTGAGGAACCCACTTCTATGCGTGTATTCAACTCAGCGTACTTAATGGCGTTACTGATCAGATTGCCCAGGCAATCCATTAAACGTATGCGATCTGCGAACAGTTCGATATCATCAGAGTCGCTGCCAATGACCAGTTGCTGGTTTTTGGAATGAGCTGTAAAATGCCAAAAAGCGATCGCCTCTTTGATCATGGAATGCGATTTGAATCGAGTTGGATGCAATTGAATATTGCCGCGTTCGATAGCGGCGGCATCCAGAATGCAATTGAGGCTCTGCAACATTTGGCGGGCGGACTGTGCGGTCAGGCCTGCCATCTCCCGCAACTCTGGAAATGTGGGCAATCCGTTCAATTCGTGGACCACATATTCCGAGGTGCCTACCATTCCTGAAATCATGTTTCTGAGATCGTGAGCGGCGAAATGCAGTAATTGTGTTTTCTGCCTATTTTCTTCCTGCGCAATATTGCGTTGTTTTTTCTGCTTCGTCCAGAGCGCTTTTGCAGGGCATCGGAACGTTCGCGTTGAAGAGCGGTTTCCATCCTGGATTGAGACAATTCAAGCTCAAGATGGATGCTGCGTATTTTAAATTCAGCGCGATCATTCAGCAAGCGCGTTTTTAGTGCGCTCAAGGTTTGGTAGGTAGAATGGGCTTCACGCCACAAATCCTGTTTTACCTGTTGAGAATGTAGCAGTTCCAGAATCGCCAGTTGTACCGGAATCAAATTTGCATGTTCAGCGATCTTCAGCCCTTCGCGCAAATGCGCCAGCGCTTGCCCTGCATCCTCGGCACAACTGCTCAGGTCTTTCAATGCGAGAGCAACACCGCGCGGAACATCAATCTCTTTGAACAAGGCCAAGGCCTGTAACAAGACATTCCGTGCTTGCTGTCTGTCTCCGGAATGCGTGTAGAAGTTACCTCTGGAATTCAGCGCGATCGCCACACGCAACTTGCTGCCGGATTGCTCTGCTATCTCCAATGCCTTGGCAGTCAGTTGATCCATTTTCTGCATGTCCCCGGTTTCCTGGGCCAGCACAGCCAGATTGCAGTAGGCATTGGATTGATGCGCTATCGCATTTTCTTTGATGTAAATCTCGAGCGCTTTTTGATGATACAGCTCAGACTCCTTGGCTCTGTGCGTCTCGCACATGACGAAGGCGATATTGGCATAGGCCATGGCAAGTCCCAGCGAAGTCGGCCCCTTGCGCCACATTTCCAGCCCTTCCTGCAAATATTCAAGGGCTTCCTCATATGCTCCGATGTAGGCTAAGGTGAGACCTAAGTTACTCAATACTTGCGCAATACCCGGTTCAAACTTTAGCTCTCTGAGCACTTGCAAGCTGTCCAGATAATGAAAAGCAGCTAACGAATACTCACCCAAGTGGTCATAATTGAGACCGATAGTATTGTTGGCGGAGGCCATGCCGCGTTTATCTTCCAATGCGCGAAACAAACTGCGGGCTTCTTTGGCGGCCTCAATGGCCTCATGGGGTTTACCGCGTGTGGTCAGAGCCTTTGCCCGATCCCGCTGGATTTCTGCGACCGTTCGATCACCAACCTTGTGCTGAAGCGCAAAGGTGAGCATTTCGTCGTACAGCCGAATGGCCTCTTGCAGTTTTCCTGCGTTACTCGCCGCCTCGGCCTTTTCTGACAATGACTTTAAGGTTTCTTCGACCATTGATACCAGAGCCCCAATGAACCTAGTGATAACACCGCGATAGAAAACCAGATATAATTGGCAAAAAGATTCCTGATTCCCGGTAACTCACCTGATACGACGCCAAGAGTATCGGGACCGCCGAGAAAATACCAACCTGCGATTACAGCCCTCAATGCACCGGTGTAAGCGGTGGAGATATGAATCATTGGGCAACCAGCACGACAGAAATAAAAGCAAAGACCACACCGCCCACAGCGGCTGCCACCCCCGCTATTTCAGGGGAGATGTGCTGCATGGAGGCAAAAATGAGCACTGCTCCGAAGAGTCCGCCAAAAATGGCAGCGCCCGCGAGGATACAATAATATGCGAGCAGAGCGCCTGCTATGCCTCCGGTTACCAGACCTATCACTGCTGGCAACCATCTGCCATCAAACCAAATGAACCCAATCTGTGCCCCGAGCAAAGCTCCGGCAAACATGCCAAACACAGCTACGGTAATCTTGAACAACGGGTGTCCAAAAAAGCAGTCCAGTAATCCCCATACCAACAGAAGGCTGTAGATAATGGGGGCCAGTGATGCTATGTCTGCACTACTCAGGATCATGGTACTTCTTGTCTGGATTGGCCGCTGGATAGTTCCTCGGCATCCATCTTTCTTACTTGTACCTGAATAATCCTGGTCTCGTCAACTTCCGTTACTTTGAACCACAAACCTTGCAAACAGAGTTCTTCACCAGCCTCGGGAATCCGGCCTAGTTCAGTACTTATCAAACCGCCAAGAGTGGAGACATCGTCGCTGGAAATTTCCACGCCAAACAACTCCTCCAGCTCGTGCAGCGGGGTTAGGCCGGCTACCATGGCCTCGCCTACCTTGTTGGCGGGTTGGATCAAAATTTCCTCCTCGCTGTCAAATTCATCCTGAATATCGCCGACCAGTTCTTCCAAAATACGTTCCAGCGTGAGGACCCCCTCGGCGCCGCGAAATTCATCGATGACCAGTGCCATATGCATCCTGTGGTGGAGCAACTTGGTCAAAGCTTCCTCGAGCGGCTCTTCCGCGTCAACTCGGATAATCTCACGTTTAATTTTGCGCAGATCCAGTCGCTGTAAATCTCCCTCGTAGCGGAACAAATCCTTGATGTGGATAAGTCCCACGCAGCGGTCCAGATCACCAGCGCACAATGGAAACCGCGTGTGGCCTGTCTGCCTGGCCATGACGAGGTTTTCCTGCAAACTCAGGTTTAAGTCAAAAATCTGAACTTGATTGCGTGGTAGCAATACATCTGCCACTACTAGGTTCCTTAGCATCAAGGCGTTTTTCAGTATGCTTTGAGCCACGGCAGTGACCTCCGGGGCCTCTTCGCCCAGCATTTCAATCTGAGTCTGCATATCCAAAGACTCGAGGCGAGCCGGTTCGCCGATTCCAGAAAGGCGAAACAGGGCGCGTGCGAGGGCATTGAGGATATTAATGAAAGGTCTGCAAACGAGGCCAATAGTGGTTACCACAGGCATGCTGATACGCACGGTGACCACTGGAAACTGCAAAGCCAGACTGCGAGCAATGAGTTCAGCCACCAGGTAATGCAGGGCGGTGGCAAACAGGAAGGACAGAATCCATGGTGCAATGGTCGGAACATCCAGGTGCCTTATCTCAAAGGCGCTGAGCAGGCCATGCAGCAAGGGAAACAAGAACAATCCATAGCCGAGAATGCACAAAGTGGTGCCAAAGCGAATGATGCGGACTGTTTCATCCGCGCGATCAAGGGCTTTGCGCAACCGTTTGTCCTCGCGCAAAAAGTCCAGAAGTTCTGGATTGAAATGGCTGAACCGCAACTTTATCAAGCTCAGTTCGCAGGAAACCAAGAGCGCATTCAGTATCAGAAAGGTCAGAATTCCCAGGATCTGGGGACTATGGGCGAGAATATCAACATTCACCAGCGTTCATACCACAACCTCGGGTATCTCCACTTAAGTTTGAATCATGCATTTCAGCTCTGCAAGGAAGCGATCGTTTTGGGGTTCCGTGCCCACGGAAACCCGTAGGTGTGACGGCAGGTTGTAGCCCTTGACGGGTCGCACTATAATTCCCTTGCATTGTAATTGGTGAAAGACCTTGTCAGCGTTTTTTATATGAACAAGCAAAAAATTGCCTGCGCTGGGCACCCATTCCAGATCCATGGCATCGAGCCCTTGCTGTAATTGAACCAATCCGGCGTTGTTGTGGCGACGGCAATGATCCACCCACGCGTTGTCATCCAGTGCGGCCATTGCAGCTGCCTGGGCTGGAATTGAAGTATTGAAAGGTGGCCGAACGGCATTCAGCATGCCTGCTAGTTCCGGAGTCGTGTAACCGTAACCGATGCGCAAGGCAGCGAGGCCATAGATTTTCGAGAAAGTGCGCGTACACACGATAGGTCGACCTTCGGCGATCAACGGCCGCAAGTCCGCCGGTTGTTCCTGGTATTCAGCATAGGCCTCATCATAACACAAAATCACATTTTCCGGCAATGCGCGTGCAAACTCCAGCACTGCCTCTGCTGGTATCAAATCGCCGGTTGGATTATTGGGATTGGGTAGAAACACGATCCGGGTGTCCGGGCGAATGGCCCGCAACATGGCAGACAAATCGTGCTTATAGTCGGGCATGGGCACCTCAATGGCTTCGGCACCAGCCAGCACCGTTGCGATTTTATAACTGATAAAGGCATGCGCCCCCATCACTGCGGAAGTTCCCGGCTGAAGAAACAGGTCGGCCAAGAGATAGAAAATTTCATTACTTCCTGCGGCCAAAACAAAATTTTCGCGCTGCAGAGCCAGTTTATCAGCCAGCTTTCCGGTTAAAAACCAACCGCTATTATCGGGATATAAGGCGGATTGGGTGAGAACAGCCGCGGCAGCCCTGAGTGCACCTTCGGGAGCACCCAAGGGATTCTCGTTGGAGGCGAGCTTGGCAATCTGGACTGGATCCAGGCCGAATTCGCGTGCGACGAGTTCAATTGGTTTGCCAGGCTGATAGACCGGCAAATGATGAATTTGCCGTTTCAAGAAGCTTTGCAGTGCCATAATTATTCCACTGTCACAGACTTTGCCAGATTGCGCGGCTTATCGACATCGCATCCGCGCAGCACGGCAATATAGTAGGACAGCAACTGCACGGGAATGACCGACAGTGTTGCCATGGCAATATCGTGGCACTCGGGAATGTGGATCACGTCGTCTGCCAGGCCATCTGGAAATTCCTTGCCGGCGTTGGTAATAGCGATCACCGGACCCTTTCGGGCCTTGATTTCCTGGATGTTGGACAGGCTCTTTTTGAAGATCTCGCCTTTGTGGGCAAAAGCGAGGGTGGGGCACTTGGGAGAAATGAGGGCGATCGGTCCGTGTTTCATTTCAGCTGCCGGGTAACCCTCGGCGTGGATGTAGGAAATTTCTTTGAGTTTAAGCGCACCCTCAAGTGCAATGGGGAACATCAGTTGGCGGCCCAGGAAGAGGAAGTCCTCATAATCTTTGTACTTCCGCGCGATAGCCTCTATTTGGTCTGCCATGGTCAGGATCTGGGCCACCATACCTGGAACGGTTTTTAACGCTTTTACGATTTCACCGCCTTCCGAGAAGGACATATCACGCATCCGGCCCAGATATAAGGCCAACATACCTGCGATATGTATTTGGGAGATGAATGCTTTGGTTGAAGCCACTCCGATCTCCGGGCCACTGTGTTGATAGATGCCGCCATCGTTTTCGCGCGCAATGGTGGAGCTTACCACATTGGTAATGCCAAGGACCCTGAAACCTTTACGCTTGGCCTCGCGCTGTGCTTCGAGGGTATCGATGGTTTCGCCGCTTTGGCTGACCACAAATACCAGAGTATTGCGGAACATGGGGGCATTGCGGTAGCGGAATTCGCTGGCATATTCCACTTCGACCGGGATACGGGCATACTTTTCGATCAAATACTCAGCCACCAAACAAGCGTGCCAGGCAGTGCCGCAACCCAGGAAAAGAATGCGATCCACCTGACGCAATTCGCGGGCATCGAGATTCAGACCCCCAAACTGGGCGGTACTGCCATCCTGAGAGAAACGCCCGCGCATCGCATTTTCGAGTGCTGTCGGTTGTTCGAAGATTTCCTTTAGCATGTAGTGCTTGAACGAACCCAGCTCGGAATTCTCCACTTCCCAGTCGATATGGCTGATGACCGGAGCTACGGCGGCGTCCTGAATGGTGGTAACAGTGAAGTCATCGGCGCGCAGGTGCACGACTTCATTGTCATGCATATAGACAACATCCTGGGTACGACCGGCAAAGGCGGCGATATCGCTTGCCAAAAAATTCTCTTTGCGACCGATACCGATAACCAGAGGCGATCCCTTGCGTGCCCCGAACAGCTGATCCGGCAGGTCGGTACAAATGAGGCCAATTCCGTAGGTGCCTTCCACTTGCGCCAAGGCTGCGCGCATGGCGGTCAGCAGTGTTGCGCTATCCCTTTCGCTACCCTCATCGATCGCTGATTTGTACAGGTAGGCAATCAGGTTGACCAGCACCTCAGTGTCGGTCTCTGATTTAAATTCGATGCCCTTAGAGGACAGTTCCCTTTTCAGGGTGGCAAAGTTCTCAATGACTCCGTTATGAACCAAAGCGAGCTTGCCATCAAAGCTCACATGTGGGTGGGCGTTTGCGTCTGTGACCCCTCCGTGTGTGGCCCATCGGGTATGGCTGATTCCCATGTTGGAAGCGGGCTTGGCCTTGGTCACCAGTTGCCCGACCACCTCAACGCGTCCAGTCTTTTTATAGACTTCGAAGCCACCCTTTTCCCATAACGCCAGACCAGCGGAATCGTAGCCCCTGTATTCCAGGCGTTTAAGTCCTTCAAGCAAAACAGGTGATGCACTCTGCTTGCCCACATAGCCAACAATTCCACACATATTGCATTGCACTAGACCAAAGAATGCCTCACCTTACAAGAACAGAAGTTTTCCATTTTTATCGCTACTAATTCAGGCTATACCTTCATGAAATCCAAGACAATTTGCGTTATCATGGGCGGGGGGGCGCGGCACCCGTCTTTTTCCCCTAACCGCTGAGCGCTGCAAGCCAGCAGTACCCTTGGCAGGCAAATATCGGCTGGTGGACATCCCCATCAGCAATTGCCTCAACTCCGGTCTGAACCAGATTTTTGTCCTCACCCAATTCAACACCGCGTCTTTACACCGCCATATTCAGGGGTCTTACAAGTTTGACCACTTTGGCCGTGGGTTCGTGGATATCCTGTCAGCTGAGCAAACAGATGGTGGCGGCAACTGGTACCAGGGCACGGCAGATGCGGTTCGCCAAAATTTGCATCACCTCAATCCCCGCGATGAGGATCTCATTCTGATTTTGTCGGGGGACCAATTGTACCAAATGGACTTGAAGGCTATTGTTGCGCAGCATCGCGCAACCAAGGCCGATCTTACCATCGCAGCCAAAGCCATGCCCACCAACGAAGTTGCTGGCTTGGGGCTGATGCGCATCAACGACGACCTGACCATTACCGAGTTTGTCGAAAAACCTTCGGATCCGGCCATTATTGAGGGGCTCGCCATCAGTCCGGATGTCGCCCCGTCGACTGACAGAAAATACGTTCTCGCCAATATGGGGATTTATGTTTTTTCCGGTCGTAGCCTGCGCATGGCTTTGGACTGCGAACACACCGATTTTGGCAAGGAGATCATTCCTCAGATGCTTGGGCGCATCAAACAGTGCTGCTATGTTTTTAATGGCTACTGGGAAGATATCGGCACTGTGCGGTCTTTCTTTGACGCCAATTTGCAACTGACTGATTCAGTGCCACCTTTTAATTTCTTCGATGTGGACAACCCGGTTTATACCCGCGCAAGGTATCTGCCAGCTTCTAAGTTGAACAATGGTACCTTTGACCGGTCCATAGTGGCTGACGGTTGTATCATCTCGGGCGCGCATTTGCAGCGTACTGTAATTGGAATCCGGTCCATTATCCGCGATGGCTCCAGATTAGAAAACGTGGTCATGATGGGGGCGGATTCCTTTGTTCCGGACAATGAACAACCCAAGGATAAGCCCTTGATTGGTGTTGGTCGCAATTGCCACATTTCGAATGCTATTATCGACAAAAACGCCAGAATTGGTGACAACGTGAAGCTGTCCCCGGAAGGCAAACCTGACATGTTTCAGCAAGGAGATGTCATCGTACGTGATGGTGTTCTGATCGTGCTGAAAAACGGGGTTGTTCCCAGTGGCACGGTGATTTGATAACTTTGGGTGAACCCATTTGTGCGTGAACAAACGATTCCATAGAGGTGGCCTTGCAGGAGGCTGCTCTCATGCTCTCCGGCGCAGCGCATGGAGTTGACCTGGCAGATATTGCTGATCTACGGGCTCCTGGTGGGGACCTTGGTCAGTTTTGCGCTTGAGAAGATTACGCCGGATCTGACGGCGATGTCGTTATTTGCGGTGTTGCTGATCACCGGACTGTTGCCGTTGGACAGAGCCTGGAGTGTATTTACCAACCCGGCGCCGATAACTGTGGCGTGCATGTTTATTCTGAGTGCCGCACTCATGCGCAGTGGCGTTATCGATGTACTGGCGATGCATCTGGAGGGATTGGCCGACATGGGTTATACCATGTTTCTGTTTGTAATGGTTTTGGGGGTGGCTGCGGTATCTGCGTTCATCAACAACACGCCAGTAGTAGTGGTATTTTTGCCAGTCGTGCTCAGTTTGGCCAGGCGCATGAACATTCCCGCTTCCAAGCTGTTGATCCCGCTATCCTACGCCTCGATTTTTGGCGGTACGTGTACTTTGATTGGCACGAGCACCAATATTCTGGTCAGTGGGATTGGTGTATCGCGCGGGTTGGAGCCGATTGGCATGTTTGAAATTTCCAAGGTTGGGCTGCCAATCCTGTTCATTGGACTTGTTTATCTCTTATTGTTCGGGCGCAGGTTCCTTCCCCACAGGGAGACATTGACATCCATTTTGACCGAAGAAGAGCGCCGCGAATACATTACGGAAGCTTTTGTACAGGAGGGCTCTCCCATTGTGGGCATGACCGTGCGTGATTCCGGTTTGTTGAAAATCAAGGGGGTGCGTTTGGTGGAAATCATCCACCGCAGTGTATCTCCTACCAGCATGCAGGACTATGTGCTGGCGGCCGGCGACCGTTTGGTTTTGGCTTGCCGAGCTTCCGGTGTTGCCCAGGCACGCAAAGTGGATGGTCTTGATTTTGTGGCGGAGGCAAAACTGGGCCTGGAGCAAATTGCCGCCCATGAAGGTATGATTGTCGAGGGTGTCATCGGCCCCGACTCGTCCCTGCTTGGCAAGTCCGTAGCTCAGGCCAACTTTCGCCAGCGATATCGCATGATTGTATTGGCCGTACACCGCAAAGGGAAAAACCTGCGCGATCAGTTCCACGACCTCACATTTCAATTTGGCGATACCCTGCTGATGATGGGCACCGACACTGCCATCGAAAACATGCGTAAAAGTGAGGATATCATTCTCATTGATCGACCGCCAGTGCCGGCGAAGCGCAGCAAGGTTCAGATGGGGTTGGTACTGGGTACCATTGCCACAGTCGTTGCGACCGCGGCTTTCACGCCAGTGCCGATAGAGGTTGCGGCTCTTGTTGCCTGTGTGTTTCTTTTCCTGTGTGGATGCCTGAAAACAGATGAGGGTTACAAATCCATTCAGTGGAACATCCTATTTATCATTTTTGGCATGCTTGGAATGGGCATTGCGATGGAGGAAACAGGTGCCACTCGCTACTTGGCTTACAATCTGGTTGCATTTGTGGATGCCGTCATTCCGCCAACCATGAAACCCTATTTCATGTTGGCCGCCGTTTATCTGATCACCACCATTTTAACGGAAATCCTCTCCAACAATGCAGCAGCAGTATTGATGGCGGTGCTGTCGTTTGGCATCGCCGAAAGTATAGGCGTTGATGTACGGCCCTTTTTGATTGCCATCGCAATTGCAGCCTCTGCCAGTTTTGCCACACCGATCGGCTATCAGACCAATACCTACGTTTATGGGGTGGGTGGTTATCGATTCAGTGACTTTATTAAGTTTGGACTACCCCTGAACGTGCTATACATGATCGGAACCCTGTTGTTGGTGCCAGTGTTCTGGGAGTTTTAAAGGGTGCCCGGCACTATGCATTTCTTGTTCCGAGGTTTCTTGCCGTCGGGCTTGTCAGAATCATCCAATCTGTCAGAATGTCCATTATGTCTGATTCCCCGAAGATTTCTGCGCGCCGGTGGTCCATGGCTGATTTGCTGACCTTGGCTACCGAAACTGCCCGCGAAGCTGGAGATGTGCTCCGCGCTGGTGCTTCACACCTGCGGATGGTGAGATTCCAGGATGCGACTGACATCAAACTGCAGGCAGATGTGGAGTCTGAACAGCTGATCAGGAAACGCCTCGCAGTAACAGCATTCCCTGTCATTGGCGAAGAGGAGGGGGGCGACAGCGAACTACTCAAGGGCAGTGAACCGTATTGGGTAGTGGATCCATTGGATGGTACTTACAACTATTCCAGAGGCAATCCGGCCACCTGTGTCAGCATCGGACTTATGCGCGGAGATACCCCCGTCCTCGGGGTCATTTATGACTTTAGTTCGGATGAATGCTTTGCCGCTATTGTGACCGAAGGGTTGTTAATCAATGGCCAACGCTGGCAACCATTGTGGGCTCAGGATCTGGCGCAGGCTTCCTTGGCCACAGGCTTCCCCAGCGGAATGGACAAGTCTCCCGAGAAGTTACAGGAGTTCATTCAACACGTGGGTAGCTATAAAAAGATCAGGATGATTGGCAGTGCTGCCCTCGCCCTTGCATATGTAGCCGCCGGTAGGTTTGATGTGTACTTCGAGCAAGCCATTCGGCTGTGGGACGTTGCCGCAGGTCTTGCGCTCATTCAGGCCGCCGGTGGTGTGGTGCGCATGAAACCTTCGGCGACAGGAAAGTTTCTTGCCTTCGATGTTTGGGCCGCCGGTAACCCATCCCTGCTCCAACCGATGAGCACTCAACCCCATTTACTGATTTTAGGTGCCGGATTTGTTGGCGCTGCGCTCGCAGCTGAGGCAGTCCGCCGGGGTTGGCTGGTCACCGCTTTGACCCGTAACCCCGATTCGTTAGCCCATTTGTCTTCGCTCGGCGTTCATCATTGTATCTGCGCCGATATCGCTTCCCACGATTGGCACGATAAAGTCAGTAGTTCAGTCGATTTTCTGGTAAACTGCGTCAGCTCGGGACGTGGTGGTCTTCCGGGTTATGAGCATTCCTATCTGCGCGGCCAGGAATCACTCGTCGCCTTTGCCAGTCGCGCGCACATCAATTGCTGCATCTACACCAGCAGCACCTCCGTTTATCCGCAAAGCGATGGCGATTGGATTGATGAAGACGCTCCGGCTATACCTTCCAGCCCTTCTGGGAAAATCATACTTCAGTCAGAGGAGATTTTGCGCAACAATCGTCAATTGTTTGACCGGTTGTTCGTGCTGCGACTTTCCGGCATCTATGGGCCGGGCCGCCACTATATTCTGGATCAGCTGCGGCGCGGTGAATTGGAGTTTGGCGGACGCGGGGATTATTATCTCAACCTCATTCACCAAACTGATATCGTGCGTGCTCTTTGCACCGTTTTTGATGGTACGGAGGGTCTTTCTGGTGGCACTTATAATCTCAGCGATGGCCAGCCTTTTCTTAAGGAAGAGGTGGTCATCTGGTTGGCCAGAAAGCTGGGATTAGCGGTCCCGGTGTTTTGTCCGGACATTCTAACCCCCCGACAGCAACGCCGCAGTCAACCAACCCAATCCAGTCCACCCCCAGTTCCCAATCGCAGGATTTCCAGCAATCGCATACGCAGGGATATCGGATGGCGTCCTTTATACCCTTCTTTTCGAGAGGGTTATGTACAAATTTTGTCAACCTCTGTGCAGTGATCCAATCAGGTACGGCATGTGCTTCCTCAAGCACATCCCTTTCCCTGGTAAATTGTCAGCAGGGGTTAGTCTGGGGCACTCTGCCCTCGGGCAGAGTGCCTTTTTATTATTCAGTAAGACTTGTTCCGGTCCATGCATCGGATTCTGTTATTTCCTGCAATTCGAGCATTATTGAGCTTGAGTTTTCCGATTATTCTATAAAGCGTTATTGAATGAGTTTGAGTGACGGTGATCAGGAAATGTATGCTGTTTTGCGGCGGCACTTTGGGCATGATGCTTTTCGTCCTGCGCAGGAAGCCATTGTGCGTGCCGTTCATGCGCGGAAGGATGTTTTGGCGATCATGCCGACAGGGGGAGGCAAGTCGCTTTGTTATCAGCTTCCGGCGCTGTTGTCGGATGGTTGTGTGGTGGTGGTTTCGCCCTTGATCGCACTGATGAAAGATCAGGTAGATGCGTTGAAGGAGCGTGGTATTGCGGCAACCCTTATTAACAGCACCTTATCGCAGGACGAGCAATATGCCCGCATCCGAGGTATGGCTACGGGCGAATTCAAACTGGTATATATCGCTCCTGAACGTTTTCGGCAGCGAAATTTTGTCGAGCAACTGAAGCGTGCGCCGATAGCATTTTTTGCCATAGATGAGGCACATTGTGTGAGTCAGTGGGGGCACGATTTCCGTCCTGATTATTTGCGGCTTGGGCAGGCAATTGAAAAAGCAGGACGGCCACCGGTATGTGCATTCACTGCTACGGCTACCCCGGACGTGAGGGGAGATATTGAAAAGTTTCTTGGGTTGCAGGAGCCGGCGGTATTTGTGAGTGGTTTTGCGCGGCCCAATCTTGAATTTCGGGTATTTGAGGCTGACGCCGGGCGGATAAATTTGACCGGATGCAGGTACTGTTGCGCGAGCATGGGACGGCAATCATTTATTGTACGACGCGTAAGCGGGTTGAGGAAGTGGCGCAAAAGTTAGCTGAATTTGGTATTAAGCATATTGCCTATCACGCCGGGATGGACGATCGGCAGCGCACCGAGATGCAGGAAAAGTTCATTCGTCGGGAAGTGGATGTGGCAGTGGCGACCAATGCGTTTGGAATGGGTATCGATCGCGCTGACATAAGGTTGGTGTTACACTTTGATCTTCCTGGCAGTGTGGAGGCCTATTATCAGGAGGCGGGGCGTGCTGGACGCGATGGCAAAGCATCGGTGGCCGAGTTGTTATACAATTATGCTGATCGCACCACGCAGGATTTTTTTCATCGACGGCAGCAATCCGTCACCGGAGTTTATACGCGATGTGTTTTCATGTTTGCTTGACTGGCAGGATGAAAATAACGAGGTGCGACTCTCGCTTGAGGCTATGGCTGGGAAAGCTGGAACCCGTAATGGCATGATGTTAGGATCGGCGTTGAAGGTGCTGGCGGACTACGATTTAATAGAGCGTTTTGAATATTCCGGTGAGCGTATTCGAGGGACAGGTTTTGCGCCCCGACATTGTACCGTTTGCAATTGAGCTAGATGAAGCAGCCCTGATGGAAAAGGAGCGTAGGGACCGTTCGAGGCTTGAAGTTATGATTCGTTACGCCAATGCCAGAGAGTGCCGGCAGGGTTGGATCCGGGAATATTTCGGAGAAGCGGATGTTGAATCCTGCGGCAGTTGTGACAACTGCAAGCAACGTTCGATGAGCAACCTGCGCGTGCCTGATGACATGGAACTGGTACAGCTGCGCAAGCTGTTGAGTGGGGTAGCGCGTATGAGCAGACGGTTATCGCACGGAGGTTGGGAACCTCGATTTGGGCGTCAGAGAATAGCCGAAATGTTGGTCGGCAGCCGTAATGAAAAAGTACTTAGCGCTGGGTTGGATCAACTCAGCACATACGGCTTGCTGGAAAAGGAGGGCATGCGCTGGGTGCGGGATCTTTTGGAAGAATGCATTCGCTGTGGACTTCTGTGCGTGAGCAGCGGGGAACACCCGATGGTTACGTTGACCGATTCAGGCGAAGCAGTGATGATGGGGCGGAAGCAGGTGCCAATGGCGTGGCCTGATTTGCATCGCAAAGTAGCAGCCAAAGTGGTGCCCCGGCCTTTTTCACTGGAAGCGGGAGGCGTAAGTGTTGATGACGAACTGCTGAAGAAACTCAGACGTAAACGGATGCAACTCTGCCAGGTGCGACCTGGATTGAAACCGTATCAGATCTTTCCCAACAAAACGCTGGAAGCCCTGGCAGCCGCACGCCCAAAAACTGTTGAGCAGGCGTTGTTACTGCCTGGGATCGGTCCTGAAAAGGCTCGCAAGTATTTGCCCGCCTTTTTGCGCATAATCAACGGAGTTGCGGAGTAGGGGAGGTTTGAATTAGCGTGGGGTGGCCTGCATGCGCATGAATACCGGACCTGATTGAAGCGCGCGTATGGTAATGGTATGCATACCGTCGTCGACAAATCTGGAAACTTCCTCCAAGTGTTCAGGGCCTGAATGCCAGATTTCGAGATCGTATGAAACCTCCAGTGACAAGTCGACGTCGGTAAGGGTGCTATCCCAGGTATAGGTCAGCTCCATATGGTCATTGACAATTACAGGTGCGGGCCAGGGAGACGGGACCGGTTGGCGTGGATCGCCCCAACCCATTGCGTAGCGCAATCCATTGGCGATGCCGTCTCCTGCGGGGTTTGCCGAAAAACCGGCGACGGCCTCATTGTTGGCGTCCTGACCAAAGTTGAGCATACGCCACAGGGTAAAGCCCTCGGGTGGGGCCTCGGCTGGAACAAAATCTTTCGCGTATAAATGCAGTTGATCCAGGCGGGCCCAGCGCTCGTTGAGTGGCCACTGCGCGCGAATACCGATGCCTCTGATATCACTCAAATCCGCTGCAGTAAGGTTGATGGCTGCTCCGGTATTCAAGGTTTGCATATCGAACAAGTTCCAAGCTGTGATGCTTGAAATGGCCCAGCGCTGCCTGTGCCAGGAGGTCCTCGATGCTATATGGGCCTCACCATTGGTGCGAACCCATTGACCGCTTGCCAATTGCAGCATCAGCGAAAAGCGCACGGTTCCTTCGGTCATGATATCCACCTCGACTGCCGCAGAAGTGGTGGATAGGTCGGCAGAGAAACCCTCAGTAAACAGAATGTTTTGAAAATTGATGCGCGTACGTCCAGCGGTGGCCATCATGCCAACTGGATTTGCCGCATTGCGCGGTGATCCCAGGGTCTCTTGTAATTGCCAACCCCGGTCCTGATTCCTGAATTGCCAGCGACCGATGGCATTTTGTAAAGGTAATTGATCATTCACCCGAGGGGCGAAATCCTCGACATACAATGCCATGCCTTGTTCCCAAGTGGTGGCTTGCACCGTATCTGATGGGTCGCTTTGCAACTCACCAGATACTGCCGTAATGCGCCAAGTGTAATTTGTTTGTGGTGTTAGTCCGGTCGCAGTGTAGTGGGTGCGAGAGGCCGCAATGTTGGCAATGACAGTAAATTCGGTTTCGGAGGGTCCCCTTTGTTCCACAATCAAGCGCTCGGCACCGGTGGTAAAAGGCAACCAACGCAATTCGACTGATCCCGATGATAAGATGCGGGCTGTCAATCCGCGAATGGACAAAGGCGAGGCGTGATTCAACGCAAGCGCTGTGGCTGCTTCACCTTGGAGCAAAGTGCCAGCGCGTCGATCAAACGCCACGGTTTTGTTGCCCAGGCGAACGATGCTGCCCGCATTGCCATGATCCAACACCTCAAGCGCCGGTGTGGTCTCTGGTTCCAGGCTCATGACGATTACAAAATCCTCCGTGGCACCTTGTTTTTCAACACTTAGCCGGTCTCCGGGAACGAGCGCCAACTCGGCTCCTGCTGGCCACAGTACCCATCCCTTCATAGTTCCGCCGTTGGGAGCAACCAGGGTGAAAGTGGGAAAGCCCTGATCTTCGCCCAGTGAGCTGACGATACTAAAATCCGCCACTGCATTTCCTATGTTGGCATTCCAGGTATAGGTGTTGATGCGGTGATCATCCACGCGATCAAACATCGTCAAAACTGCGTTGTTGGCTTCGGCAGGACCAAATTCAACCATCAAATGACGCAAGTAGCCTTCAACACCCATATTGCGATACTGGGTGTGGCCATCGATCACAACGTAAGCTCCGTTGGCGAATGTTTCCATGTGTTGCCTGCGTCCGGGATCTTCGTCGCACCGCGATTGCCGTTAATGAGCATTCTGGTGTAATCCTTGGGTTCCCTGCTGGTTCGAGGGCCGTTGAAAAAGGTGACACCGTAGCCTAAAATCCCGGTCTGTCCCGCCTCTGATTGTGCCCAACCGTTAGGGTGGTGGCGGCTGTCGGCGTGAATGGAAATGGAGACATCGTCGGCGTCCTGCCAGCGAGCCCGCATAAAGTGGCGTCCCTGATCTCCAGTAATCAGGATGGGCAGTGCTCCGGTTGGATCGACAGGGGCAACATCGTCCGGGTAAAACAACAAGGCCCACATTGTCCCTTGGCGTTGGGGATCAAAATGCAATTCCGGGCGATCGCGCGGTTCGGCCAAGCGGCCCATGTGGCGTTCATACCACCACAAAAAAATGGCCGCGCTCAGCGGCAGGCACACTTTCCAGGATCAGACTCGCCCAGCCTTCATCATTGGTGTTGGGTCCGCCTACGCCGGATGGATGAAAAACGCGGCGGTTCTGCAAGACCCCTTCTGATGGCACGGACATGAAAGAGCCGGAATACATGGCCTTCATGTGCCACTTGCGAGGCGTATTTTGTACGAAGTCCCAGAGCACGTTATTGCCAGCATCGCGTGCAGCGTAAATAGCTGGCAGCAGAAAAATACCGCCATAGCCAGCGTAACCAATGCCCTCTTGAGTTGAACCAATGACATCATGGCCATTGACCAGATGCAGGCGCAGATCATTGATGAGAGTGTTCACACGGGTAGCGCGGCTGGATTGTTCGCCAATGCCTAGAATCATCATCAGTTCCCCGCCCCGGCACACGGCCACCCAGTTGGAACCGCGCAAATTCTGGGTGATATTGGGGTGACTGTAGGTCAGCCACATGGTTAAGGCAGCGTGAACGCGTCCCAGAACATAAGTGCGTTGTTCTTCTGTCCAGGCGTCGTAAGCCCAATTGTAGGCCAGTCCAAAGCCCAGGCCTACGGTTGCGCGCGATAGACCGGCATTGTCCGTTGCCCCGCCCGATTCAGGAAGCCTGCCGTCAGGATCTATGTCGTTGTGTACATCCCACAGTGCTTCAAAGGCCCATTGAGCGTATTGCGGTTCACCTGTAACCCGATAAACAAAAGCAGCGGCCTGAGCGTAGTAGGAACGAGAGTAATTCCAATTGGTGGCAGTGCGGCTGAATGCATCCAGATCGCGAGCGTCCACTTTGGCGCGAAGCTGAGCAAACGCTTGAGAGTAATGCGATTGGGGGTCATTCAATCCATTTTGGATGCGGGCCAATCTTTCCGGCGTCAGCAAGATGGGTTGCGGTGCTTGGGCAAGCGCTGCGGAAACTGCAAAAATCAGGCACATGCTTACAAGTGCCCACAGGGTAACGGTAGAGGGATACTTCATCGTACTACAAGGTTAGGGTGAGGCTCTTCTCTCAAGTCATCACTTGCTTGGCAATGCTAAAGCACTCAGCAGCGGGTTGGGATGACGTCGTTTGACCGTGACTGCATAAAAACACTCTTCGATATGCGGCAGGTGGCACACCTCCTTTAAACTGCCTGATGACAGCTCGTCTGCTACGACCACGCGGGGGAGCACTGCCATGCCGCTGATTTCGCGCGCCAGCAATCGCAACATGGCCATATCGTCTGCCTCGGCAGCGATTGTTAATGGAACCCCCGCACGCTCGGCCAGCAGTTCAAAACTGGTGCGGATATCATTGCCTTGAGTGGGTAAGATCAGCGGTACGCCGCGCAGGTCATCAGGTATTTTGAAGTGCTTCTTCACCTTGTAACCGGGATGGCACAGCAGGCTTACAGGCTGTCTGTCTACCAGGTGAGCACGCAGCAGACTTTCGCCTTCGGTGTGAATGGTGGCATTGGTCAGCAGCAGGTCGATTTCATGGGCATGTAGTTTGTCCAGTAGTTCGCCCAAACTGCCTGAGTGTATAATCACTTCGACTTCGTTGTCGGCTATCATCGGGCGCAGGAATTGCAATTGAAAGTTGCGTGACAAGGTGGCTACCGCACCCACGCGCAGTTTTTTTCGGAAGGAGCCGGATGTATTTCCCAGAGTGGCCATCAACTCCTCTCCTGTCTGTACTATCGTGCGGGCATAATCCAACACCATTTTACCTTCCTCTGTCAGCTTCAGGGACTTGTGTTCGCGCTCGAATAGTGCCACCCCGAGCGAGTGTTCCAATCGCTTGATTTGAACACTGACCGCCGACTGGGAAACGTTCAGCAGCTTGGAAGCATGTGTTAGGTTGCCGCATTCCGCAACGGCGTGAAAATAGCGCAAGTGATGGTAGTTGAGTTGGCTCATCGTTCTATAAATATGAACGAAATCATAAGATACATATATTAGATTAAATCAAAAGTTTTTGCTAGGCTGGGAGGGTATGGATGCATTGATTACAATATTCAATCCCGGTATACTGTTTTTCATTCTTGGTTTTGGCGCGGCGATGGTGCGCTCGAACCTGTGTATACCGGAATCGGTGGTGAAGTTTTTAACCCTCTACTTGATGCTGTCTATTGGGTTCAAGGGTGGGGTAAGCTTGTTTCACAGTCCGCTGCCAGGTGATGGTTATGTGGTCATCGCCATTATTCTGGCAATGAGTGCTTTTGTGCCAGTCTATACATTTCTGTTATTTCGCAGGTCATTGGGTCCAGTGGATGCCGCAGCGATCGGTGCGACTTATGGTTCAAACAGCACACTGACATATATTACCGCCGCTGGTTTTCTCACATCCATGAATGTGTCCTTCGGTGGTTACATGACTGTTGCCCTGGTGGTAATGGAAACGCCAGCGATCCTGTTTGCTATTGTCATGGCGCAAATGGCAGTTGGCGGTGGACAACAGAATCGTTCTACCCATGCAATCATTCGAGGTGCATTTACGGATGGCACCTTGCTGTTGCTGGTGGGAAGCATGGGAGTAGGTTTTGTCCTGACGGCGTTGGACTCGGAGGATACACCTTTGGCAAGTTTTATCAGCGGTGATATGTTTACGGGCATGCTGATCTTCTTCCTTTTGTACATGGGAACTGTGGTCGGCCAAAAGGTCAGGACTATGGAAAAATTCCCCTTACCACTGGTTGTGTTTGCGCTGGTGGCACCCATGTTTCATGCGGGGATTGCCATCGGGCTCTCAGTGCTGTTCGGATTTTCCAGGGGAGATGCGTTGCTGTTGACGGTGTTGTGTGCTTCGGCCTCATACATCGTAGCTCCAGCTATTTTGCGTGATGCCTTACCCGAAGCCAATCCAGCCCGCTTTCTCACCATGAGCCTGGCGATTACATTCCCGCTGAATATCGTTTTTGGCATTCCATTGTTCTGGTGGTTACTGGGGATAGTTTTGTGACCTCATGACGGGGTTTGCCGGTCCCGGTTGGGTCTGTCTGTCGGGAGTGGGGCAAGGCTCGGGGGCCTTGGGGCAATTCGGTGCGGTTCCTGCTGGAATTCCTGCAAATAGCGTGGTAGCTTTATTTTCTTATGGCAAAACCTCCTCAGTGCAATCATTGCAAGAAGCCTGCAACCATACATCTCACCCAGATTGTGGATAACACCATTTTCAAGGTCGATTTATGCGAGGATTGTCCACACAAGAAAATCGTGACCGATCCAGAAGGATTTTCCTTGGCCGAACTTTTGGTGAAACCTGATGCTCAGTTGAGTCTCGGCAAAGATACTTTGCAATGTGAACAGTGCGGCTTTACACCCGCTGATTTCAAGAAGATTGGTAGATTGGGCTGTCCCGGCTGTTATGAGACTTTCAGGCATCTGTTAAATCCCTTGCTGGTCAACATGCACCGCGACATTATGCATTGCGGTAAAGTACCTAAGCGATCGGTTGCGCGCGTCAATTGGCGCGTCAGACTTAAAGATCTTGAGCAAAGTCTGGCTGCTGCCATCCAGGATGAAAACTATGAGCGTGCAGCGGAATTGCGCGACAAAATCATTGAAACCCGGGCCCAATTGGACGCCACCACCGAAAAACCTGTGTAACCATGTCACTGTTGATTGCGCCCATCATTGAGGCAAAAGCCGAGCTTACCGACGGTGGTACTCCGCCGGAGGCGATAGCTTTGAGCACACGCATCCGATTGGCCAGGAATTTGGCGGGGTTTGATTTTCCCGGTTGGGCCAAACCGTCGCACCGCGCCCAGGTTTTGAGTTCTGTGCTGGACAAATTGGCTCAGCTCAAGGGAGTTAAGTTACCCTTGCTTTTGCGCATGGAAAATTTATCTGCGCTGGAGAAACAGATATTGGTGGAGAGACATCTCATCAGCCGGGAGTTGTGTGAGAGCAGTGACAGCGGTGGTGTTGCCATCAGCAATGACCAAAGCATCGCCATCATGGTGAATGAAGAAGATCATTTGCGTATTCAAGTGGTGCGCAGTGGTTTGGACTTCACCGCCGTCTGGCAGGTAATTGATCAGCTGGACTCAGCGCTGGAAGAGGTGCTCGACTACGTTTTCTCTTCTGATTTGGGATACCTGACGGCTTGTCCGACCAATCTGGGAACGGGTATGCGGGCTTCTGCCATGCTGCATTTGCCCGGCCTGGTTATTCAGGATGACATGGAAAAGGTGATCCGCATGGTGTCGCAGTTAGGCATGGCCGTGCGCGGACTGTACGGTGAGGGCTCCGAAGCGTCGGGCAGCATTTTTCAGATCTCAAACCAACAGACTTTGGGAGAAAGCGAGGGCGACATACTGAATCGTCTGGATGATGTGATCAGGTCGATCATTGAGCAGGAACGCTATGCTCGGCTGCGTGCCCTCGAGCAAAGTCCTGCCAAATTGCACGACAAAATTGGGCGCGCATTTGGGATTTTGCAAAATGGGCACCTTTTAAGCTCAGAAGAGGCCATGAACCATTTGAGTCTGATGCGCTTGGCGGTGGATCTTGGGCTGCTTCCCGTGGAATGTCGGGCGGCAGTTGACCGCCTGTTCATTGAGAGTCAACCGGGGCATGTCCAGTTTTTGGTTAAGGAGCAAGTGACTGCCGACAAGCGCGATGAACATCGGGCGTCGCGATTGCGTCAATCAATAAAGGTATTTCCTGCACCAGACTTTGACAAATCCCCCGACAGTACGCATTCATCACAATAGGAGCAATTATGGAACCGATGAACAATTTTACCCCTCGCGCGCAGCAAGTGTTGGCACTGGCCCGCAAAGAGGCAGACCGTTTTCACCACAACTATGTGGGCACCGAGCATTTGCTATTGGGGCTGATCAACCTGGGTCAGGGGGTTGCGGTGAACGTCTTGCAAAAGATGGGGCTGGATCTCGAAACTGTGCGCAATGCTGTTGAAAAGCAAGTAGGGACTGGACCGTCGGCTAAACCCACCGGAAACATACCATACACCCCAAGAGTCAAAAAAGTTCTGGCTTTGGCAGGCAAGGAGGCGAAGGCGCTTAACCACAGTTATGTCGGCACTGAACATATTCTGCTCGGGTTATTGCGCGAGGGAGAAGGTGTGGCTGCCCGTGTATTGAAGAGTCTGGATGTGGATATCGAGCGGTGCCGCGAAGAAATTTTGAGTGAGTTGGATCCGAATTTTACCGGTGAACCCAGCGATCAGCAGCAGTCCGGTGCTCCCACGGCCGGAGCCTCGGCAGGTTCTGCTCCATCGGGAGACGAGCGCCGTGAAATTAAAACACCGGCTTTAAAAGCGTTCGGACGTGATTTGACGGAGTTGGCTCGCAATGGCGAGCTGGATCCAGTCATCGGGCGCAAAGCTGAAATTCGTCGGGTTATACAAATCCTATGCCGACGTACCAAAAACAATCCGGTGCTCATCGGGGAAGCTGGTGTCGGCAAGACTGCAATTGCAGAGGGACTGGCGCTGGAAATAGCGAACGGGTTGGTGCCTGAAATACTCGCCGACAAACGCCTCATCACTTTGGACCTGGCGTTGATGGTGGCTGGAACCAAATACCGTGGCCAGTTCGAGGAACGGATCAAAGCGGTGATGGACGAAATCAAGCGTGCACGCAACATCATCATTTTTATCGATGAGTTGCACACCATAGTGGGTGCTGGTGCTGCCGAGGGCGCGATGGATGCCTCCAATATTTTCAAACCGGCCTTGAGTCGTGGTGAGCTACAGTGCATCGGTGCCACCACCTTGGCAGAGTATCGTAAATACATTGAAAAGGACAGCGCTTTGGACCGTCGTTTTCAAAGTGTTATGGTAGAAGCGCCTTCTGCAGAGGATGCCATCGAAATTTTGAAGGGGATCGCCCACAAATATGAGGAACACCACAAGGTGAGTTATTCTTCCGAGGCCCTTGAGTCGGCCGTGCGTCTGTCGGAGCGATATATCACCTCCCGGTTTTTGCCGGACAAGGCAATTGATGTCCTCGATGAGGCCGGAGCGCGCGCCAGAATCAATTCGCTCAACAGACCCCCTGAAATCGATAAGATGGATCAGGAAATTGAGGCTGTTTGTGTTTCCAAGGAGGAGGCCATTAGTTCACAAAAGTTTGAGGACGCTGCCTTCTACCGCGATCGCGAAAAGACGCTTAGGCAGAAGCGCGATGAAATGCTCGACAACTGGAAACGCAACCGTGCGGAATCCGTTATTGCCGTGGGTGAAGAGGATATGCTGCAGGTCGTCAGCGACTGGACGCGCATTCCTTTGAAACGCATGGAACGCAAGGAGTCGCAAAAGTTGCTCGAGCTGGAAAGTGATTTGCAAAAGGCCATTATTGGTCAGAATGAGGCTACTATTGCCATTGCCAAGGCATTGCGGCGCAGTCGCGCTGATCTGAAGGATCCGCGCCGCCCGATTGGATCCTTTCTTTTTATGGGCCCGACAGGTGTTGGTAAAACCCATTTGGCCAAGACATTGGCGGAGATGATATTTGGAGATCGCGACAGTATCGTTCAGATCGATATGTCCGAGTACATGGAAAAGTTCTCGGTCAGCAGACTGATCGGGTCCCCTCCCGGTTATGTCGGCTATGATGAGGGTGGACAATTGACAGAAGCCGTGCGCAGAAGACCGTACTGCGTGGTGCTTTTTGATGAAATCGAAAAGGCCCACCCGGATGTTGTGCAAATATTACTGCAAGTTTTGGAAGAAGGCAGGTTGACTGACAGTTTGGGGCGTACTGTGGATTTCCGCAATACCATCATTATTATGACCTCGAATGTGGGTGCTCACATATTGCAGCGCAACCAGAGTCTCGGGTTTGGCGACGATAATGTCGAAGATAACTTCGACAAAGTGAAGGGTAAAATCCTCGAAGAAGCCAAGCGTGTGTTTAAGCCTGAGTTCTTAAACCGGATCAGCAGTACTGTTGTCTTCAGACAATTGGACAGGGAAAGCCTGCGCAAAATTGTTTCCATTGAGATTCGCTCTTTCAGCAAACGGATTGAAGACCGTGGGTTGCTTTTGGAAGTTGCCCCGGATGCGGAAGATTTTCTCATCGACAACGGCTTTGATGAGAAGTTTGGGGCGCGTCCTCTGCGACGGGCTGTCGAGCAGTTTCTGGAGGATCCCCTCGCCGAAGCACTGTTGCGCGGTGACATTAGAGAAGGAGAACCTATTCAGGTGACAGTTGCCGGTGATAAGAAAAGTCTGTTGTTCAATCAGGAGGCTCCAGCCGCAGGCAAAGCTTGATAGTTTGTGCACCTCGCCAACAGTTTGATCGATTTTCACGTTCATATTTTCCCCGCTGAAGCGAGTGCCAATCCTGATGCTTGGGCAGCGGCCAACGGGGAACCCCATTGGCATAAGCTGGTTACATCGGGACCTCAAGGTTGGGCGGATGTGGATGCACTCTTGCTGGCCATGGATATGGTCGGCATAGAACATGCGGTATTGCAAGGCTGGTATTGGCAACAAATCGCCACTTGTGAGGAACATAACCGGTGCATGGCCCGCTGGGTTGCAAAACACCCACAGCGGTTATCATTTTTCGCCACCACCGTTCCAGGGGATCCGCAGGCTGTGGATGTCCTGTATCGTGCGCGGGAGATTGGTGCAATGGGGGCAGGTGAATTGTTCCCACCCGTCAGTGGATGTTCACTGGATGCTCCAGCCTGGGATGAGTTATTGTTTCAGTTGGAGGAATGGGATTGGCCGGTACTGTTGCACACTGCAGAACCGGCTGGGCACTTTTATCCCGGACGTATCGAGGTGCCACTGCAATCCTATGTGGACATGGCACTCAGGCATCCGGGTTTGCGCTTCGTTTTGGCTCACTGGGGTGGGGGACTGCCCTTTTATCATTTGAATCCCAAGCTTTGTGCCAGTCTGCCCAATGTCTATTATGACACCGCTGCCAGTCCATTGCTTTTCAAACCGGCAATTTGGTCTGTCGCACTGGATTGTGTGGACGCCGACAGGATTTTGTTTGGCAGTGATTTCCCACTGAAGATTTACCCGCGCTTTGAGCCCGCAATCTGTCTGCGTCGTTTGATTGATGAGGCATTGGAACATTTGCCAGCATCTGCCTCACAGCGGATATTGTCACTCAATGCCAAAAAACTACTCAGTCTTTAATTGCTACCGCTTGCGCCTACTGCCATGGCCTTTTCGAGTGCGTTTCTTTGCTTGTGACGTTGGGCGTGCCTTGCGAGTGGATGCGGCTGAAACGCCTGTTCCCGCGAGCATGAAATCTATTTGTCGCTTGAACCGATCCACCCGATGAACTTTCACTTCAATCGTCTGACCAACAGTATAAATTTCTTTGCTGCGCCTGCCGACCAGCGCGTTGCCATCATGGTTTAGGCTGAACAGGTCTTCTTCCATCGTGGATACGTGAATGAGTCCGTACGCCATTGAGTCCACGAGTTCAACAAACATGCCGTGATTGCGCACATCCATAATGACGGCCCGGAAGGATTGGTGAGGGTTTTTCTCCAACACCCGCTCAAAGAATTCCATCAACTTCAACTTTACTGATTCGCGTTCAGCCTCTGTGCTGTTTTGTTCGGTGCGTGACAAATGTTGAGCAATGCCCGATAGCGTCGAATGCGAATATTCAAGCCGGTTGCGCCGCTGTGCCGCGGAGCGCTCGCCGTCCAGATGTCGGTCAAAGATACGGTGTACGACCAGATCAGCGTACCTGCGTATGGGAGAGGTAAAGTGCAGATAGTGCTGTTTGCTCAAGCCAAAGTGTCCGTCCGGGCTGGCCCGATAGCAGGCTTGTTTGAGGCTGCGCAATAACTGTACCCGCAACAAATGTGCCTGTGGGTGCTTGCGGATCTCTTTGATCGCTTTGGCCATTTCTTTTCGCTGAGTCAGATCCCCCACCTTGATGTCGAAACTTTGCAGGTAGTCGGCAAGATCCTCAAGTTTTGTGGGATCCGGGGCATCGTGCACCCGATGGATAGCAGGAAAATGGTTTTGGTTCAACTGGCGTGCCACCGATTCATTGGCAGCAAGCATGAACTCTTCGATTAACTGGTGACTTTCATCGTATTCAATCCGTACGATCTTGTCAGCCCAACCTTCGGCATCGACGAAGATTTTGCTTTCCGGCATATCTAATTCCAGGCTTCCTTTACGCATGCGTTCGCGCCTCAGAACTTTTGCTATCGACCATAGTTCACGAATCACGCGCTGGAATTCGACCAGCTTGGGCTTACTGATCGACTTCAGCTCTTTACCCGCAAATCCGGTCTGGTGAGCGGGTGGGGAAGGTATTTTGCGAATCTCTTCCACCGCATCTATCGTCAGTAACGCGTAGGCCTGTTCGTAAGACAGTCGTTTACTGGAGCGAATGACTGAATTGGCAAATTCTACATTCAACAGTTTCGCCTTTGCATCAAAGGTAAGGAGCACGGTTTTGGTGAGACGGTCCTCACCTTCCACAAGGCTGCAAATTCCATTGGACAGGGCATGCGGTAACATCGGGATTACCTTGCCAACCAGATACGTTGAGTTGCCGCGGCGTTGTGCCTCGGTATCCATGGCAGTACCCGGGGAAACATAAGCGCTGACATCGGCAATGTGGACGCCAACCCTTCGTTTACCTTCGCCCAAGTCTTCCAGCGAGAGGGCATCATCAAAATCTTTCGCGTCCTGTGGATCAATAGTGAGGGTAGTTAAGCGTCTCAAATCCATGCGCTTCTGCAAAGCCTTTCGCTGCACTTTCGCGGGAATCGACTTTACCTCCTCCATCACTTCATCGGGAAAATCCGGATCCAAATTATACAAGTGCAGTATAGCCCGGTATTCCGCCATGGGAGTATGCGATGCGCCAAGCACTTCTATGATTTCACCCTCCGGATTCAGATGTCTTTGTTCCCAGGGAAAAAGCTTCACTACCACTTTATCGTCAATCTTGGGCGCGGGACTCAATTTCGCGAGTGATGGATCCGGCACCAGAATGTCTTGAATAATGCGAGGATCTCCCGGGATGACGTAATAAATGTTGTGGCTGCGTTTAAGGGTTCCTGAGAGCGTCTCCCGGGCACGCTCCAGAATGCGAATTACCCGGCAAGTCGTCTCCGTGGTCTGGGGTCGGCCTCTGCCGCCACGTCGCTTGTCTCTGTAATCATGGCGATTGATACGACAAACAACCCGGTCTCCATGCATAGCCACTCCCGTATCCTCGGCACGCACTTTCAGTGGCTCAGGTTTAATACTGTCTTCGCCAGTATCCAATACAAGCATCGCTTCTCCGCTTTGCCGGAACCGAATGATTCCTGTCACTAAATCAGCATCGCGAGGCAGGCAGATCCTGTTCTTTTTCAGTTTCACCAAAGTGCCCGTGCGCAAATGCTCCTGCAGTTCGCTTTTAAATTCTGTGAACTGCTGCGTGGTCACATCGAGCGCCTCAGCAATTCGCTCAGGCGGGAGCGGTACATAATCCTTACTTTTCAACAACTCCAGAATCTTCGGCAGATAAACCATGTCACATCTGTGTCCTTGTTTGCCGTCAAACGCAAGCCAAGTCTCTTTCAATCAGGCACACGGCAAGAAAATGATAGCTCAATCAAAAAAAACACTTGACGCACACTGTCGTGTTATCCAGTTTTCGTCACTTTGCATCTAATTCCAAACAATTTGCCTTTCAGGCCCTTGTAGCTCAGCCGGTAGAGCGCGTCCTTGGTAAGGACGAGGTCGGCGGTTCAAGTCCGCTCGAGGGCTCCATTTCAGTAACCAATCCATCTAACTCAGCATAGACCCATGTCCAAAGCTACATTCGAAAGAAAAAAACCGCACGTAAATGTGGGTACCATCGGCCACGTTGACCACGGCAAAACCACTCTGACTACCTCCATTCTGAAGGTCCAGTCCGATAAGGGTTTGGCCGAGTTCAAGTCCTACCAGGACATTGCTAAGGGCGGTACCGTGCGTGACGAAACCAAGACTGTGACCATCGCTGTGGCTCACGTCGAGTACGAAACTCCAAATCGTCACTATGCTCACGTTGACTGTCCGGGTCACGCTGACTTCGTGAAGAACATGATCACTGGCGCTGCTCAGATGGACGGCGCTATTCTGGTGGTTTCCGCCGCCGATGGCCCTATGCCTCAGACCCGTGAGCACATCTTGCTCGCCCGTCAGGTTGGCGTGCCAAAGATCGTTGTGTTTTTGAACAAGGTTGACCTCCTCGATGACGAAGAACTCCTCGAGTTGGTTGAAATGGAAGTCCGTGAATTGCTCAGCAAGTACGAATTTGACGGTGACAATATCACTGTTGTTCGCGGTTCTGCATTGGGCGCTTTGAACGGCGAAGCCATGGGTGTTGAATCCATCGGTAAGCTGATGGAAGCTATCGACACAGACATCCCTGAGCCAGTTCGCGAAGTCGACAAGCCTTTCCTCATGTCTGTTGAAGACGTGTTCTCCATCACCGGTCGTGGTACCGTGGCAACCGGCCGTATCGAGCGCGGTGTTGTTAAAGTGGGTGAAGAAATTGAAATCGTCGGTTTGACCGACACCCGCAAGTCCGTTGTTACCGGTGTGGAAATGTTCCGCAAACTGCTCGATCAAGGTCAAGCAGGTGACAACGTAGGACTTTTGCTGCGCGGTGTTGCTAAGGATGATATCGAGCGTGGTCACGTTTTGGCCAAGCCAGGTAGCATCAAGCCCCACGTTCATGCCAAGGCTGAGATCTATGTTCTCACCAAGGAAGAAGGTGGTCGTCACACGCCATTCTTCACCGGCTATCGTCCTCAGTTTTACTTCCGTACCACTGACGTTACCGGTATTCTCTCCCTGGCTGAAGGCGTGGAGATGGTTATGCCCGGCGACAATTTGTCGGTCACCATCGAACTGCAAAAGCCGATCGCTATGGAACCTGGTCAGCGCTTCGCTATCCGCGAAGGTGGTCGCACCATCGGTGCAGGCCGCGTGACCGAAATCATCAAGTAATCTTTTAACCTTTACAGGACGCCGGAAATCCAGATCTTGGGTTTCCGGCTTCCTTAGCTAAACATCCGGTGGCCTGGCCACCATACACAGGGCAGTAGCTCAATTGGTAGAGTAGTGGTCTCCAAAACCATTGGTTGGGGGTTCGAGTCCCTCCTGCCCTGCCACTTTCATCAGCGGTTCATCAACTTCTCCCATGGCCAATCCTTTCAGAAAAATCAGAATATTCACCAGCGAGACCCAGCAGGAACTCAAAAAGTCTGTTTGGCCGACGCGTGAGGAGCTGCGTGACAGCACAATCGTAGTCTTTATCGCCACAGCACTGCTGGGCGCCTACGTTGCTTTGGCCGATTTCAGCATCTACAATTGGGTTCAATTGCTCACCAACTGGGTGGCGCGTTGACCATTTTAAGGGGAACTTATCTCTGATGCACAGTAATGCAGCAACAGGAACCGCCGACCAAGGTGCCCGCAATGGCAGTTGGTTTGTCATTCAAACCCTTTCCAACAAAGAACAGGGTGTAAAGCGGTACATTGATCGTTACCTAGTTGAGAACGAACTGGAAGACACGATCTTTGAGGTTCTGATACCTACGGAAACCGTTTCCGAAGTTAAAAACGGTAAAAAGACCCAGCGCGCGCGCAAGCTGTATCCCGGATATGTATTCATCCATATGCGCTTGTATGACGAAAACGATCAATTGAACCAAAAAGCCTGGTATTTTATCAATGGTGCAGATGGTGTGATCGGTTTTGCAGGTGGTTCCAAGAATCCCGCCCCGCTGAAAAAGGAAGAAATCGACCGTATTCTACTGCAAGTCGCAGAAGCTGAGGGCAAAGAAGTACCCAAAGTGCAGTATGAGGTCGGTGAAGAAGTTAAGATCACTGACGGACCCTTCCTTAACCTCAATGGCCGGATTGACGAAATCGATCCGGATCGTGGCAAGCTCAAGATTTCCGTATCCATTTTTGGACGTTTCACCCCGGTCGAACTCGAATACTGGCAGGTTGAACGCATTGTGGAGGAAAAGAACTGAATTTTTTAACTGCGCGGAAACGGTCATGGAAGACGCCTCTTAATTCCTTAGCTTCCTGAATTCGCGCCCCAAACATAGATTGTTAAAATGGCCAAAAAAGTAACAGGTATTATCAAATTGCAACTACCGGCAGGTGCGGCAAATCCAGCACCTCCCGTGGGTCCGGCTCTGGGCGCTGCCGGGGTCAATATCATGGCGTTCTGTAAGGAATTCAATGCCCGCACCAAGGATCAGGCCGGCCTGATCCTTCCTGTGGTCATCTCCGTCTATCAGGACCGCTCTTTCAGCTTTATTCTCAAGTCACCTCCGGCAGCGGTTTTGATTAAGAAAGCTGCTGGCATTGCCAAGGGGTCCGGTGTGCCCAACAAGGAAAAAGTAGGCAAAATCTCCCGCAAACAGATTCAGGAGATCGTAAAGATCAAGGAAAAGGATCTGAATGCCAAGAGCCCTGCTGCAGCAGAACGTATTATTGAAGGCGCTGCCCGTTCGATGGGTGTCGATATCACCGACTAATTTTTTATAACGCTAAAACCTCGAAACGAGGGAGTTATTCCAATGCAAAAACTATCTAAAAAATATAAAGCCGCCTCCGAAAAGGTGGATCGCAGCAAGACCTATGCGCTCGCTGACGCTGTGACTGTATTGTCCCAGTTCCCTAAAGCCAAGTTTGACGAAACAGTCGAACTGTCGGTCTGCTTGGGTGTAGACCCCCGTCAATCCAATCAAATGATCCGGGGTGTCGTCACATTGCCCAATGGCTCAGGTAAAAAAGTGCGTGTTATCGTCTTTACTGACTCGCCGGAAGCTGCCATCGCCGCTGGTGCTGACCACGCAGGTATGGATGATCTGATAACCCGCATTTCCGAAGGTTGGACTGATTTCGACGTTGCCGTCGCCACCACCAGTGCCATGAAGGATGTGCGCAAAGTGGCCAAGGTTCTCGGACCCCGCGGTTTGATGCCGAATCCGAAATCAGGTACCGTAACCGATAATGTCGAGGCCACGGTCAAGGAAATCAAGCTTGGTGGTCGCGTGGAATTTAAAATGGACAAAACCGCCAATATTGGCGTCGTTGTCGGCAAACGTTCCTTCGGTACTGAACAGTTGGTTCAAAACATCCAGACCGTTGTTGAGGCTATCGGCAAATTGCGTCCAGATGGCCTGAAGGCCCCACGCTACATCAAGAGTATGACCCTGTCGGGCACTATGACTCCCGGTGTTAAGCTAGATTCTTCCCTGTTCGCCCAGTACTAAGGATAAACCATGCAAGCAGAAAAAAAATATCTCGTAGATGAAGTCGGTGGCTATCTCGCCAAGTCCGACTACGTTTTCCTCGCGGACTACACCCGGATCACTGTCGCCGAAACCGAACTATTGCGCGCCGAGTTGGCCAAAGAAGGTGCTGAGTTTCACGTCATCAAGAATAGTATTCTCAAGCTGGCCGCAGAAGAGCGTGGCTACCCAGGTTTGGACGAATACTTGAAGGGCCAAACAGCTATTATTGTCGGTGGCAACAATGCCCCTGGCGTAGCCAAGGCTTTGGAAAAGTTTTTTTAAAGATAAGCAAAAGGTTGAGATTAAGGCTGGCGTGCTCGAGAAGAGCAAATTGACTGCCAAGGATGTCAGCGAATTGGCCAAACTGCCTCCGATCGACGTCCTCAAGGCTCAGTTGTTGGCTCTGTTCAATACTCCGGCCACTCAATTCGTTCGCATTATCCAAGCCGTTCCCCAAGGTCTGCTCAATGTATTGCAAGCCAAGGTGGACAAAGAAAACGAAGGGCAAAACGCCTAATAATTTTCACCGTACTGAAACGGTTAGGAGGAATGGCCTCTTAAATGTTCCCAAACTTGAATTGTACGGGGCGCTAACCGCATCAACAGGAGAAACCCAACATGTCAGACATCACTAAAGATCAAGTTATCGAGTGGCTCAGCAGCCAGACCGTTTTGGAAATCGCCGGTCTGGTCAAAGCATTGGAAGAAAAGTGGGGCGTAAGCGCCGCTGCTCCAGTTGCTGTTGCTGCTGCTGCTCCTGCCGCTGCCGACGCTGCTCCCGCTGAAGAAAAGACCGAGTTCGACGTTATCCTCAAGAGTGCCGGTGCTAACAAAATCGGCGTTATTAAGGAAGTGCGTGCGATCACTGGTCTTGGCCTCAAGGAAGCCAAGGACCTGGTGGAAGGCGCTCCAAAGCCGATCAAGGAAGCTACCACCAAGGAAGACGCCGAAGACGTCAAGAAAAAGCTGGTTGCCGCTGGCGCCGAAGTCGAAATCAAGTAATTTACAATCTGGAGATATTCCTACAGATTTTTCACAAGCTGCCAAACAGGTTTCCGCAAGGAACCTGTTTGGTTTGCTTGTTTCGTTTTACTAAAAGTGGAGGTTTAGCCGAGGTCACAAGTGCATAGTGGCTTCCGCCAAACTTCCCAATCAGTCTGTCCAATTCAAAATAGAGCCGATTATGTCCGACCGTATTAATTTCGGGAAACTGAAAGAGGTGATTCAACCACCGAATCTCATCGAGAATCAAATCCGTTCCTTCAAGGAATTCATCCAGGCCGACGTTGGTCCTGCCAACCGCCAGCCGGTTGGTCTTGAGGCGGTTTTCCGCGAGGTTTTCCCCATTGAGAGTTACGATGGACGTTGCCAGTTGGAATACGTTTCCTATACGCTGAATGGTCCGAAATTGACCGAGATGGAGTGTATCCGCGAGGGTACCACTTATTCTATTGCTCTGTATGTCAAATTGCGCCTACGCGAGGAAGAGGAAGCCAAGGATGAGGAAATATTCATGGGCGAATTGCCCATGATCACTGAGCGTGGTTCCTTTATTATTAACGGGGCTGAACGTGTGGTTGTTTCTCAATTACACCGCTCTCCAGGCATTGCTTTTGAGGTCACTCCTCACACCAGCGGCAAGAATTTGCACAGTTTTCGTATTATTCCTGACCGTGGCACTTGGCTGGAAACGCAGTTTGACCAGAATGATCTGCTTTATGTTTATCTGGACCGTCGTCGCCGTCGCCGCAAGTTCCTGATCACCACCTTGCTGCGTGCCATGGGGTATGGTTCAGACCAGGATATTCTCAATTTCTTCTATTCAACCGAAACTCTTTCGGTCAAAGATGCACTGGCGATGGACAGCGTCAGCAAGTTGGTGCTTGTTGAGGATTTGGTTGACAGCGAAAAGGGCGCGGTTTTGGCGCGTTCCTTTGAACCACTGACCAAGACTATTGTGCGCAGTATCGAGGCGGCCGGCATCGACAGTGTACGCGTGATTGATACCTCAATTGATGAAGGTGCTATTATTCGCTGCCTGAAAAAGGATCCCACCCGTAACGAAGAGGAAGCACTCAAAGATATTTACAAGCGTTTACGTCCCGGTGAACCACCAACGACTTCCAACGCCCGCAGTCTGCTCAAACGGTTGTTCATGGATCCCAAGCGTTATGATCTTGGCAGGGTAGGTCGGTACAAGATTAACCAAAAGTTATCTCTCGAGACCTCTTTGGACACCCGTATTGTAACAGTTGAAGATATTGTGGCTGCTACCAAGTATCTGGTGAAGCTCAAAAGAGGTGATGGTGTTGTCGACGACATTGACCACCTTGGTTCGCGCCGCGTGCGTACCGTTGGTGAATTGTTGATGAACCAATGCCGCATCGGATTGGCACGCACGGAGCGCCTCGTGAAAGAGCGTATGACCATGTACGATCAGAGCGTTGACTCAATCATGCCTCAGAAGCTCATCAACCCTAAGGCATTAAGTACGGTCATTCGCGACTTTTTTGCCCGCAGTCAGTTGAGCCAGTTCATGGATCAAATCAATCCTTTGGCCGAACTCACGCACAAGCGCCGTCTCTCTGCTTTGGGACCCGGAGGTTTGAATCGTGAACGTGCCGGGTTTGAAGTGCGTGACGTACACCCCTCTCACTACGGTCGTATTTGTCCAATTGAGACACCAGAAGGTCCAAACATTGGTCTTATCAACAGTTTGTCTCTGTTTGCCCGCATCAATGAGTTTGGTTTTATCGAAACCCCTTACCGCAAGGTCGTAAAGGGTGTGGTGGACCCGTCAGTCGTGTATTTGAATGCAGACCAGGAAGAAGGTTGCATCATAGCCCAGGCGAACTCAACCATTGACGAAAAGAACAATTTGACTGGCCGCGTGACGGCGCGGAAGGGTGATGACTTCCTTGAAGTGGACCCGACCGAGGTCGATTACATGGATGTCTCGCCTAAGCAATTGGTGTCTGTTGCGGCTGGCCTGATCCCATTCCTTGAGCACGACGACGCCAACCGCGCATTGATGGGATCCAACATGCAACGCCAAGGTGTGCCTCTATTGCGTACTGAGTCGCCTTTGGTTGGCACTGGTATTGAGGCCCGCGTGGCCCGCGACTCGAAGACAGTCGTCATTGCGGAAGCCGATGGCATTGTTGCTTCCGTGGATTCACGCCGGATCATTGTGACTGCTGATGGTACAGTAGCTCCCAAAGTTGTGAAGACCCTGAAGAGCGATCCCAAGAATGGGATTCACGTGTACCTTCTGCGCAAGTTCCTGCGCTCCAATGCCGGAACCTGTTTCAATCAGAAGCCGATCGTTAAGCGTGGCGATACCGTGACAACGGGTCAGATCATTGCTGACGGTGCTTCTACCGAAAAGGGCGAGTTGGCTATCGGACGCAATGTGCTTGTGGCTTACATGCCGTGGAACGGTTACAACTTTGAAGACGCCATCTTGATCAGCGAGCGGTTGTTGCGCGATGATGTTTACACCTCCATTCACATTGAGGAGTTTGAGGTCACTGCGCGGGATACAAAACTGGGGCCCGAGGAAATTACCCGTGATATCCCCAACGTTGGCGAAGAAGCGCTCAAGAATCTGAGTCATGACGGTGTCATTCGCGTGGGTGCTGAAGTTAAACCAGGTGATATTCTGGTGGGCAAAATCACGCCGAAATCAGAAACTGAATTGGCACCGGAAGAAAAGCTTCTGCGTGCTATCTTCGGTGAAAAAGCTGCGGATGTTAAGGATACTTCTTTGCTGGTGCCCTCGGGTACCTATGGCATCATTATGGATGTCAAAGTATCCAGTCGTGTTGAAGGCGAAGCTGAAAAGCTTTCCGCATCCGACAAACGCCGTCAGATTAAGAAGATCAACGAAGAGTATCGTACCAGTGCCGATAAGCTGCGCGAATCTTTGACAGAAAGTCTATCCAATATTCTGCTTGGGGAAAAGATTCCACTCGATGTCACCAATGGGGAGACAGGTGAAGTGATCATTCCTGCTAATCGGAAGATCACTAAGACTTTGCTGCGCAGGTTGGCTGCCGTTTACAAAACAATTGAGATCGATCCTTCACCAGTGCGGATCAAGATTATGGAAATCATCGAAAACTTCAAAGGGAAGTTCGATGAGCTGGATTCCGATCAAGAGCGCAAAATTGAATCTGTCGAAGCTGGAGACGATGTTGAGCAAGGTACCATCAAGAACGTAAAGGTCTATATCGCTACCAAGCGCAAGATTCAGGTGGGTGATAAGATGGCAGGTCGCCACGGAAACAAGGGCGTAGTAGCCAAAATTGTTCCCGAAGAAGATATGCCTTATTTGGCAGATGGCACTTCAGTTGACATTTGCTTAAACCCGCTGGGTGTGCCGAGCCGTATGAATGTCGGACAGGTGCTCGAATGTCACTTGGGAATGGCATGTAAGAAGTTGGGACTGAAGATTGCCACTCCGGTATTCGACGGTATCGAGGAAGGTCAAATCAAAGAATATCTCACCAAGGCGGGATTACCTACCAGTGGTAAGTACTGTCTGTTTGATGGTCGCACCGGGCAGGCTCTTGACCAGGATGTGGTCGTGGGCTACACCTACATGCTGAAGCTGAATCACTTGGTTGCCGACAAGATTCACGCTCGTGCCGTTGGCCCTTACAGCTTGATTACTCAACAACCGTTGGGTGGTAAGGCGCAGTATGGCGGTCAACGACTTGGAGAAATGGAGGTTTGGGCGCTCGAAGCTTATGGCGCAGCGTACACCTTACAGGAATTGTTAACCGTCAAATCAGACGACGTTCAAGGCCGAACCAAGATCTATGAAAACCTTGTCAAGGGTGACAACACTCTGCAGGCAGGAACACCGCAATCCTTCAACGTTTTGATGAAGGAAATGCAAAGTTTGTGTCTCGATATTCGATTGGGAGACCAGGATCCGCTGGCTTCTTCCTTCGTCAACTAACGAATCCGGATTTAAACAGTCAAGAGAGTCAACTTTATGAGCGAAGATCTGCAAACGCGCGAAGTGCGCGACCTTCTGGGCGGTGACAAGGACCAGTCCTTTGACTTTGTCCGCATCACAGTCGCTTCTCCCGATGCCATACGCAATTGGTCCCGGGGTGAGGTCAAGAATCCGGAGACAATCAATTACCGTACATTCAAGCCGGAACCGGGCGGTTTGTTCTGCCAGCGTATTTTTGGACCCGTGCGCGACTACGAGTGCGCTTGCGGTAAATACAAGCGCATCAAATTCAAAGGCGTGATTTGCGACCGGTGTGGAGTGGAAGTGACTGTCAGTCGCGTACGCCGCGAGCGTATGGGACATATCGAGTTGGCAGTACCATGTTCGCATATCTGGTTCCTGAAGAGCATGCCCAGCCGCCTGGGTCTATTGCTCGATATGACAGCCCGCAATTTGGAGCGCGTCATTTATTACGAGAACTACATGGTCACCGATCCGGGCAAGACTCCCTTGGAAGAAAAGCAGTTGCTTTCCGAGCAGGAGTATCAGCAGGCAATGGATGAGTATGGCGACGATGCTTTTGTCGCTAAAATGGGTGCTGGCGCAATTCGCGAAGTGCTCGAACGCATGGACCTGAACGCAGCGGTTGAAGAGTTGCAGGAGCAACTGCTCAATACCCGTTCCAAGCAGATCAAGAAAAAACTGTCCAAGCGTCTGAAGGTCATTCAAGGCTTCATCCAGTCCGAGACCCGTCCTGAATGGATGGTTTTGGAAGTTCTGCCAGTCATTCCTCCGGATTTGCGTCCTCTGGTGCCTTTGGAAGGCGGGCGTTTCGCCACTTCCGACCTCAACGATCTCTATCGCCGTGTCATCAATCGCAACAACCGTCTGCGTAACCTTTTACAGCTTAAAACGCCCGATGTGATCATTCACAATGAGAAGCGTATGTTGCAAGAGGCAGTCGATGCCTTGTTTGATAATGGTCGTCATGGCCGCGCCGTTACCGGTGCCGGTAATCGTCCGCTGAAGTCTCTTAGCGACATGCTCAAGGGCAAACAAGGTCGTTTCCGTCAAAACTTGCTTGGTAAGCGGGTCGATTATTCCGGTCGTTCAGTCATCGTTATCGGTCCCGAACTGAAGTTGTATCAGTGCGGTTTGCCCAAGAAAATGGCCTTGGTGCTGTTTGAACCCTTCATTATCCGCCGCCTTAAGGAACTTGGCTTCGTGCACACGGTTCGTGGAGCACGTAAAATGATCGAGAAAAAGTCTCCTGAAGTGTGGGATATTCTCGAGGAGGTCACCAAGGGGCACCCTGTGATGCTCAACCGCGCGCCAACATTGCACCGTCTTTCCATTCAGGCATTCGAACCTGTATTGATCGAAGGTGACGCTATTCGTCTACACCCTCTTGTTTGCGCTGCTTACAATGCAGACTTTGACGGTGACCAAATGGCCGTGCACGTTCCATTGTCACTCGAAGCTGTGCTGGAAGCGAAATTGCTGATGATGAGCACCAACAATATCTTCTCCCCCTCCAGTGGTGATCCGATTTTGACGCCTTCTCAGGATATTGTTCTCGGTGCTTACTACAGTACCATTGAGCCTCGCAACGAACCAGAGAACATCGCAACCCTGCCTTTGTTCGGCACTTACGAGGAAGTCTTGCTCTCTGAAGCAGACGGCACCATCGACAAGCACGACTGGATACGCTATCTCAATCCCGATTTTGGCCGCGATACTGCCTATGGCAAAAAGGCTGAGAAGATTTTGATCACGACTCCAGCACGCGTTCTGTTCAGCACTATTTGGCCAGCGCAGATTGGATTTATCAATTTCCCTGTGGCTAAAAAGAAACTGGGTGAGTTGATCAACCGCACTTACAAGCTGGCTGGTCGCGAAGCTTCTATCGCAACGTTGGATCGCCTCAAGGAACTTGGCTTTGGAATTGCGACCCGTGCAGGTATCTCCATCGGTATGGAAGATATGATTATTCCGCCTGAGAAGAAGGACATCGTGCTCAAGGCACGCACCCGCATTCAAGAGGTGATGAATCAGTACCGCAAGGGTATCATCACGGGTGGTGAGCGTTCCAATAAAATCATTGAAGTGTGGAATGCCGCTACCGATGAAATCTCCAGTGCCGTGTTCCGTCACCTCGATGAGAACAATGGCAAACGTGAGGTTAATCCGGTCTATCTGATGATGGATTCCGGGGCTCGTGGTAATAAGCAGCAGGTGCGCCAGTTGTGTGGTTGCCGCGGTTTGATGGCCAAACCTTCAGGGGAAATTATTGAACGCCCAATTTTGTCCTCTTTCCGCGAGGGTCTATCGGTTTTGGAATATTTCATTTCCACCCACGGTGCTCGTAAGGGTCTGGCAGATACCGCTTTGAAAACTGCTGACGCCGGTTACTTGACGCGCAAACTTTGTGATGTCGCTATGGACATCATCATCACTTGCGACGACGATAGCAATCGCGATGGCATATGGAAGGCCGCCATTTATGAAGGCGACGAACAAATTGTGCCTTTGCGCGACCGTATCGTAGGTCGTGGTTCTGCTGATTCCATCTACAATCCCATCCAGCCTGACGAGTGCGTCATCAAATCCGGTGATATCATCACCGACGACCAGGCACGCCGGGTCGAAGAGTTGGGTATTGAGCGGATTAAGGTGATGTCTCCGTTGACTCATTGTCGCCGCAACAGCCTGTCTGCACTGGCATACGGCATAAATCCCGCCACCAACGCCAAAGTCGAAATTGGTACTGCTGTCGGTATCATTGCCGCGCAGTCCATTGGTGAGCCCGGCACGCAGTTGACCATGCGTACCTTCCACATCGGTGGTATCGCTTCCACCATCAACAAGAGCGCTGAAATCAGAGTGCGCAATTCCGGCATTGCCCGCTTCGAGGGCTTCCGTTTGGTGGAAATCAACAATGGTGCGGCTCAAGTGGTGCTCAACAAAACGGGTAAAATCACTATCTTTGACCGTAAGGAAAAGGAGCTCGAAACCTACAACATCCCAGCGGGTGCCGTGCTGTCCGTGCGCGATGGGGAAACCATTAGCGGTGGTACCGTTATTGCTCAGTGGGACCCGCACAATATTCCGATTCTTTCCGAGAAAACGGGTAAGGTTCGCTTTGGCGATATGATTCCGAATGTGACCGTACGCCGTGAACTCGACCCTGCCACGGGTCGTATCGCCACGGTGGTAGGGGAGCACAAGGAAGAATTGAACCCTCGCGTTGAGATTGTCGATGCCCGAGGCGAACTTCAAGGTACCTACCTCATTCCGACTGGTGCGACTGTTTCAGTTGTTGAAGGTGATGAAATCACCGCAGGTACTTTGCTTGCAAAAACTCCCCGTCAGGCAGTCAAAACCCAGGATATTACCGGTGGTTTGCCACGGGTGGCCGAGCTGTTTGAAGCCCGCCGCCCCAAAGAGGCCGCGGAAATGGCCAAAATTGATGGTGAAGTTTCCTTTGGTGACGCCCTGCGCGGTAAAAAGCGCCTGATTATCACCAATAAGCAAACTGGCCAGACAGAGGATCACCTCATCCCGCATGGTAAGCATATTATCGTGCAAAAGGGTGATATCGTCAAAATGGGGCAACACCTGACTGAAGGTGCAGCCGACCCACACGAGATCCTCCAGATTCTCGGGGTCAATGCCGTTCAGGAATACATTTTGAGCGAAATTCAAAAGGTGTATCGTCTGCAAGGTGTTACCATTAATGATAAGCACATTGAACTCATCATCAGTCAAATGCTGCGCAAAATCCGCATCACGGATCCTGGCGACAGTGAATTCTTCTGGGGTGAACAGGTGGATAAGGAAGACTTCATGCGCGAGAATGAACGCATCATCGAGGCCGGTGGTGAACCCGCTTCCGGTGACGACATTCTGCTCGGTATTACCAAGGCTTCAGTCGAAACTGAAAGCTTTATTTCCGCCGCTTCGTTCCAGGAAACAACCCGCGTTCTGACCGATGCGTCCACTCTGGGCAAGGTTGACCAACTGGAAGGATTTAAGGAAAATGTGATCATGGGACACCTAATTCCTGCCGGAACCGGTCTGCCACGTTACCGCCGTCTCAAAATTAACACCCTCGGTTCTGTTGGTTCGGAAGTCGCCTACGAGGCTTCCGATGTCGGTTGAACCCGTTGCCCAGCAACCATTTTTACCCGCGCGCTCCGGGGAAATTCCCGGGGCGCGCTAATTTTCCACCGAAATAAGCAAAAAAATATTGCCCTGCACGGGCAAAAGTCTACTTTTTTCCACTTTTCCTCAAATTTCAGGATAGTTATGCCAACCATCAATCAACTCGTTCGCAAGCCGCGCACCTTGGTAAAGTACAAGAGTAAATCTCCTGCGCTGCGGGGCAATCCTTTCCGCCGCGGTGTTTGTACCCAGGTGATGACCCGTACTCCCAAGAAGCCGAATTCCGCTATCCGTAAGGTTGCCAAAGTTCGCCTGACCAGTGGTTACGAGGTGATTGCCTACATTCCCGATGAGGGCCACTCGTTGCAGGAACACAGTGTTGTTCTCGTACGCGGCGGTCGTGTTAAGGATTTGCCAGGTGTGCGTTACCACATTGTCCGTGGCACACTCGACTGCTCCGGTGTCGACAAGCGTCGCCGCAGTCGTTCCAAGTACGGCGTAAAGCGTCCTAAGGCCAAGAAGTAATTATCCCACACTTTTATTAATCAGAGGTACATTTATGTCACGTCGTCGCAGAGCTGAAAAGCGTCCACACCAACCAGATCCACGTTATAGCAGTGCGTTGGTTAGCCATCTCATCAATGTTGTCATGTTGCATGGCAAAAAGTCCATCGCACAGAATATCGTTTATGGCGCATTTGAACGCGTGAGCGAAAAACTGGAGAAGGGCGATCCAGTGGATCTGTTGCTCGGTGCAATGGAAAACATCCGCCCAAAGCTTGAAGTCAAGAGCCGTCGCGTAGGCGGAGCCACTTATCAAGTGCCTCTGGAGATCCCATTTGAACGCCAGCAGAGTTTGGCTTTTCGTTGGCTCGTCGCCGCCGCTCGCGGCCGCCGCGGCTCCATGCGCGATAACCTCGCCGCTGAAATCGTGGACGCTTACAACAACACCGGTGCCGTTGTAAAAAAAGAAGGATGATGTGCATCGCATGGCTCAGGCCAATCGTGCATTCGCTCACTTGCGCTGGTAACATTTGACTCTAATACAATGGCTGACGCTAAACAAGTTTCCTCGGTGAATGCAGCGGACCGTACGTGTCCACTCGAATACCACCGCAATTTCGGTATCGCCGCTCACATTGACGCAGGCAAAACCACCACACAGAGCGCATTCTGTTTTACTCGGGTAAGGTCCATAAGATCGGTGAAGTACACGAAGGTACTGCTGTCACCGACTGGATGGAGCAAGAACGTGAACGTGGAATTACCATCACTTCTGCTGCGATTTCCGCTGAGTGGATGACCAAAAAGGGTCCATTCGCCAATATTCCGCATCGTCTTAACATCATTGACACCCCAGGGCACGTTGACTTCACCGCTGAAGTGGAACGTTCCCTTAAAGTTCTCGATGGCGCGGTCGCTGTTTTCTGTGCTGTTGCCGGTGTGCAACCGCAATCGGAAACTGTTTGGCGTCAAATGAACAAGTATAAGGTGCCCCGCATTGCGTTCATCAACAAAATGGACCGCACCGGCGCTGACTTCTACAGCGCAGTCAACGACATTCGCGAGAAGTTGGGTGGTAACGCGCACCCACTCTACCTGCCAATTGGTCAGGAAGAGAATTTCCGTGGTCTCATAGACTTGATCACAATGAAGGCTCATATTTACAAGGAAGACGATAAGACAGGTTCCTTGTATTCCGAAGAGGATATCCCTGCTGACATGCTCGACGAGGCAACTTCATACCGTGACAAACTGATTGAAGAAATCGCCGCTTTTGATGATGTGCTCGCCGAGAAATATCTCGAAGGTGAAGAGTTGACCCATGACGAAATTCGCAGCGGAATTCGCAAGGCTACTCTGGCCATGTCCTTTGTTGGAGTCATTCCCGGTACTGCATTCAAAAACAAGGGCGTGCAAAAAGTCTTGAATGGTGTTGTCGATTATTTGCCCGGTCCTTTGGATATTCCCCCGCAAGTGGGTCGCTCCATCGATGATCCGGAACAGGAAGTTTCTGTCAGTCCTAATGACAATAAGCCCATTGCCGGTCTGGTATTTAAACTGTTCACCGATCCGTTTGTTGGACGTTTGATTTTCTTCCGTATTTATCAGGGCAAGCTCGAAAAGGGTATGGCCCTGGTTAACAGTCGCACTGGCAAAACTGAACGCATCAGCCGTTTGGTCGTCATGCACGCTGATCGTCGTGAGGATATTGATAAGGCCTACTCCGGTGACATTGTCGCGATCATTGGGCCTAAGGACGTGCGCACAGGCGATACTCTGACTGCCAAGGAGTTGGATATTGCATTGGAGCCACCGACATTCCCTGAGCCTGTTATCTCGATGTCTGTTGAGCCTGCTTCCAAGGGTGATCAGGAAAAGCTCTCTTTGGCGCTGCAGCGTCTGGCTGAAGAAGATCCGACATTCATGGTTTCTACCGATGAGGAAACTGGTCAGACCATCATCTCCGGTATGGGTGAACTACACCTGGACATTATCCGTGACCGTCTGCAACGCGAATTCAAGGTTGAGGCAGCTGTCGGCAAGCCGCAAATCGCCTACCGCGAAACAATTACCCTTGAAGCCAAGGGTGTTGGTAAGTTCGTTCGTCAATCTGGTGGTCGTGGTCAATACGGTCACGCTGAAATCACCATTGAGCCTCTGGAACCAGGCAAGGGTTACGAATTCAGTAACGAGATCGTTGGTGGGGTTATTCCAAAAGAATACATTAAGCCCACTGAGGAAGGTATCCGCGAAGCTGCCCGCAATGGTACAGTTGCCGGTTATCCGGTGGTTGACTTCCGCGCCCGCTTGACTTTCGGTTCATTTCACGAAGTTGACTCTTCGGAAATGGCCTTCCGTATGGCCGGTATTTTCGCCTTCCGCGATGCAATGGCAAAGGCCAAGGCACAGTTGCTGGAACCGATCATGAAGGTCGAAGTAGAAACTCCTGATGAATACCAAGGGGACGTGGTTGGTGATTTGAATCGTCGTCGTGGTGTGATCCAAGGTATTGAATCGAAGGGCAAGTTGGCCAAGATTACCGCCAATGTTCCACTGGAAACAATGTTTGGTTATTCTACTGACGTTCGGTCATTGTCCAAGGGCCGTGCCTCTTACTCAATGACGCCTTCTCACTTCGAAGCAGTTCCTGCTAATATTCAAGCTGAGGTTGCCAAGAATTCTACACGTGCACCTGCACGTACCTGATCCCAATAATAAACCCTTTTTGTTCTTTTCCATATGAGTGGTCCACGTATTCGCATCAAACTGCAAGGTTACGATTATCGTATCATTGATCAAAGTGCTTCCGAAATTGTCGATACCGCTAAGCGCTCAGGCGCTCGGGTCGCAGGTCCGGTGCCTTTGCCCACCCGGATCGAGAAAATCTCGGTCAACCGTTCACCGCACGTGGATAAAAAGTCCATGGAGCAGTTTGAACAGCGCACCCACAAGCGTCTTATCGACATTGTCGAGCCAACGGCTCAAACTGTAGATGAGTTGAAAAAACTCAATCTGCCTGCTGGCGTCGATATCACTATTAATGTTTAATTCATTTCGTCCACCGCTCTCCGGCGGTGGGCGATTTTTTTTGGAGAATTTCTCCGATTTGCTTGACAACAGGTCTGGCAAGGAGTGTTATTCGCCCTTTTCCCAAATTTAGCTTCTTTCCAACCCGGATAGTTTCATAACAGTGAAAACTCCGGCTTTGGAACAAAACAAACAAATCAATCACAGTCTAAAGCAGGTCTCAAAGTTTCGATTATAGATCGGGACCCCTGCCGCTTAGTAAAATGAAACATACACTGATAGGTAAAAAAGTCGGAATGACCCAGGTGTACAACGAAGACAATTCGCTTGTACCGGTCACCGTTATACAAGTAGGCCCCTGCCCGGTTGTGCAGGTTAAGTCGGTTGAGACCGACGGCTACAATGCCATCCAAATTGGATTGCACAAAGAAGAGCAAAAATACTACCAATGCTCTCAAGAAGCATTTCGAAAAAGCTTCTGTTGAACCCTGCGCTACGCTCAAGGAAGTGCGTCTCGATGCTGAATCAACTTATGCTTCTGGTGATGTTATTACCGCAGAGGTTTTTGTCGGCACCGATAAGGTGGATGTCATCGGCATCACCAAAGGCAAGGGATTTCAAGGTGTCATGAAGCGATTTGGGTTTGCTGGTCAGCCAGCTCCCACGGTCACATGATGCACCGTCGTCCTGGCTCTATTGGTATGCGCCAGACTCCGGGGCACGTTTTTAAGAATAAAAAGATGCCTGGTCACATGGGAACTGTTCAACGCACAGTGCAAAACTTGCGCGTTGTGCGCGTAGTCCCTGAAAAGAATCTGATCTTGGTCAAGGGCAGTATTCCCGGCGCTAATGGCACTGAAGTCATTGTCCGTACTGCCAAAAAGCAGAAAAAGTCCGCCTAATTTAAGGAGTTTGCAGGATGAAACTGAAAGTATTTAGTGTTGATGGCTCCAGCGCGGGCGAAAAAGATTATGCATTGCCGGAGTTTGAAGGTACTCGTGGCATTCAAGCGCTGAAGCAGGTAATTCTCGCATTGCAGGCTAACCAGCGTCAAGGCAATGCCTCCACGAAGACTCGTGCCGAGGTTGCCGGAACCAAGAAAAAGCCTTTCAAGCAGAAAGGACTGGGCATTGCCCGTCAAGGTACTCGTCGCGGCCCACAGCATTACAAGGGCGGTGTGGCTTTCGGCCCCAAGCCAAGGGATTATTCCCAGGCGATCAATAAAAAGATGCGCTCTCTCGCATTGGCTCGCGTTCTTTTCGATCGCGCCAGTGCCGGTGAGGTCAGTGTCATTGAGAAATGGGAAGTCGCAGACAAGAAGACCAAACTGTTTAACAGCTTGATCGGCAAGGTGGCTCCCCAGGGTAGCGTACTCGTTGTTGACGCCGATTGGGCGGATTCGACCGTTTTAGCAGCCCGGAACATCGAACGCATTGATCTCAATGAAGCGAGCGATGTCAACGCGCTTGATGTAGCCCGCTATGACACAATAGTCGTCAGCGAAAAAGGTATTGAAACTATCCTGAACCGTCTCAATGGAGGCAATTGATCATGGCTGAACCCATCCGCATTTTAAAGAAGCATCTTGTGACTGAAAAGGCCACTGAAGCTGCTTCCAATCTGAATCAGTATTACTTCAGTGTCGCCACTGACGCCAATCGCATTGCTGTCAAGCAAGCCGTGGAAAAGCAGTTCGGCGTGGAAGTAGTCAGTGTTAACATTGCCAACGTCAAACCTAAGGCGAAGTCTAACCGCATGCGTCGCGGGGTCACTGGCAAAAAGTCCGGTTACAAACGCGCCATTGTGCGCCTCAAGGCTGGCCAGTCCATCGCCTTGGCTTAATTCAACCGCTGCGACAGCATCCAAAATAAGAGGATAAACAATGTCACTCGTACAACTACGACCACTTACACCGTCCCAGCGGTTTCAAATTAAAAACCGGCAGCCGGACTTGAGCACAGAGCGCCCCTTGCGCAAGCTTACTGAATCCAAGAAGCGCAGCAGCGGCCGCAACGTTTATGGCCGTGTTACCAGCCGCCGTCGCGGTGGGGGTCACAAGAAGCTCTATCGCGTCATTGATTTCAAGCGCGAAAAGATTGATATCACAGCTGTTGTTGAGCGTATCGAATACGATCCCAACCGCTCTGCCAATATTGCACTGGTTAAGTATGCTGACGGTGAGCAGCGCTACATCATAGCGCCCGATAAACTGCGCGCTGGTGATGAAATTGTGAACGCTTCCGGGCTCGCAGAATTTAAGGCTGGTAACAGCATGCCGCTCAAGGTGATGCCTCCTTCAATCAAGATACACGCCATTGAGTTGTATCCCAACACCAAAGCGCAGTTGGTGCGTACAGCAGGAGCTTCTGCTCAGTTGGTTGGCATTGAAGGCAAGTTTGCCACCATCCGTATGCCTTCTGGAGAAATCCGCATGGTCAATGCTGAATGCCGTGCCACTATTGGTGAAGTAGGCAACGGTCAGCACCAGAATATCAAACTGGGTAAAGCAGGTCGCAATCGTTGGCTGGGTCGCAGACCCCGTGTTCGCGGTGTCGCGATGAATCCAGTCGATCACCCAATGGGTGGTGGTGAAGGCCGCACCTCTGGTGGCGGTCACCCAGTCAGTCCGTGGGGTCAACTTGCCAAAGGTTACCCAACTCGTAAACGCAATAAGAATTCCAATAAGCTGATCGTTGTTCGCCGCAATGGGCGCAAGGTTAAGCGTTAATCCTCACCGCTAGACACATACAATCATGGCACGCTCTCTTAAAAAAGGATTTTTCGTAGATCCAGGCCTTTGGAAAAAGGTCATCAAGGCCCAGGAAACAGACGATCGCCGTCCTATCAAGACTTGGTCACGCCGTTCTCAGATTACCCCTGAGTTCGTCGGTCTTAATCTTGAAGTACACAACGGAAAGAGCTTCCTTCCTGTTCACATCACAGAAAATATGGTTGGGCACCGTCTGGGAGAATTCTCCATGACGCGTACCTTCAAGGGTCACCAGCCGCACACCAAGAAGTAATCCAACTATTCACCGACCATGGAAGTCACAGCTTTAACTAAGTACACCCGGATCTCGCCCAAGAAGGCTCGCGAGGTTGCCCGGGCTATTCAAGGCCTCCCCGCCAATGAGGCTTTGGAAACCCTGCGGTTTATACCACGCAAGGCAGCCCGTTTACTGGCTAAAACCGTAAAGAGTGCCGTTGCCAATGCGGAAAATAATCACGGTCTGTCTTCGTCAGACCTGATTATCAAGTCTGCACTTGTTGACGAAGGCCCTGCATTTCGTCGTTTCAAGGCCGCTGCACGCGGTTCTGCCAAACCAATTCGCAAGAGAACCAGTCACCTGCGTGTGGTGTTGGCTGGAGAATAATTTAATACTGGAGCTACGCACATATGGGACAAAAAGTACACCCTATTGGTTTTCGTCTTGCCGTTCGCCGCGACTGGCAATCTCGCTGGTACGCCCGCAAGAAAGATTTTAGTGCCAACGTAAATGAGGATTATCGCATCCGTGAGTTTCTTGGAAAGAAGTTCAAGTTGGCGGCTGTGCCACGCATTTTCATTGAGCGCGCTGGCAACCGCGTCCGCGTCAAGGTTTTCACTGCTCGCCCTGGCATTGTTATCGGTCGCAAGGGTTCCGAGCACGAAAAGGTTAAGGATGAGCTGACTCAAATGATTGGCCGCGATGTGCTGCTCGACATTCAGGAAGTTAAAAAGCCTGATCTCGTGGCACAATTGGTTGCGGAAAGTATTGCTTTGCAGTTAGAGCGTCGTATTTCCTTCCGCCGCGCTATGAAAAAGGCTGTGCAAACAACCATGAGCCTTGGAGCTTTGGGAATTCGTTTGCAGGTTGCTGGTCGTTTGGGCGGAGCTGACATCGCCCGAACCGAGAGCACCCGTTCGGGTTCTGTGCCTTTGCACACTCTTCGCGCCAATATTGACTACGGCTTTGCCGAAGCCAGCACGGTGTATGGTCTTATTGGCGTCAAGTGCTGGATTTGTCTTCCGGATGACGAACGTATCCTTAGCTAACCTTCAGCGATACATTAACCATTTAGAAAATTAAGTTATGCCTTTATTGCCATCCAGAACCAAATATCGCAAGCAGATGCGCGGTCGCGTACGCGGCAACGCTAAAGGTGGAGATTACCTTGCGTTTGGTGATTTCGGAATCCAGTGCCTTGGTCGTGGTCTGCTCACCGCAAACCAAATCGAAGCTGCTCGTGTTGCCATCAACCGTAGCTTGAGCCGTCGTGGCAAACTGTGGATCCGCGTGTTCCCGCACAAACCGATCACCAAGAAGCCTGCTGAAACTCGCCAAGGTAAAGGTAAGGGCGGCGTTGAGTACTATGCAGCGGTTGTGAAACCGGGTGTCATTTTGTTCGAACTCGCCGGTGTCAGTCAAACATTGGCCCGTGAGGCCATGCGCCTTGCTGACGCCAAGTTGCCAATCCGCTGTCGTTTCATCGCCAAGGAGAATATTGCTTAATAGGAGTACCCAGTTATGGCCAAAAATACCAAAGAACTCAAAGAATTGTCAGTCGCGGAGTTAGATAAAAAACTGCGTGATACTCGCGATGAACTCCTCAAAGCACGTTTAAACAAACAGACTGGACAGCTCGAAAAGCCCCACCTTCTCAAGCAGCTCCGCCGTGAAATTGCCCGCGTGCAAACTTTCAAGAAACAAAAGGCGACGGCCTGAGACCGACTGCCTGACTAAAAGCATTCAAATATTATACCGCCATGGCAGAACGTAACAGACGTAAAACAATCAGCGGCTTGGTAACCAGCCGCACTGGCGACAAGTCCGTCAAAGTCACCTATTTTTATCGTATCCGGCATCCGCGCTACCTCAAAGAGGTGAAGCGGAAAACCGTGGTGCATGCTCACGACGAAGCCAATGAGTGTGGCGTCGGCGACCGCGTCATCATCATGGAAACCCGCCCGATCAGCAAGTTGAAGCGTTTCCGCATCGTCAAAGTTGTGGATAAAGCTCCAGTTATTGGATAACCATTTTTGAAAGGATCGTTCCATGATTCAAATGCTCACATCTCTTGATGTTGCCGACAACACCGGCGCGAAGAAGGCGAAAATGATTCGTCGTCTTGGTCAATTGACCGCACCGCCTCTGTTGGTGACGAGGTGATTGTTCACATTCGTGATTCATCACCTGATGCTACCGTCAAAAAGGGTACCGTGTGCCGTGCTGTTATAGTGCGCACCAAGGCTCCTATCCGTCGTGAAGATGGCAGTTACTTGCGGTTTGACCGCAATGCCTGCGTCTTGATCAATAATGAAGGAGCCCCACGGGGAACCCGTATTTATGGTCCAATTGCCCGTGAACTTCGCCAAAAGAAGTTCATGAAAATCGTCAGTCTTGCACCGGAGGTTCTCTAATAATGAAAGCTAAAATTAAAGCTGGAGACAGCGTAGTCGTCATCGCCGGTAATGCCCGTGGCCAACGCGCAAAAGTTTTGCAGGTTTTGCCTACTTCCAATCGTGTTTTGGTAGAAGGTATCAACAAGCGCAAGAATTACGAAAAGAAGTCTCAGGAGAATCCTGAGGGCGCAATTACTGAGCGCGAAGCCCCTATTCATCTTTCCAATGTTATGCTCGCTGACAAGTACGACAGCAAGCGCAGCGAAGCTTAACAAATAATCCTCACCAAAGGTCCGCACTACCCGGCTGGAAATCGGGTATAGGAAACCAGGAATCAATAAAATGCACCAACCTGAATTAAAGCAGTTCTACAGTACGTCCGTACAGCCGACATTAATGAAGTCGCACGGACACAAAAATCCTCACCAAGCCGCCCGATTGGTTAAGATCGTTATCAACACTGGATTCAATGCCAGTATTGAAAAGGGTCAAATCGAAGATCGCGTCAAGGAACTCAGCAACATTGCCGGGCAAAAAGCCGTGGTAACCAAAGCCCGCAAGAGCATCTCCAACTTCAAGTTGCGTGAAGGCATGCCAATTGGTGCTATGGTGACTTTGCGCGGAGCCCGTATGTATGAGTTCTTACAGCGCCTCATTGCTATTGCGCTGCCTGGCATCCGCGACTTTCGCGGTGTAAACGATAAGTTCGACGGTACTGGTAATTACACTTTGGGTATCTCTGATACTTCCATTTTTCCCGAAGCGCACAGCGACGCCAACAAGCACTTCGGTCTCGATATTTGTTTTGTGACCTCAGCTGAAACTGACGCTGAAGGCAGAGAACTGTTGCAACTGCTTGGAATGCCATTCCGCAAGCGCGGAAATGCTCCTGCCCAAGCCAAAGCTTAATAATTCAGGAAAGTTTATAAATGGCCAAAAAATCCATGATCGCGCGCGATGTTAAACGCGCCAAACTTGTAGACAAGTTCGCCGCAAAACGTGCTGAACTAAAGAAGATTCTGTCAGACCCAAACACATCCGACGAGGAATTCTACGCTGCGCAGCGCAAACTTACCAAGTTGCCTCGCAATTCCAGTGCTGTACGTCTTCGCAACCGTTGCAGCATTTCCGGCCGTCCACGCGCATTTTTGCGCAAGTACGGTGTTAGCCGCCTAACCTTCCGCGAACTGGCCCTTTCTGGCAAACTGCCAGGTGTGACCAAGTCTTCGTGGTAATCCGTTTGGAAATTTAAAGAGAGGATTTTACCATGTCTGACTCCATCAGTGATTTTATTACCATCATCCGCAACGCTTACAAGGCAGGCAAGGAGACCTGCGTGGGTAAGCATTCAAAGATGCATTTCAGTATTGCATCTATTTTGAAGGATGAAGGTTACATTCGTGACTTCCGCGTTGTCACCGCGGACAACGGCATCAAGTCTTTGGAATTGGTGCTCAAGTACGTCAATGAAGTACCGGCTCTAACCGGTATCAATCGCGCCAGCCGTCCCGGTCGTCGCATTTATTTCCCCGCAAGCGATATCCCTCGCACGTTGGGTGGTCTTGGGGTTTCCATTGTAACTACTTCCAAAGGAGTTATGAAGGATCGTGATGCTCGTCGCACCAATGTGGGTGGCGAGTTGGTTTGCACTGTTTGGTAAGCTGCAGAGGAAAATACAATGAGCAGAATTGGAAAATTACCGGTAGCCATTCCGGACAAAGTAACCGTCACCGTTGATAATGGTGCCGTAACAGTTGCGGGACCCAAGGGCAAGATCACCAAGACCTTCAGCACTGCTGATGTAGCCATAGCCGTTGAAGGTAATGAGGTTATCGTCAAGCCTGCCAACGACGGTCGTTTAGCGAAGGCCATGTTTGGTACCGCACGTTCCATCATCAATGGCATGGTTGAAGGCGTAACCAAGGGCTTTACCAAGCAACTTCTGATCAGTGGTACAGGTTTTCGCGCTGCTGTTCAGGGCAAGGTTTTGAATCTGAATCTCGGTTTCTCACATGATATCAAACAAGCAATCCCAGAAGGGGTGAATGTTGTTGTCACTGATAACACCAAAGTTGAAGTAACCGGTTACGACAAGCAGGCTGTTGGTCAGTTTGCCGCGCAAGTTAAGAAGTATTATCCGGTTGAGCCTTACAAGGCAAAGGGTGTCACCATTGTGGGTGAGTACGTGCGCCGTAAGGAAGGTAAGAAGGCTGGTTAAGAATAGGATAGCATCATGAATTTAAAGAAAAAAACACAGTTAAGACAAAAGCGCGTTTGGCGTATCCGCAAGAAAGTTTTCGGTATCCGCCGAACGTCCACGCCTTTGCCTGAGTATCTCCAACAAACATTTGTACGCTCAGGCTATCGATGATAGCGTGGGTAG
>JAJOKB010000029.1 GCA_021208135.1 Verrucomicrobiota bacterium | reverse complement strand
GTAGGCCAATTTGTAGACTTGGTTAAGTGAGCGCGATTTTGGCTGTACTGAGCGCAATATGCGCCAATTGCTCGGCAGTAGGTTCCGGGATCACACCACAATCCGCCAGAAACAAAACCCCATTCACACCCAAAGCCGAATTTTCCTGATCCAAAATTAGCATGGAGGATGCAGAACTCACACCCTCTTGCAGGGGAATCACCCGAAACAACGCACGCAAACCGGCTGACGAGTGGTGGGTCGCTCCGGACACCAACGCATCTACCCGCCCGGAAGCTAACATGAAGGCGGCAAAGTAATCCTTATCCAGAAGCAAATCCTTTTTCTCACTCAAACTCAGCTGACTGAAACGCGGGAGACTATCCACCATGGGCAAAAATAAATCAAAGTCGTCACTGCGCTCGGGCTCAAGGATACGAATACCATCAAACGAATATGAAGACTTTCCGCCGTAGCCTTGATTACTTGCCGGTCGCCCAGAAGCACAGGCACTCCCAATTTACGTGTCGCAAACAGACGCGCTGCCTGAATGATACGAGGATCGCCGCCCTCAGGAAAGACAATGCGCTTGGGGTGACGCTGCAGTTTCTGCAAGAAGCTGTTGATTAAGGACATACCGGGGGGGGGAGTTTACTCATCATTCGGGCTCAAAACCCGCGCGCCGCCTGAAAATACTGCATCGCTACCGGCATATCATTTTGCAGGCGCTGAATGCGGTTACCGTGGTTGGGGTGCGTCGATAAAAATTGCGGTACTGAACCACCCGCAGCCATAGCAGTCATTTTTTGCCAAAATGTAATCGCTGCACGCGGATCATAACCGGCGCGCGCGGCGTAGAACAGACCAAACTGATCTGCCTCGTACTCGTGACGTCGACTGTAAGGCAACAAAATCCCCACTTGGGAGCCCAAACCGAAAGCAGCCATCCACAGCATCTGCTCTTGCTGCTCCCTATTGCGCACACTGTAGGCTAAAAGCAAGCGCTGCACCAGCGCGCAAAACCTCGGCTGACATTCGCTGATTACCGTGTTCCAACATGATGTGAGCAATCTCATGCCCAATCACGATAGCCAACTCATCATCGGATTCAACCATGTCCAACAGCCCCCGATACACACCTACCTGTCCTCCAGGCAAGGCAAAGGCGTTCACCGCAGGATCCTCAAACAGTACAAATTGCCACTGAATGTCAGGACGCTCCGGGCGCACCACATCGGCCACACGCTCCACCCACAGCCTGCACCCGCGCAACCGCCGCCGCGTCGCGCGAAACCTCCAATTGCTGCTTCATTTGTGTAAAAGCAGCTTGAGACTGATCATTCAATAGAGACCGGGGAATGATTTTAGGACCCGACTGACAACCGTAGCCCGCTAACGCAGTTATCAACAGAAACAACCCAAGCAATTGAAATTTAGGATTTTCATGCAAACCACACAGTGCCTGAAATTGCCTCCCTTTTGCAACGCTGCAATCCGCTATTTTGGCAAGAGTTCGTTCCTCTACTGTAGCGGAACAAGGTTTCCTTGTTTCGACTGGCTATCAATGCCAGCCCGTAGAAACGAGCACAGCTCGTTCCTCTACATTACGGGATGCGAGGCTACGGCAAAGCCACTCGATAAGAAATTGATTTCAGACTTGCGGTCGATCGGTGCTGTCAGAATCCTAAATATATGTACCGCGTTCTTTTTCTGCGTACCTTAACGGGTCGAATCCTGTTTGCCATGGTCTTGGGCATTCTGACGGGCGTTGTGCTGTCCATGTTGCCCGCAGCGGCGGATCCCGGGCACTGGCTGAGAACCGGACTGATTGATGGCCTGTTTCATGTTCTAGGCAGAATTTTCCTGGCGGGACTGAGTTTGTTAGTGGTGCCATTGGTCTTTGTTTCATTGGTCTGCGGCACTGCGGCTTTGGAGGATATCCGCCGACTGGGAAGAGTGGGACTCAGAACCGTTGGACTCTACCTGATGACCACTGCAATCGCCATCACTCTGGCGATGACTGCGGCTGTCATCATTAAGCCCGGAAGCGGTTTTGACGGGCAGACGGATGTGGTCTTCACCGCAGCCGAAGCCCCGCGTTTGATCGATGTAATCATCGGTATCTTCCCACGAATCCGGTGCAGGCGATGGCAGCAGGGAACATGCTACAAATCATTGTTTTTTCGATTTTTCTGGGCATTGCGATTGCACTTTCAGGTGACCATGGAAAACGGGTTCTCGGCATCTTTGAGGATTTTGAATGTGGTGATCATGAAACTGGTTTTGGTTGGTCATGGAGTTGGCACCCTATGGTGTGTTTGCGTTTGATTGCCCGCACCTTCGCTACTCAAGGAATGGATGCCATCATGCCCCTTGCGAAATACTTTTTCCTCGTATTCTTCGTACTGATTGCCCATGCGGCCATCACCTACCCAACTTTGCTGACCTTTTTTTGCCCGGCTGAGCCCGTTGGCATTTCTGCGCAAAATGCGGCGGGTCCAGTTGTTTGCATTTTCCACCGCGAGTTCCAATGCCACGATCCCCGTAACCATTCAAACTGTGCAGGAGCGTTTGGGCGTTAAGCGCAGCGTTGCCTCCTTCACCGTTCCTTTGGGAGCTACTATCAACATGGATGGTACCGCCATCATGCAAGGTGTCGCCACAGTCTTCATTGCACAGGCATTTGGTATTCAGCTCGGAATCACTGAATACCTGATGGTAATTGTAACCGCAACCCTGGCTTCGATCGGAACTGCGGGTGTACCGGGAGTCGGATTGATCATGCTCGCCATGGTTTTGAGACAGGTGGGATTGCCCGTGGAAGGAGTGGCTTTGATCATCGGCGTCGACCGGTTGCTCGACATGGTGCGTACTGCCGTCAATGTAACCGGGGACGCTGCGGTCAGTTGCATTGTGGCCAAGGCTGAGTCCGAGTTGGATGAGGAGACTTACAATGCCCGTGAACAGGACCTATAACAATCAGCAAGAAGAGCTATCCGCATTGCACAGTGCGCTGCGTGCAGTCCTGGCGGATGGACGCAGGGCAGATCAAACCGTGGGACTGATCCTGCGTGAACACAAGAAGTGGTCCGGCATCCATAAAAAAGATTGGGCTGAAGCGGTCTACGGAATTCTAGCCAACTGGCGTAGATTGTGGTTTTTGATGGGAAC
>JAJOKB010000021.1 GCA_021208135.1 Verrucomicrobiota bacterium | reverse complement strand
GCCATAACAGTACAAATTAACTTTCGGACGGAATGAATAAAGTCAGCAAAAAAAGCCGCCCGAGGCGATCGATTGCAATCGAGGCTCCGGGCGGCCAAAAAGGAACGGATATCTGAAGAAGACCGTCGCTTAGAGGGCGACAACTTTCTTGAGAAGATCGACCACGCGGTTGGAGTAGCCCCACTCGTTGTCGTACCAGGACACCAGCTTGAAGAAAGTGTCGCTGAGACCGATACCACTGCCAGCGTCAAAGATCGAGGAGGCCGGGCTGTGGATAAAATCAGAACTGACAACTTCGTCCTCGGTGTATTCCAGGATACCCTTGAGAGGTCCGGAAGCTGCCGCTTCCTTCATCTTTTGGCAAATCTCTTTATAACTGGTGGATTTTTCGGTCTTCACTGTGAGGTCAACCACAGAAACGGTCGGAGTGGGGACGCGGAAGGCCATACCTGTCAACTTGCCATTCACGGCTGGCAGAACCAGGCCCACGGCCTTGGCAGCGCCAGTTGTGGAAGGAATGATGTTGGTAGCAGCTGTACGTCCACCCTTCCAATCCTTGCGGGAAGGACCATCAACGGTCTTCTGAGTCGCAGTGTAGGAATGCACTGTGGTCATCAAACCTTCAACAATGCCGAAATTCTCGAGCACAACCTTGGTGATTGGAGCCAAGCAATTGGTGGTGCAGGAAGCGTTGGAGATGATGTTGTGAGCTGCAGTTAGTTCGTGGTCGTTCACGCCCATAACAACAGTCTTCACCTTGTCGCCCTTGGCAGGAGCGGAAATGATAACCTTGCGTGCACCGCTCTTGATGTGGCCTTCAGCCTTAACATCATCGGTGAACAAACCGGTGGATTCGATGACGATCTCCACGCCAAGATCCTTCCATGGCATTGCAGTTGGGCCTTCCTTGACGGCGAGGCACTTGATTTTGTTGCCGTTGACGACGAGTGTATCGTCTTCGGCGACGTCCGGAGAGGACTTTTCGCTGTACACTTCTCCCTGGAAGCGACCCTGTATCGAGTCATACTTCACGAGATAGGCGAGGTTATCCGCCGGGACGAGGTCGTTGATTGCAACGACTTCAAATTTGCTGCCGAGCAAACCCTGCTCGACCAGCGCGCGAAACACCAAACGGCCGATGCGGCCGAACCCATTGATTGCTATTTTGGTTGCCATAAGATTTTCAATTAAAGTTTGGGGTTATAGGAACTTGGCCGACAATGCCAAGCCATAAAACAAAGTTATGCCAAGAAATTTATCCATTAGCGAAAGTAATCGCGGGTACTTCGAAGTGCACCAAAACCGGACGGTGATCACTCAAAGTGGTTTTGAGGACGTGTTCACTGTGTACATGAAAGCCGGGCGGTAACAATACAAAGTCAAGCGTGTACTGAGGCCAGAAGGAAGGATACGTTTTACCATTGCTGGGCAGCAAGGTGTAACTGTGGTGTTCTGACAAGCGCTGCCAGAGGTGGACGGTCGCGTCTGCCAGCCGTCTTCTGGAGGCATTGAAGTCGCCGCAGATAACTGGCGGCAAGCGGGTGTCATCCGTTCGCCTGGTGCGCCTGTCCGAGGAAGGTCAGCAGTTGTTCAACCTGTGCCAGGCGTCGGGACCGTGCGCCGGGATGCAAGTGAAGGTTGACCACTGGTAAGCGTCTGCCGCACGGCAAGCTCAACTCGCAGTAGAGAAATCCTTTTTCGCCGATAACGCGGTTGCCGAAGCGATGATTTTGCCAATGGGCCACAGGTAAGCGGCTCAGGAATGCATTGCCGTAATTCAGCTGAAATCTGCCGTCGCGGATGGTATTAACCCCCATTACTTGTTCAGGCATCCCGGCATACCCTGCAATTAATGACAATAAATTGTATTTCCGACTCCAGGAAGAGGCGAAATCCACCTCTTGCATGGCGACAATATCTGCCGCAGATTCACGGATCAGTTCAGCGATTCCGGCTGTATTGCGCAGCAATTTACGTCGGCTGGAGATACCCTGCAAGGGACTGCGGCCGCGACCATGGGCAATGTTAAATGTTAAGATACTGAACCGATTCATCCGTTGCTTTGGATTGCACTAATGGTTCTATTGTTCATAATTCTGACTTCCATGCAAATTTTGATCGCCGAAGACGACTTCGTGTCGCGCAAATTATTGTCCACGATATTGATCGATTTGGGATATACGGTCATCGCTGCAGTGGATGGCGAGGACGCCTGGCGCAAGTTTGAACGGACACCGACACACATAGTGGTCAGCGATTGGCTCATGCCCAACATGGATGGACTGGATTTATTAAAGAAAGTACGCAACCACCCGAAGGCATCCTATACCTATTTTATCATGCTCACGGCCAATACTGCGTTGCGCGAGTACTATTACGAAGCGATGGAAGCAGGCGTGGACGACTTTATGAGCAAACCAATGGACCGCATGGAATTGGTCATGCGCCTGCGGGTTGCGGAGAGAATTCTGCAATCAAACCTGCGCATGCAGCATCTGGAAGATGTGTTGACCATCTGTGCGTACACCAAAAAGATTAAGTTTCCGGAAGAAGGCTGGCAAACCATTGAGGAATTCATGAAGCGGCACTTGGGCATCACATTAACGCACGGTATTGAACCGGATTACTATGACCGGATTATTGTACCGCAACTGGAAGCGCTGAAAAAGCAGTGAACGCATTTACCTGGTTGTGTATCCTTCCAGCCTGTGCACTGGGCGCATGTATGCGCTATGGGGTCACCCTGGCCTGTGAACGGCTGCAGACAAGTGCCTGGCCTCATGCCACTTTGCTGGTCAATCTCAGCGGATCGCTGGCGTTGGGAGTGTTGAGCGCATTCGTGCTGCAAAAGGACTCAGGGATTCTGGCAAGCGAAGGTATTTTTGCCATTGCCATAGGTGCTGGATTTCTGGGGAGTTATACAACCTACTCCAGTTTTGCGCTACAAGTGTACACGCTGCATAAAATGGGAAGACGCATCATGGCAGGGATGTACGCGGGCACCACCCTGCTGGGTGGCCTGCTGGCATTTGCCATTGGATTCCTGGGAGGGACATGGCTGTGATCTGGTTAGCCATTTCACTGGGAGCCATGTGCGGAGGTGCGGTGCGCATCATAATTGCGCACTCTTCCATTGCGGCAGGACTGGGTTTACCAACAGCTACCCTGCTGGCCAATGTATTGGGGTGCATCGCCATCGGTACCCTGTCGGGTTGGTTTGCGGTCCAAGCCCAATCCTCAGCAAGAAATGTCTATTGGCAGCAATTTTGGACAACCGGATTTTGCGGCGGTTTAACAACCCTGTCTTTGCATAGTTTTGATGCTTTCACCCTGCTGAATTCGGGATCAACATTCGTTTTGATTGGCTATGTGTCGTCAACCCTGGTTTTGAGTCTGACCGGGCTGGTGTTCGCTAGAACAATGATAATGCGCGGATACTTTCAAACACAACCCAGGCGAAAGCCACCACAAACAGAATGAGCAACAGAAACTTGAGCCGGGTGCGAAACTGACGCCTTCTTTCTGCCGCGGAATCAATGGTTTGAAAAAAGCGGGAATGTTTCAGGTGAGAAAGAAAGCCAACGCCAAGCACACCACGGTACCGCCGGTTATCCAAGCGGTAGCTAGGCCGGTTTAACTCGCGCATCGCACGCCGGGTAAAAAACCATCGCAACATGATTGGGTCGAGTTAGTATCAATATCGCACTTAAAGCCAGCACAATCCAAAAGGATGTTGCACCCTTTGTGTATAATTGGCTGGATCATTGCCATGCATGAAGCAAAGAACACCGCACGGGCACTGGTTCGAATCGGATTCGACGGCAGGGTGCACAAGTTCTTCAAAGGATTACAGGCCAAAGAACGCTTTGAAAACGAGGTCAGGGTGCTGCGTTTCCTTGAAGAGAAGGGCTGTGAATTCGTGCCTCGAATTCTCGAACTCGATGCAAACCAACTGTACTTGGTCACAACGAATTGCGGCAGCAGGGTAGACCGGATGTCGGCGGAGAAAAAAAGATTTTTTGTTCAGTGAACTCGAGCGCTTTGGGGTACGGCACGACGATGCGGAGATCCGCAACATCACCTATAACAACCGCACTGGCCAGTTCTGCATTATTGATTTCGAATTTGCCACGATACTGGCACCTGGTTACCCTCCCTCGCCAGAAATGATTTCAGAACCGGATCGATCTAAATGGGTTGACTGAAGCAAGATGCATACGGGCAAATTAGTCACAGTCAAGTGGTCGGGTATGACCCACACAGGACGGTTTCGCAAAAATAACGAAGATGCGTTTTTGGCACTCGCAGTGGACGGCAACGAAGTGCGCTACCTCGGCAAAGTAGGCGAATCCACTTTAGCGGAATGCGACTACGTTTTCGCCGTGAGCGATGGAATGGGGGGCGCTCGGGCAGGTGAATTCGCCAGTCGTATTGCAGTCGATAGGATCACGCGTTTGTTTCCCCGCAGTTTTCGCAGTGCGGCAATGGGGATGAGCGTAGGTTTCAATGACCTATTGCAGCAACTGGTGAGTGAGATTCATGAAGAACTGCAATTGCTGGGTCGCAGCTACGAAGAATGTCAAGGTATGGGGGCAACCTTGAGTTTGTGCTGGATTCGTCCGGAATGGCTGTATTTTGCGCATGTGGGCGATAGTAGAATCTATCGTTTGCCCGCAGCAGGGGGAATCCAACAGATCACGGACGACCATACCCACGTGGGCTGGCTGCGCAGAAAAGGTAAGATCAATGAACGGGAGGCACGCATGCATCCACAGCGCAACCAATTGCAGCAGGCGCTTGGCGGTAGAATTCAATTTCTCAACCCGCACATAGGAGCGGTGGGTTATGAACCTGGAGATCGGTTTTTGCTGTGCACTGATGGGTTGAATGACGGGCACTGGGACCGGGCACTCAATGACCTTATACGCGAGCCTCAAGTGAAAAACCCCAGGCCGCCGGCGCAGTTACTGGTGGAAACGGCGGTCGCCAACAGCGGGCGCGATAATGTCACTGCCATCGTTGTTGAAACTGGATTTGCGCAATGAGCACGCTGTATACCATAACCTGCAATTTATTGGCTGAGTGGACGGTGGAAATTGCTGCGCCCATCCGTGTCGGCAAGACTCAGCGGGCAGTTAAACAACATTTCCAAGTGGGCGGCAAAGGCATTAACGTCACCCGGATGGCCAACCGCCTGGATCGCCGCAGTGTGGCGATTATATTTCCAGCCGGAAACATTGGCCAAATGTGCGTTCAATGGCTGGAAAGCTCCGGCGTTCAGGTGCTGAGTATTCCTCAGCAGGGTGAGTCCCGAACCGGTTATGTAGTCAGATGCGAAAACACTCCTGAAACAACTTTTCTCGGGCTGGATCAACCGTTGGCAGTCGACTGCTGGCAAGAAGCCTTGAACCGACTCAAACAACTGCTTGTTCCAGGTGACGGTTTGTGTATTTGCGGCAGTATTCCGGGTTGGAGCAGGGCTCATGCCCAGCTGTGGTTATCATTTGTAAACCAAATCAAGAGCAAGATTTGGATCGGTATTGATACCTATGGGCCGGCACTCAGAGACTTGAGTGGCATGCCGTGTGACTGCATCAAAATCAATCACAACGAATGGTTGTCTCTTTTCCCGGATCTACCCCCTGGCGTGGCGTGTCAGCGCCACAAGCCCTGCGTGCAGCTCCGGGCGACATTGATTGGATTGTGACGGACGGCCCCGAACGCATTTGGGGACGGAGTGCGGATAAGGCCACGGTCTTCCGCCTAACACCGCCGGAGGTACAGGAAGTCTCAGCCACTGGTTGTGGAGATGTGCTCATGGCTGTGATCGCTGATGGCATATTGGCAAAAATGACATTGGTGGCAGCGCTGCGCCGGGCGGCCCCGTTTGCCAGCGCAAATGCGGCATCGCCGGGAGTTGCAGACATGGATATCAACGCGCTTCCTGAACTGTCAGCGAAAGCATTGGAATATTATGACTCAAACCACCCTACCCTTAAGATCAGTACGCTGATCTATTTGCACGATGCCGATGGCAAATTATTGCTAATGCAGCGGCGCAAGGCACCCAATGACGGGTTGTGGAGTCCAATTGGCGGAAAGCTAGAGATGGGCATTGGTGAATCTCCCTACGAAGCTGCCTGTCGAGAAACAGCCGAGGAAACTGGGGTACTTATACAGCCTTCGGACCTGCACATGTTCGCAATGATTGCAGAGAAAAATTACGAAGCCAAATGCCACTGGCTGATGTTTTTATTTGCCTGCAAGATTCCCCTGAAAAATTGTCCCCCGGATATCGACGAGGGACATTTTGCTTTCCATGCGCCAGAGGAAGTCATGAATCTGCCCATCCCGCAGACAGACCGCGAGGCGCTGTGGAAAATTTATTTTGAGCATCGTGACGGATTTGTCGCCCTGCGTGCGGATTGTGCCCCTGGCAAGCCGTTGGTGTTTCACGTGGACGAACGCATGTGAGGCTAGGTGGGGCACGCTAGCTGCGGGCGAAGAAATTGCCGGAAGCCAAAGTGGCAATGGTGGCAGCAATACCCTCGCGCAAACCTATTTTGGATTTCCAACCAAGTGTGTGAATTAAACTGCTGTCCATCAATTTACGCGGCGTACCATCGGCTTGGAAGGATCGGTAATTATGCGCCCGGTGTAGCCCACGCATTCAGCAACAATAGTAGCAAGTTCGAGTATGGTCACATCCGAGCCCGTACCAACATTGACCCAATCGGGCGGATCTGAAAGACCCAACAGGAAAAACAAGGCATCGGCCAGATCATCGACATGCATGAACTCGCGTCTCGGTGTACCAGTCCCCCAATGGTAACCGTATTTGCTCCGGCCAGCTTAGCCTCAGAAAAACGCCGGATTAATGCGGGAAGCACGTGTGAATTCTCCGGATGATAGTTATCTCCCGGTCCGTACAGGTTGGTTGGCATAGCAGAGTGAAACAGCACTCCATACTGCTTGCGGTAAAACTGGCACTGTTTAAGTCCGCAAATCTTGGCCAGAGCATAGGCTTCGTTGGTAGGTTCGAGTGCGCTGGTTAGCAACGAGTTCTCCGCTATCGGCTGCGGAGCCATGCGCGGATAAATGCACGAGCTGCCCAGAAACAGAAGGCGCTTCACTCCGAAGCGCAGAGCAGCATCGATAACATTCATTTGGATCAACAAGTTGTCGCGCAGAAACTGGGCAGGATAAGTGTTGTTTGCATGTATCCCACCCACTTTGGCCGCTGCTAACACCACAACTTCAGGGCGCTCCTCGTCGAAGAATGAAGCCACATCGACGGCATTGCACAAATCAAGTTCGTGTCGGTTGCGCAGCAGCAAACGCTGCAAACCGGCTGCCTTGAGTCTGCGCACCACTGCAGAGCCGACCATACCATTATGACCAGCGACAAATATTGGAGTATCGGGTCCCATTGAGAATTCAGTTAATAGCCGCGACGCTGTACTTTTTCAAAATCGGAGCGCGCCATTATCCTCACCAAATCCTTAAATAAGGTCTGTGGCTCCCAGCCGAGAAGCGTTTTAGCCTTGGTGTAGTCTCCAATCAGCAAGTCCACTTCGGTGGGACGGAAGTAAGCCGGACTGACCTCGACTAAAACTTTACCGGTTTTACGATCGACGCCTTTTTCATCCACACCTGTACCAATGAAGTCCAACTCGACATCCAACTCGGCGAAAGTTAACTGGACAAACTCGCGGACTGTGTGAGTTTCATTGGTTGCCAATACGAAGTCATCAGCTTCGTGGTGTTGGAGAATGCGCCACATGCCCTCCGTGTACTCAGGTGCATAACCCCAGTCGCGCTTGGCATCCAGATTACCCAAGACAAGCTTTTCTTGTAATCCACTGACAATCCTTGCTGCTGCACGGGTAATTTTTCGGGTCACAAAAGTTTCACCCCGTCTGGGCGACTCGTGATTAAACAAAATGCCGTTGCAGGCAAAAATGCCGTAAGCTTCGCGATAATTCACCATTATCCAAAAACCGTACATCTTGGCGACGGCATAAGGAGAACGCGGATAAAAAGGCGTTGTTTCAGTTTGTGGAATTGCCTGAACCTTACCATACAACTCAGATGTGGATGCTTGATAGAAACGAGTCTTGTCTTTCAGACCCACTTCCTTGATGGCATCCAGAAATCTGAGCGTACCTATCGCATCGACCTCAGCAGTGTACTCAGGCACTTCAAAAGAGACTTTCACGTGACTTTGCGCACCCAGATTGTAGATCTCGTCGGGCGCAGTTTTTTCCAGTAATCGATTTAAGTTGGAAGAATCCGTCAGATCGCCGTAGTGCAAAAACAACCGTTTGTCCAACAACTCCTTGTCATTGTATAAATGATCAATTCGACCAGTGTTGAAACTGCTGGAACGGCGAATCATGCCGTGTACGGTGTAGCCTTTTTCCAAAAGCTGCTCCGCGAGATAAGACCCATCCTGACCGGTGATACCGGTAATTAAAGCGACCTTAGACATGAAGATACAACAAAGGCAAAAAACCTGTGCTGTCGAGAAAGCAAATTCTTGGTACAGGCGAACCGTTGAACAAAAAATGCAATCACCAACCAGGATCCCCAGGTTGACCCACAAACTGGTAACTCCCCTTGGCTCTTAAATAGTGCGCCAAAGGTTCCGTTTCTCCATGCACAAGCCCAATTCTTTCAGCTCCACTACACTCAATGGCACGCAACAGTCCTCCCCAGTCGGAGTGATCGGACAGAACAAATCCTGTACTGTAGCCACTTTGGCGACGCGCTGATCGAACTGCCATCCAGCCGCTGGCAAAAGCGGTCTCAATCTTCCCCAGTTGGCGCAATAGCCCGTCATTTTGAATAGAGGCAGAGACAATAACAAGGCCTTTACCGCGCAAGTCCTGCACCGTGGAGCCAGTGAGTTCCACCACTGGAACCATGGGAACACCTGCATTACGATAGGCAGGCAGGAATGAATTTCCATTACCCAACAATCCCACCGGACCAGGGCCCTCCGTCAACATATGTAACAAACGTTGGGTTTTCCCCAAAGGATAAGCATAAATGATTGAGGTATGATTGGATTCGCTGTTGCGCTGCCACCAGCGCATGATTTCTGCAGCGACCAATTGGGGTCAGGCCAGTTATAGATCGGCAAACCAAAAGTACACTCAGTAATGAAAGTATGACAACGGACACTTTCATAGGGCTCTGCAGCCGCATGTTTGTGCGTGAAATTATGGTCCCCGGTAACAACAGTCGTGCCGCTGGCTGTTTCAATGCGAACCTGCACAGAACCAAGAATATGACCAGCAGGGAAAAACGTCAGAATACAGTCTTTGATCTTGAGGGATTGCCCCAACGGCAGTGTTTCATAGCGACCAACTGAGCTGAGACGGTTGTGCAAAAGTGGCAAGCTGGATTCGGAGCAAAGGCAGTATTCATGACCGCCCCTGGCGTGGTCAGAATGCGCGTGGGTAATGACGGCACGGGCTACAGGACGAACGGGATCAATGAAAAAGTCGCCCTCCGCGCAATACAACCCACGCTCAGTCACCAACATACTTCAAATATACCACATGTCTTTAGACGATTGCACCATCATATCCTCAACGGTGATACTTCGGGTTTTATCGTCGATCATCTGCGCTACATCCCTCCACACGGTCAACACGCGCGGTGAGGAAGCTCCGCCATTGCCCTCACTGAATTCCAGCACCGCGCCGTCAACAGCGGTGACAATCGCGTGCAGGGTAATCTCGGCTGGCGGCTTCGACAAAGCATAACCACCTTGTTTACCCCGTTTGCTGATAATCAATCCCGCCGTTCTAAGGTCATTGAGGATCTGCACCAGATAATTCGACGGAATACATTCTGCCTGAGCCAATTGCTCAATGTGTGGCAGATCGGAATCGCCATAACTACGTCCCAATTGAGCTAAAACCTGACAGGCATACTCGACCTTCAATGACAACTTCATGCAACGAAAATTGCACAGATATCTATGGTTGCAAACCCAATATACTAAGGAGTAGTCATCCAGCAGCCAATGACCTCGACTAGCTTAGGCCCGTGACAGAGCCGAGACATGCCATCAGCTATACGGTTGGAACCGTAAGGATCTCAGGTTCCCCATTGGTAACTAGCACTGTGTGCTCAAAGTGGGCACTGAGGGAACGGTCTTTCATGCGCGCTGTCCAACCATCGGGCAAAATTTCCACCTGGTGCCGTCCCAAAGCAATCATGGGTTCAATAGCCAGAGTCATGCCTGCACGTAACTTGGCACCTGACTTACGTGGGCCAAAATTAGGAATTTGCGGTTCCTCGTGCATACTTCGACCGACACCATGACCAACAAAGTCGCGCACAATTCCATAGCCCTTGGGCCGAATGAAGGACTCAACCGCATTGGAAATGAAGCCAACCCTGTTGCCAGCGCGTGCCTCGGAAATACCTAAAAATAGTGCTTCCTGAGTGGCTTCAAGTAGTTGACGTGTAGTGTCTGGAATCTCCCCAACAGCTATAGTGCGCGCATTATCTCCAATGAAACCTTTGTACTCCACACACACATCGACAGTAATAATGTCACCTTGCTTAAGAACGGTATTTAACGAACCTATGCCGTGAACGATGACGTCATTCACAGAAAGACAAGTATGGGAAGGAAAGACCCGGCTACCTGCTCGATATTGAAAACACGCACTTTTTGCCCCATATGAAGCAATTAAACGTTTACCTTCCTGATCGAGGTCATAGGTGTTTACCCCAACTTCCACTGCCCGGCAAAGTAGCTCCAGTACGTTGGCAGCAATAGCACAAGCCTCACGCATGACACCGATTTCACCGACGGACTTGACCGGAATCATAGCTGAGGCCTGCTAAAATGACAAGGGGAGCGGAGCCTGATCAGGCGCCGAAGTAGACGATATTGAGTATCCAGGCTACAAGACCTACCACAAACATGATCAGCAGCCAACGCCACAGTTGCTTACCTTGGGCTATGCCAACGGTATCAACGAGTTGTTTGACACGACCTTGACTGCGACCTTTGATACGACCCTTTTTAAGGAAGCCGTCGTAGTGACGCTGCAATAAGAAAGTCTCAATCTGCCGGAGGAAGTCGAGCAATACACCGACGATAATCAGCAAACCGGTACCTCCGAAGAACTGAGCTGCCTGGAATGGTACGCCAGTGGTGAACAAGACCACGTCGGGAATGACGGCCACAACAACAAGGAACAGGGAGCCGAACAAGGTAAGGCGCGTCATGACGAAGTCCAAATACCGCGAGGTTGGTTCACCTGGGCGTACACCTGGAACATAACCACCATATTTCTTGAGGTCGTCAGCAATCTGTACGGGTTTGAACATCACTGAAACCCAGAAATAACTGAATATCAGAATGAGGAAACCGAAAGCGATGTAGTAGAAAGTTTCCCCGTGGGTGAATGCCAATCCCAAATCGCGAATGAAACGTAACTCCATGGCACCGCCGCTCCATGTAAACATCTGTTGGAAGAACATCATGATCGCCGAGGCGAAAATGATCGGCATCACACCGGAATAGTTGATCTTCAACGGCAGAAAACTGCTCTGACCACCGAAAACCTTACGGCCAACCACACGTTTGGCATACTGTACGGGAATCTTTCTTACCGCCTGGGTCATAGCTACAACTGCAGCTATCACCATGAACAGGAACAGGAACATGATGATGCCCTCACCAAATCCAAGTTGGGCGTCCTGACCAACCGGTGCAGTGAACAAACGGTAGGTGAGGCTGATAGCGGCTGGCAAATCGGCGAGAATACCAATGGTAATCAAAATCGAAATACCATTACCAATGCCCCTTTGAGTGATTTGTTCACCGATCCACATCAATAGCATGGTACCAGCAGTCAAAAACACGACAGACGTTATAGTAAACCAGATGGCGTCCAGAAGAATAATCTGTCCGTAAACTTCACTATTAAAGCCGTCAAACACTGCTCCTGGATTGCGCAGGGCTGCAAGGAGTAGGAATGATTGCACCAAACAAATACCCAAAGTGGCGTAACGGGTATACTGAGTGATTTTTTGACGACCTACCTCACCCTCCTGTTGCAAGCGCGACAATGTCGGTACAACAGCAGTCATCAACTGGAAAATAATCGATGCCGAAATGTACGGCATGATTCCCAATGCAAAAATGGCACCCTTCAGCAGTGCGCCACCGGTAAACATATTGTACAAACCGAGGAGACTGCCCCCGCCACCCGCCTGGTCAGCGAAGAAGTCCTGCAAAGGCACTGGATTAATACCAGGCAAAGGAATGTTCGCACCCACACGGGCAATGAACAACAGGAACAATGTAAAGAAGATTTTGTCCCGCAGTTCGGGGATTTTGAAGCAGTTGACGAAAGCTGAAATCATGTACGGAAAGAGGTCCGCAGACCTGAGGGTTAAGCAGGCAAAAGGTTACTTGGGAGCCCCGAAAACGACATTAGTCTCCGGATTCTTCCTTGGCAGCAGACAATACAGTGACAGTGCCACCGGCCTTTTCAATCTTTTCCTTGGCGCTAGCAGAAACCTTGTCTGCAACGACCTTCAATGCACGGGTTACTTCACCCGTACCAAGGACCTTAATCAAAGTGGCATTGTTGCGAACCAAACCCGCCGCAATGAGGCTGGACCGATCGATAATATCACCTTCAACACGATCAAAATCGCAAACATTCACGATATCGAAATCAGTGCGGAAGTTGAAATTGCTGAAACCGCGTTTGGGCAGCTTACGATACAGGGGAACGTGACCGGACTCAAAGCCGGGGCGCAGGCCATGACCAGAACGGGCACGTTGACCCTTGTGACCACGACCGGAAGTCTTACCCCGACCACTACCTTCACCACGACCGACGCGAATGGACTTTTTGAAGCCTCCGCTCTTAACTAAAGTGTGTAATCTCATTATCTGTAATTGACAGAATGTTCAGTTATTCGGCGTTACGCAGCTGACGAATGTCTTCTGCTGAACGCAATTGACGCAACGCATCAAGCGTCGCAAATACAACCGCACCGGGGTTGTTGGAACCCATGCTCTTTGATAGCACGTCCTTCACACCAGCCGCTTCGAGTACGGCACGTACACCGCCACCTGCGATGACACCAGTACCGGGAACCGCTGGACGAAGCAAAATCTTACCACCGTCATGAGAACCTACCACTTCGTGAGGAATGGTATTATTCTTCAATTGCACTGGCACCATATTCTTTTGAGCCTGCTCAGTACCCTTGCGGATACAATCAGGTACTTCTTTGGCTTTGCCGTAACCAACACCGACTTTGCCCTCGGTGTCGCCAACAACGACAAGAGCAGCGAAGCTGAACCTACGACCGCCAGCTACAACCTTGGCGCAGCGGTTAATATGCACAACCTTCTCAAAGGCATTGGCATCTTCAACCGGTGCTGGAGCGCCACGCCCCTGACCGCGTTGACCGCCACGACCATGACCGCGCTGGCCACCACGACCTTGGCCGCGCTGGTTGTTTTGCCCCTGGTTGCTGTTGCTTGGGCCGCGATCGAGAACACCGATAACAGCGCTGGCGCGTTCCTTTTTCTCAGGAGCGGAACCGACAATGTCACCAGCAGCATCAGAAGCAACCGTAGTCGCGTCAACCTGCTCGTCGTTGGATTCAATGGAAATTTTTTCGTCTGACATGATGATGCTGGTTAGAATTGG
>JAJOKB010000103.1 GCA_021208135.1 Verrucomicrobiota bacterium | reverse complement strand
GTCTCCCCAGCTTCTGAACATCCCGGTACTGGCCAATAATTTTGTCCCAACCTCGCGGCGAATGCATCTTCTGCGGTGTGCGCGGATCCGTTGTCAAAAGGGTGCAATGGTTCAGTTGGGGGGTGAAGCGCATACGTATTTGCCTGTCATTACACCACGACTGTTCATTATTGCCTATATAGAGCAAGTTCATCACTGGTATATGAATAGCGCCCCAAACCGCCCGGTTGCCACGCCGCAAGCCGATCAAAGTTCCGAATAATGGACAGCCAGCGGTGAAAGCTTTGGTTCCGTCAATAGGATCCAGCACCCAAGTGTATTCAGCCTCGGTGTTATCATTGGGGAATTCTTCGCCGATAATGCCATGGTGCGGACATTCGCGAACTAAATAATCCCGCATTACTTCTTCCGCCCTGCGGTCGGCGATCGTTACCGGGGTTTGATCGGCCTTCAACTCAACTTCGAGCTCTCCCTGGTGCCAGATTGGTAGAATCTGCTCAGAGCTTAATTTTGCCAAGGTGCGGATGGTCTGAATCACGGTTGTTTCGTCCATAACTTGACTATAGTTGCACTGTGAACCTGAAGATGTCGAGGTTTGGCTCACTTGGGCGTAAAGCTTTGTGGCTCGAGACGATAATTACCGGTTGATCTTTACCGTGGCATGCTTTCTATCTACTTCATGTCACAAGCTTTACTATTTCCGGACAAGGTGCTCAAAAGGTGGGCATGGGTCTGACGCTTTATGAACACAGCCCCTTGGCGCGCGAGTTGTACGACGAAGCCGATCAGGTATTGGGGTGGAGCATCAGTGAAGTCAGTTTTCGGGGACCGGATGAGATACTGACTGAAACCCGGGTTTGTCAGCCGGCATTGTATGTTATGGGCTATGTTGGTTTTCGGCTTTTGCAGGATCGTGGCTGCCTGGATCAACTCAGGGCTGCATTGGGATTAAGTCTGGGAGAGTTAACGGCGTTGGCTGCTGCTGGGGCGTTTGATTTTGCCACTGGCTTGCGTGTGGTTGCTGAACGCGGTCGTTTGATGCAGGCTGCCTGTGATTCAACCAATGGAGCCATGGCCTCATTTATTGGTGGCTCGGCTGAAGTCGTTGCTGAAATCGCTGCGGAATTTGATGTCGATATAGCCAATCTCAATTGTCCAGGTCAAATTGTGGTATCTGGTGTCAGTGATCGAGTGCAGGCAGCTGTCGCAGCTGCGAAGGCGCGAGGTGGATTCAAATTGGTGACTCCATTAAAAAGTGGCAGGAGCTTACCACAGCCGATTAATGGCACCAGCTAAAGAAGCCTTTGGGCGGTTCTTGCAGGATGTGGAAATTAAAAGTCCACAATTCCCAGTATTCACCAATGTTACTGGGCAGCAGGTCCGCACGCCTGAAGAAATCAAAACTGCGCTCGAAGCTCAGGTAGTTTCGAGTGTCCGTTGGGAAGAGTGTATGCACGCGGCGGCCGGTCTGGGTATAGAAACATTTTATGAGTGCGGTCCGGGAGGTGTGTTAGCAGGTTTAGCCAAACGCACGGAAAAGACCTGGCGTGTGATTTCTGTTGCGGAGTTCACCGATTTGCCCGCTTAGTTTATATCATCATGCCATCTCTTGAGCAAACTCGCAATTTTTGTATTATTGCGCACATCGACCACGGTAAGACGACATTGTCTGACCGGCTACTTGAAGCGACAAAAACTGTTGAATCGCGACTGATGAAAGATCAGTTGTTGATTCGATGGATCTGGAGCGCGAACGTGGCATAACCATCAAAAGTCATCCTGTGGCGCTTCGATATGAGCACACTAATGGCAAGGAGTATTATTTCAATTTGATCGATACGCCCGGACACGTCGATTTCGCCTATGAAGTATCCAGAAGTCTGGCTGCCTGTGAAGGGGCTTTATTGCTTGTTGATGCCGCACAAGGTATTGAAGCACAAACTGTTGCGAACGCACATTTGGCAATTCGACTCGGGCTCACCATCATTCCGGTAATCAACAAAGTTGATTTGCCCAGTGCCAATGTTGAGTTGGTTATGCAGCAATTGGAGGATGTATTGGCAATCCCTGCTGATGAGGCCATTCTTGCCAGTGCCAAAATTGGCAAGGGCATACCTGAAATTCTGGATGCTGTGGTCAACCGCCTGCCGGGTCCTCGTTGGGCTGAATATCCTCAGACACGAGTTCTGATTTTTGATTCTGTCTATGATATCTTCAAGGGAGTGATTTGTTATGTGCGGGTTTTTTTCCGGTCATTTAAAACGTGGCGATCAAGTGCTTTTGATGAGTGATGGTACCCGAACCGAGATTAAAGAAGTGGGGCTTTTCTCACCTGCCATGCGCACTTGTGATGAATTGTTTCCTGGTTCAGTCGGGTATATCGTGACTGGCATCAAGGAGGTAGCCGACATTAAAATTGGCGATACCATTACTTCTTACGACAAACCGGCGACAACGATGCTGGAAGGATTCAAGGAAGTGCGGCCTATGGTTTTTGCCGGCATTTATCCAATCGATTCCTCGGATTACGAGAAGCTCAAAGCAAGTGTTGCCAAGCTCAGGCTCAATGATGCTGCTTTCACCTTTGCATCAGAAAGTTCGGTCGCATTGGGGTTCGGTTTCCGCTGTGGATTCCTTGGACTGTTGCACATGGAAATTGTGGTCGAGCGCATTCGCCGGGAATACGATTTGGATATTATTTCCACTTATCCAAGTGTGGTTTATAAGGTGAGGAAAACCGATGGCACGCTTTTGGAAGTGGATAATCCTGTTCATTTACCCGATCCTGCCGAGATAGACGTGATGTGGGAACCTATGATTCGGGCCACATTGCATATACCCAGCACCAACATTGGCGATATCCTGGCTTTGATTATGGAAAAGCGTGGACTTCTGGATCACACTGAAACGATCGACGAACACCGCGTCATGATGATAGCGAACCTGCCATTGAATGAGATTCTGGTCGATTTTAATGACAGGTTAAAAAGTATCACGCGCGGGTACGGATCCATGGATTACGAGTTCACCGATTATCAGGAAAGCAAGCTGGTCAAGTTGGACATTCTTGTGAACAGCGAATCAGTGGATGCATTTTCGAGTATCGTCCATACTGATAAGGCGCAGTCCCGTGGGCGGGTGTTGTGCGAAAAACTGGCGGAGATTCTGCCGCGTCAATTATACAAGATTGCAATTCAAGCTGCGGTCGGTGGCAAGGTTGTCGCCCGTGAAACATTGTCAGCTATGCGCAAAGACGTTACTGCAAAGTGTTATGGCGGTGATATCAGTCGCAAGCGCAAGTTGCTGGAAAAGCAAAAAAGAAGGCAAAAAAGCGCATGAAGCAAATCGGTAAAGGTATCCATTCCCCAGGAAGCATTTATTAAAATTCTAAAATCGGGAGACTAAAAGTGTTCACAATTTTTTCGCAGCCGCAGGGGACAACTTCAACGTCAGCTATTGGATTGGCGGAGGATGGCACGCAAGGAGTATGACTACCGCTGTGATATTCTTTCGGAGGTTGACCGCGCTGCATTGCTGGACCTAATTTCTGAAATTGATACAGCGCGCAAAGATGCCAGCCTAGATAATGACCGTCTGCAAAAATTGGTGATAAAAGCCGACAATTTATTGCGACGGACCGGAGGGCATTTTTATCCCAGGAGTTTTTGGGCAGAGCACATTGAAATGATTCTGGTAGCGGGGATTCTCGCCATAGGAATTCGCACCTTCTTTTTTCAGCCCTTCAAGATACCGACCAATTCGATGTATCCTACCTACAATGGTATGACCCATCAGGTTTATGCCGATCCGCAGGAGGCACCGGGGCCTTTGGGGAAGATGTTCAGGTTTGTTACTCTTGGATCCAGGCACATTGCCTTGACCGCACCCGTTTCCGGGGAAGTGTCTATTGTTCGTGCCGAACCGGCTTTGGTTCCCGGGCGCAAGTTGGGCGTTTTTCCTACAGTAAATCGTCGTTGGCTGTTCATGGTGGGTAATGAGGTCGTGCCATTGGATTTGCCGGCAGAGTTTGATTTCTCTGGTGTCTTACAGTCGATGTTGAGTGGACCGAACGTTCGCCAAACAACCGGACGCGCTGGAGTTCAGATTATTCAGACCGGATTGCAGGTACAGCAGGGCGAGACATTCCTTGCCTTTGATTTGTTGACTGGCGATCAATTGTTTGTCGATAGGCTAAGTTATCATTTTCGGAGTCCCAGAGTTGGGGAACCCTTTGTTTTTGTGACAGACAATATCGAACACATGCCTGCTTCCGAACGCGGCAAGTATTACATCAAGCGTATTGCTGGTGCAGGCGGCGATGAATTGTTAATTGAACCGCCGGTGTTGTTGCGCAATGGTGCTCCTGCTACAGGTGCTCCGGCATTCCAATACAACGCCGGGCAAGAGGGAAGGTATAATGGCTATGTCCATTTTAACCATGTGCCAGGCGCATTGTTCCCTGGAACCAGTCCCATTCATGTTCCGGAAGGTCATTTTTTTGCTTTGGGTGACAATTCGCCCAACAGCTCTGACAGTCGTGTTTTTGGTTTTGTTCCGGAAACAGAAGTAATTGGTAGGGCGATTTTTATCTACTATCCATTCAGTCAGCGCTGGGGTCGTTCCAGATAGAAGGAAGGCCGCTATCCTGGTCCTGTGGTTGCACTCAATCACATTTTTGTAGCATAGTACCCATTGTTATGGATACTTTAACTGCTATTCGTGAGCGACGCTCCATTAAAACATTACGATCCTGAACATCAATTGACCGAAGACGAAATAAAAGTCTTGCTTGAGTCTGCGATGCAGGCACCAACGGCCTTCAATATTCAGCATTGGCGGTTTGTTGTTGTGAGAGACCCCAACTTGCGTCGGGAAATACGCAAAGTGGCTTGGGATCAGGCACAGGTCACAGATGCTTCATTGCTGGTCGTTTTATGTGCCAACCAAAATGCTTGGGACGAGCAACCGGAACGTTATTGGGAAAAGGCTCCCAAGGCGGTTCAGGAGTTTCTGGTACCGGCAATAGGGCAGTACTACAGTGGAAGGCCGCAAGTTCAGCGCGATGAATGCATGCGTTCATGCGGAATAGCTGGAGCCACCTTAATGCTTGCTGCCAAGGCATTGGGCTACGATTCCTGTCCGATGGATGGTTTTGATTTTGAGGCGGTGGCCAAGTTGATTCACTTGCCCGAAAACCACGTCATATCGTTCATGGTAGCCATCGGCAAGGGAGTTCAAGACGCTTGGCCTAAGCCTGGACAGCTCAGTTATGATGAAGTGGTTGTCACCGATCGCTTTATCGGTGGCTGATAAACCCGACCTTTATTCCGCGGGCTGCGTCTCCGTCTCGTTTGGAGCGGAAGGCGCGGTCATCGTTGGAGCAGCTTCCTCAGTGATGTTTGGCAGGAAGAATTCGCCTTCACCACGGTTGCTGACCTTGCTGATATGAAGCAAATACAAACTCAGGCACAACACAAAGAATGCGACTGCAGAATACCTGGTTGCCTTCGTTAAGATGTTGCTGGTCTCTGTGCCAAAGGCAGATTCCGTCATACCGCCACCAAACGCTGCACCCATACCAGCATTGGTATTAGGGCGCTGCATTAGGATCACCAAAACCATGAACAGGCTGACAATGATCAGTAAGAAGGTCAGAAAAGTGATGAGGATATTCAGCATAGCAATCGAATAAAACAGTTTAAACTGCCATCTTTGTCGGCAAACTCAAGCACTTATTTAAAAGACAGGCCGGTACCTGTTTAGGGCACCGGCCTGTTTTCAAGTCTATCAGCTATTTGTGCGAGTTGCGCGACAGCGATCAGGCATTTAATTGCGGGCGTTTGGGATCGAGCCAGTCGATGTGGAAGAATTTGCCGCGCGGTTGATCAACGCGTTCATAGGTGTGTGCGCCGAAGTAATCGCGTTGGGCTTGCAGCAGGTTTTGCGGCAGTCGTGCCGTGCGATATCCGTCAAAGTAAGACAAAGCGCTGCTGAAGGTGGGGATCGATACACCCTGTTGCACAGCCACGCTCACAACTTTGCGCCAATTGGCGTCTGCCTTTTCCAAGGTTGAGCGGAAATATGGATCCAATAGCAAATTGGCCAAATCTGGATTCAAGGCGAAAGCCTCTGTGATTTTTTGCAGGAATCCAGCGCGAATGATACATCCGCCGCGCCAAATCTGCGCAATTTCACCAAAATTCAGTTGCCAATTGTACTCCTTCTGGGCCTCGCGCATCAATTGAAAGCCTTGAGCGTAAGAGCAGATTTTAGAGCAGTAGAGAGCGTCACGAATGGCATCTATAAAGGCTTTTTTATCGCCGCTGAAAGCTGCGGTCGTCGGACCCTTTAAAATTCCTGATGCAGCTACGCGTTCTTCTTTGACCGCACTCAGGCAGCGGGCAAAAACAGCTTCTGCCACAGTCGGTGCAGGTACCCCCATATCAAGTGCATTGACCGAAGTCCACTTGCCAGTACCTTTTTGGCCTGCGGTATCCAGCACCACATCCACAAACGCCTGACCGCTGACCGGATCCGTTTGTTTCAGAATATCTGCCGTGATTTCAATCAGGAATGAGTTCAATGGACCCTTGTTCCATTCGGCAAAGACTTCGCCCATTTCGGCAGCTGACATGCCCAGCACGCCGCGCATTAGATCATAGGCTTCGCAGATCATCTGCATATCACCGTATTCAATGCCATTGTGTACCATTTTCACATAATGACCAGCCCCATTTGGGCCGATGTATGCTGAGCAAGGCACACCGCCTTGGATGGGTTTGCCGGGCAAAGCTCCTTTGAGTTCGGCTCCGGTCTCAGGATCCACTTTTGCAGCTACCGCATCCCAGATGGGTTTTAGGTATTGCCATGCCTCAGGTGTTCCACCGGGCATCAAGCTAGGTCCAAAGCGTGCACCTTCCTCGCCTCCCGAAACTCCGCTGCCTACAAAGCGCAGACCCTTGGCAGTCAAATCCTGCTCGCGGCGTATTGTGTCCGTCCACTTGGCATTGCCGCCGTCGATGATGATATCGCCTTGCTCCAAAAGTGGAACCAAGCCGTCAATTACAGCATCTGTGGCCCGACCGGCCTGAACCAAGATGATGACTTTGCGGGGACGCTTCAAGGAAGCAACAAAGGCTTCCAGAGTCGGGTAACCCACCAAGCCCCCTGGCGTATTCGGGTTCTCTGCCACAAACTTATCCGTCTTTTCAGTCGTACGATTGTACACCGAAATCCTGAATCCGTGATCGGCAATGTTAAGAGCAAGGTTTTGACCCATCACAGCCAAGCCGATGAGTCCAATGTCAGAGAGGTTGTTGTCCATAGTAAAAGCATATAACTTGAACAACCCAACACGTGTTGGCAAGGCGCAAAATTGGAAAATTACATATACTGGCTTGACAGTTGGGTGCGCTATTGGATTTTGTCGGATCAACATGAATTATCGCAGCAACATTGGCAACAGAGACAAGGACCTTTCGGTTTTGTCAGTCAATGTCGTCGTTAACGTAGTAGTCGTCGTTACGAGGCCGGTCGTGCCTGCGTGGTAATTCTGATTGCTTAATCAAACTCAGAACCCCCGCTGGTAAGACCGGCGGGGGTTTTTTGTTTGGGGCGAAGCCGTCCTGAGTCCTCCGGTCGAAGCAGTGGGTGTTCTGAAAGGAAAACTATCAACATCCAAACCTATGAAAAACAAGACAAACGAAGGAACTGCAGAACAACTGAGTGGAGCGGAAATATTAATCCGCTTGTTAGAGCGTCAGGGCATTGAAGTATTGGCTGGTATTCCCGGAGGAGCCAGTCTTCCGATGTATGATGCTTTGGCGGTGAGTTCAATCCGGCATGTGCTGTGTCGTCATGAGCAGGCAGGTGGGTTTATTGCGCAAGGAATGGCTCGATCCACAGGGAAGCCAGCAGTATGCTTTGCGACCAGCGGTCCTGGAGCAACGAATTTGCTGACCGCGATTGCCGATGCGAAGTTGGATTCCATTCCTATTATATGTATTACCGGACAAGTTCCCAAGCATCTGATAGGCACAGATGCGTTTCAGGAAGTGGGAATATTTAATATGAGTCTGCCAGTGGTGAAGCACAGTTACCTTGTGCAAAGTGCACGCGAGTTGCTGACAGTGGTGCCGGAGGCATTTCGCATCGCATCCAGTGGGCGTCCCGGCCCTATATTGATTGATATTCCAAAGGATGTGCAGAATGAAAAAATAGTGGTTTACGATTGGCCAGAACCAGGAAGCGCCAGTGTCAATGCGACTCCGGCAGACGAGGCGATTTCTGCCGCGGCCAGGATGATGGATCAAGCGCAGAAGCCGATTTTTTATTTGGGTGGAGGAATTATACACAGTGGTGGGGCAGAGTACGCGCGCGCCTTGGCGACAAAGTGCGATTTGCCGACAACCATGACATTGATGGCGTTGGGAGCATTGCCTGTACGCGATGAAAGGTCGCTTGGGATGTTGGGCATGCACGCGGCCCCCTTTACCAACCGAGCTTTGGAAGAGTGTGATTTATTGATTGCCGCCGGGGCGCGTTTTGACGATCGGGCCACTGGCAAAATCGCAGAGTTTTGTCCACATGCGAAGGTCATTCACATGGATATAGACAGTGGCGAGTTGGGTAAGCTCAGGCATCCGACCGTTGCCGTGCGCGGCGATGTTGCAAAGGCACTGAAGGCGTTGACTGAAAGGGTCAGAAGTTGTCAGCGTGCTGAATGGCATGAGCGGATAGCGTTTCTAAGGGCTGAGGGACCCTTGGAATTGCCTGGTTTGGACAATGTATTCAAGCCCTATGGTTTAATTGAACAAGTTGCTGAAGCCATTCCCGAGTACAGTTTTATCACCACAGACGTGGGGCAACATCAGATGTGGGTGGCGCAACGTTTTCCGTTCAAACGGCCTAGGCAATGGTTAACCTCAGGGGGATTGGGGACTATGGGGTTTGGCTTACCAGCGGCGATCGGTGCCGCACTGGCGCATCCGCAAAGCACGGTTGTGTGTTTTTCCGGCGACGGAAGTTTTTTTGATGAACAATCAGGAGTTAGTGACTTTGGCGGAGGAAAATCTTAACGTCAAAAATTGTTTTGATGGATAATCAGGCGCTGGGGTTGGTTGTGCAGCAACAGGACTTGTTTTACCGCAATGGTTTGTTTGCCTCCTGTTTTCAAAGATCCGTTGATTTTGTGGGTATGGCGGTTTCCATGGGCGTGGCGGGCTATGAACTGGCTGATGATCCCACGCCTGAGATCACCCTGCGCAAAGCATTGCAGTCCAAAGGACCTGCGTTGATTCATGTGCCCATTGATGTGGCAGAGCGGGTTTTGCCTATGGTGCCACCGGGTGCAGCCAACAAGGATATGATTACACAGTTGCCGCAAAGGCAGCACGCATAACCTCAATCACGCGATCCTGCTGATCGTTGGTGAGTGCGGAGGAACTGGGCAGACAAAGTCCGGTATCCTCCAGTTGGTTGGCTACTTTGCCGCCGATCATCTTGCAGCCATGGTAGATGGGTTGCCTGTGCATGGGTTTCCAAACCGGGCGAACCTCGATATCTGCTGCGGCGAAGCTGTTGCAAAGCTCGTCACGAGTGCATGGAGCTTGTTTGGGGTCAATAGTCAGGCAACTTAACCAGCGGGTCGATGTGCCCCAGCCCGGTTCTTCTTTGAATTGGATGCCTGGCAAGTCGCCCAGGGCTTGCCTGTAGCGTTCGAAAACCGCTCTTCTGCGGGCAATAAAATAGTCTAGTTGCTTAAGTTGGGCTCTGCCAACACCGGCGAGCAAGTTGCTCAAGCGGTAATTGTAACCGATATCCTTGTGTAGGTAGGCCATGCCTGGTTCCCGCGCCTGGGTGCCGAGGTGATGAGCGCGATCCACCCAGTCCTGCCGATTGGAAAGCACCATGCCGCCGCCGCTGGTGGTGACAATTTTATTTCCATTAAAAGAAAGAATAGCGATGTCTCCCAGGCTGCCAGCCTGTCTGCCCTTGTAAGTTGCCCCGATGGCTTCCGCCGCATCCTCAACAATAGTGACCCCATAGTGTCGGCAAACATCGCAGATGGGGTCCATATCGGCGGTTTGGCCGTACAGATGAACAACAATCAAAGCCTTGGGCAGGCGATTGATTTTGGCGCGGGCATTGAGTTGCTCTGCTACCAATTGAGCGTCCAGGTTCCAGGTCACTGGGTCGGAATCCAAAAATACCGGAGTTGCTCCCTGATAAACGATAGGATTAACCGCACCGACAAAAGTCAGGGTGGGAGACCAGACTTCATCACCGGGGCCGATATCCAGGACGCGCAGAGCCAAATGAAGCGCTGCGGTACCAGATGTCACTGCCACCGCATGATGCACGCCCACTAGTTGTGCAATCTCATTTTCGAAGGCACGCAGATGCGGACCTGCAGGTGCAACCCAATTCGAGTTTATGGCTTCCTGCAGATACTGGACCTCTTCTCCGGTCAGATGCGGGGGTGATAAGAAGATGCGGCTCATATCCGGCAAAATCAGGCAATCAATAGAACGCTTCCCACCTTGGCGAGTGAAATTTTACGATTGTTCACAAGCATCGGCCGTTGTACCCCCGTGCCTTTGTGGTGGTAATGTGTTATTGCGGCGAACGGTGGCTCGTTGGTTGAGATATTCATAGTTGAATGAATGCATGCCAAGCGCATTTTTGTTGTCCTGTACGTGTCATTGGCACTATTCAATGAAGCATGGAAAAACCTTTAAAGATGGGAATGGTGGGCGGAGGGCCCGGTGCGTTTATCGGCAATGTGCATCGCATGGCTGCAAACCTTGACGGAAACATTCAGTTGGTGGCGGGTTGTTTTTCGAGCAATCCTGAAAAGTCGCGCATCGCGGGGCGCGAGTGGTTTTTGGATCCGACACGCGTGTACGGTAGTTATCAGGAAATGGCGCGGGCGGAGGCGGCATTACCTCCCGGGCAACGCATTGACTTTGTCACCGTTGTGACCCCCAATCATCTTCATTATCCAGTTGTGGAATGTTTTTTGCAGGCTGGAATTCATGTTATCAGTGATAAACCTGCTACATTCAATCTGGCCGAGTCCCTGCGTTTGCGTGCGTTGCTCAAGGACACCCATCTGGTTTACGCGTTAACGCATAATTATTCCGGTTATCCGATGGTCAAGGAGGCGCGTGCGCTGGTGCAAAGTGGTCATCTGGGGCGAATATTGAAAGTAGTGGCGGAGTATCCACAAGGCTGGTTGCTCCAGCGACTTGAAGCATCCGAGCACAAGCAGGCTGCCTGGCGAACTGATCCCCAAAAAGCAGGTGCCAGTTGTTGCATAGGGGATATCGGAACCCATGCCGAGCAGTTGGGGCGCTACATCACGGGGCTGGAAATTGAGTCGCTGTGTGCGGACTTCACCACTTTTGTGCCTGGACGCCTGCTCGAAGATGATGGCAACCTTTTACTGCGCTACAAGCGCCAGGTGGAGGATGGATTGCCTGCCGCCAAAGGTATTTTATACGCCTCGCAGATTTCTGCTGGTGAGGAAAACGGCCCCTTTATCCGTGTGTACGGTACCAAGGCCAGTTTGGAATGGCAGCAACCTGAGCCGAACAAACTCATTCTGAAATATCCCGACAAGCCGATGGAAATCCGCAAGCCGGGCAATGCCTATAATTTGGCTGCCAATGCGTTCACCCGCTTGCCCGCAGGTCATCCCGAGGCTTTTCTTGAGGCCTTTGCCAATATATATCGCGAGGCTGCCAAAGCTATTGATGACGCGCGTTGTGGTAGGCAGATTGGTGTTTATGACTACCCTGGAATCGAGGATGCGGTGCAGGGGATGGCTTTTATTGAGGCGGCGGTTCAGTCTGCCACGGACGGAGCTGTGTGGACCGCGATGCCTACCATGGCCGATTGAGGTCATGGTGGTTCCCGTCCGTCAATTCTGCTCAAACCATTCGCCGGAATTATAGTTAAAAAACAGCCGGGTTTCGCCGGGGGCAAGGCCTGTTCCCACTGCGTGCCTGATCCAAGTCTGCCCTTGGACCCAATAATAGGTGGCAGGTAGAATTTGATCCCAATATAACCATCCAAGGGAACCGTCGTATTCATAGATCCACACGGCGGATGTGCTGCTTGAGACTACATAGCACCATTTGTGTTCGGCATGCCATACCCATGGAAATAAACCGGCATACGTCGCCCCTAGACTCCAGCCATTGATGCTGGCGAATCCGTTTCCTACCCATTGGAAGTGCATGAACACCTGATCTGGACTCAAGATGCCTTCATTGAGCGAGGACGTTTGCAATCCCGTTCGCGCTTGTGAATTTCTGAATTGTGGCCAACCGGAATGGGCGGCAGGTGCCGTCTGAAATGCATGCATACTATAGTCGTCGTACATTCCGATCCACAGTGTGCCAGTGGTGGTGAGAAGCGCAGAACTGTCGTTGATGCCTGCAAAGCTGTGGGTGCGTACAACGGCTCCGTCTGCAGAAATATGCCAAAGGGTGGTCAGGCCACCGCCAACATAGCCGGCAATGTACACATCACCCGCAGAGTCAATTGCCGGACTGCTGTAAAAGACATCGCCCACAAAAACTTCCCACAACTGAATCCCAGTTGGGTCCAACGCGTACAGGTAGCCATCCCTGCTGCCGAAATAAAGTGTTCCGTCGGGTGCAACCGCCGGAGAAGAATCAATGGCATCTTCTGCCTGGAATGACCAAATTGCGGTGCCTGTGTCTGTATCGAGGGCATACAGGTAACCGTTACTGCTACCAACGTAAAGCGTACCATCCCTGCCCAGACCGGGGGAAGACTGAATGGAGCGAAAGCGTCCTTGAACCGGGGTGGTTTGGAAAATCCAGCGCAGCTGGCCGTCCTTGGTGAGTGAGACCAGTTTCCCCTCCATGGTGCCAAAGTAGATATTACCCTGACTATCAACGGCCGGTGAAGATTCAATTTCCGTGTCGTTGACAAAAAACCAGGATAAGGTCCCTTGGGAGGTCAGGCAGTACAGTACGCCACCTCCGCTGCCTACCACTATCCGACCGTCGGGCAACAGGGCAGGAGAGGCGATCACATAGCTGCCCGTGGGAAACTCCCACCGAAGTTGACCTGTGGCAGTTTCCAATGCGTACACCTTGCCATTCCAGGACCCGAACACCACCGCCCCGTCACTGGTCAAAGTGGCAGTGCTTTCAATCCAGTCATTGATACCATCAAAGCGCCAACGCAGTGAGCCGTTGGGGTGTAATGAAAAAAAGCTGCCACCGTGACTGCCAAAATAGACGTTGCCATCTGTATCGGAACTTGCGCTGGCATAAATCACTCCGTTCGCCGTGAAAACCGAACTGGGTACCCAGAAAGTAGCAGCACTCAGGCCTGCCACTGACGACAGATAGCAACAAAAGAATGCGACGACACGCATAGGTATAGCATGTCTGGCGAGCGCAATCAGTCCACACTTTTTTCCAAAGGAGAGGAAACGAACCTGTCGCTTGCGCGCAACTCCCTGCCGATGCGGTGTGCTGCTTGTTGGCAAAGCCGGAGCAGAGTGTAACCGCGGATATCGATGGCGTAGGATGCTGGCCAGGCAAAATACCAAGCCCGCTGCAATTGCAGTTGTCTCACCCGACGCCAAGTGAACTCTTCGTTCTGCCAGCCGTCGCGAAAGGCCCAGGGAGCTTGAAAGGTAACGCCCAGACCCAGTCTCACCAACTCTGCTGGATGCTTCAAAGCTATTGATCAGGGCAGT
>JAJOKB010000005.1 GCA_021208135.1 Verrucomicrobiota bacterium | reverse complement strand
CGCTACACCAATTGGTTTCCAAGTGTGCATGGTATCTATAATTTCAGTCAGGATCTGATTTTGAGGTCTTCAGTGACTACAGGCATAGCCAGGGCAGACTTTGAAAAGCTCGCTCCATTCATTGATGAAGATCCGGTCAGTCGTACAGCCTCTACCGGTAATCCGGATTTGAAGCCAACAAGGGCGGTCAATTACGATTTGATGCTGGAGTATTACATTCGTCCTCTGGGGCTGTTTAGTGCAGGGGCCTTTTATAAGGATGTCAGTGACTTTATCTTCATCGCCAATAGTAACCCCACGGAAGGGGCATTGGCAGGATACCGGGTCAGCAGGCCGGAAAATGCTAGTTCAGGTGACATCCGCGGATTTGAGATTTCCTATCAGCAGCCTTTGACTTTTCTACCGGATCCATTTGATGGCCTTGGGCTCATGTTCAATTATACATGGACTGATTCCGCTATTACTCTCAATGATGGTCGAAAGGTACGCATGCCTGGGCAGTCGCGGCACAGCAGCAATTTCTCTATCTATTATGAGAAGTTTGGCTTTAAGGTTCGCCTCGCTTATAGTCATCGGAGTAGCTATATTGATTCGATAGACAGTCGCGGTCCTCAATTTGATATGTATTGGGGTGGACGGCAACAGGTAGATATCACCGCCAGTTATGATATTACCTCCAGTTTGCAAATATTTACTGAGTTTCAGAATATAACCAATTCGCGTGGTAAGAGGTATTTTGGTGACGCCTCGCGGGTTTACGAATTGGAAGAGTTTGGCTGGTGGATGAATTTGGGTTTGCGCTTCAATTTTTGATTTCGCTTGAGCTGACTAATTTCCCTTAATTTCATTTGTTATGATTCGCTTGTTCACGATATTCGCTCTGGCTACCTCATTCCTTTGTGCCAAACCATTGCCTGAAATTGGTTTGGCGCATGTTAATCCACGATTCATTACAGATCCAGTGCGTTACGACAGTGATGACATCCAAATTTGGATTCATCCTGATAATCCGGGTGGAAGTTTGTTGCTTGGAACGGATAAGAACGCTGACGGAGCTCTGGTGGTGTTTAACCTTCGAGGTGAAGAGATAGAGGGAAAAACTGTTCGAAATCTGGCACGTCCCAATAATGTTGATGTATTACAGGGCATTTCCACTCCAGGAGGAGCGGTCGATATTGCCGTGGTTACGGAGCGTAACCGTCATCAACTGCGCATTTTCTCTCTACCGGATATGAAGCCACTTGATAGAGGCGGTTTGCCGGTTTTTTGCAAAACGCGTCAGAATCACCGCCGATGGGCATTGCTCTATGGAAGCGCCCAGAGGATGGTGCCATTTATGCTGTGGTCAGTGCAAAAACCGGTCCCTCCTATGGTTATCTTCGACAGTACCAATTAATTCTTCAAGATGATGGTCTGTTCACCATTCATTGGTACGTGCATTCGGTCAATTCAGTGGTCATAAAGAGATTGAAGCAGTTACGATTGATCGTGAGCATGGGTGGATTTATTATTCTGACGAAGGTTTCGGTATACGCAAATATCATGCAGATCCTGATCATCCTGATGCCAATCTGGAACTTGCATTGATTCCAACTGGTCATTTTTCTGGTGATGTTGAAGGACTTTCCATCTATGATGCAGGAGAAGGTCGTGGTTATCTAATGGCTTCAGATCAGAGTTCCAATCGCATGCATTTTTTTTGCTCGTGCAGGTACTCAGGGAAACCCGCATGATCATTACTTCGTGTACAGCGTAAATATTTCCGCTCAACACAGTGATGGGAATATGATCACTTCCAGGGATTTGAGCCCGTATTTTCCGAGTGGTCTGATGGCCGCAATGTCCGAGGGCCGAACGTTTCATTTCTACCATTGGGATGCGGTCGCAGGGGACAGGCTGACGGTTGCTCCTGATGCTCGTCCCGTGGTGCATTGGATTTGGTCTGGGGCGGTGACCACGCAATCAGCCAGAATTACTGCTTTGTTGGGGCACATGGAAGATGTAGTGTTGTTGGTTTCAGCCGAGGATGATTTCAATCCTGCGGTGCGTATTGCACCCACACGATGGATTCCTGAAAGTCGGGGATGGATTGCCCACTTTGATGTCCCGGAATTAAGTGCTGGAACGACGTATCATTATGTCATTGAGCGTAAAGGGAGGGTTATCTGGCAACATGCCGGGACGTTTCGTACCTTTCCAAAAGGTGCCTCCCATTTACGTATCGCGATGGGATCCTGTGCGGCAACTGGTTCCAATCATCCTGTCTTTAGTACGATTATGCAGCTGCAGCCTGATTTTTTTCTGCATCTCGGAGACCTGCATTATGAGGACATAGCAGTCAATGAAGTACAACTGTTCAAGGATGCGTATCATGCGGTGCTGACAGCCCCGCGCCAGGCTGAGTTATATCGCAGCACCCCCATCGCCTATATTTGGGATGACCATGATTATGGTCCTAACAATTCAGATGGCAGTTCTCCGTCAAGGATGGCTGCACTTAAGTCATATCGTGCTGCTGTTCCTCATTATCCATTGGTCTCCGATGAGGAGGATGGTAGCATTCAACAGGCATTTAGTTTTGGCAGGGTGCGTATCATTATGACAGATGGTCGTTCGATGCGATCGGCGCGTTCAGTTGCTGATGGGCCGGAACGTACGCAATTGGGAGCCCGCCAGTTGGCGTGGTTAAAGCGCGAACTTTCCGCAGCGGCACGCGATTATGCATTGATAGTATGGGCGAACACCGTTCCTTGGATCGGTGAGGAACCCAATTATGACCGTTGGTCAGGTTTCCAGTATGAACGCCGGGCAATTGCCGGGTTTCTTGAACGCGAGGGGATTCACAATGTTGTAATGGTTAGTGGTGACGCGCACATGGTTGCCATTGATGACGGCACCAACAATCGGTATGGGCCTTCGGGCGAACCTTTGTTTCCAATTTTGCATGCGGCAGCTTTGGATAGGAGAGGATCTGTTAAAGGCGGACCCTACAGTCATGGTGCGTTTCCCGGTCCCGGTCAATTTGGTTTGCTCGAGGTGGAGGATGATGGCGGCTCTACAATCCGCGTTACTTTGAAAGGCATGAACCATTGGGGCGAAGTGCTGGTGGAACACAGTTTTGAACGCGCGGTTTTCCCGCAGTGAGATCGAAGTTATCCGCTTTACGGTTTGTGGAGAAAGTTCTCGCATTAGGCAATAAGCATTCCTTAATGTGCGGTTGGAGTGCATTTATATGGCTAATAGAAAAGACGACCTAAAAACCTTTATCGGCTTTGATCCCGCCACGCTCGCGGCGGCGACTCCCAGTCCCGATTTGGTTGAATACATCAATCTAAAACTCGCAGCCCTGGGTTGCCCAATCTTTGGAAACAAGGATGATTATCCATTGTTGAAAATGGGGGCCTCGCTGCTCTCTCATTATCAAGCCAAAGACCGCTATTTTGAGGATTTGCGTCCTCCAGTTGATCAGCGTATTGAAAAATTCCTACATAGTTATTTGGCTGAATTGCCTGAAGCTTCGCAGATCCGTTTGCCCGGCAAGACGTTCAATTTGAGTCAACATGGATTGGCGCGCATGCTGTCTTTGCCACCTGACAGGGACCATGTGAGTTCGGACATTCTGGATTCCTATCGTGTCAAACAAGGAGTGTTGCACAATCCGCGCAGTGATCGTCGTACCACGCAAGGGGTGTTTCACGTTACCGAAGGCGGTTTACCTATTCCTGATGACAAGAAAGCAGTGCCAAAGGTAGCTTTTGCGCGCCTGTTTTTGGCTGCAATGAAGCCGCCCTCAGATATGCTGCGCTTGCCATTCACAGGTAGTCAGAAAGAGCATGCCAAACTATTTGTTTCCTTGCTGTTGCGTCCGGTGGTTTGCCCAGCGGTGCCGGGAGTTTTGGAGGAGCAAACAATGGAAGTACGCTTCTTTGTTCCCGGCAGTCTGGTGAGCAACCTGGATTTTGTGGAATCGATTTTTGGCAATGCCGGGGATCCTTATTTGCCTGAGAATGATGCGGCTCTTGACCTGAAGCATTGGACTGGTCACAGCGGTTGCGTGATTCTAGCGCCTCATCTGACAAAGTTGACCAAGAAAGAATTGGGCCTGCCGCATTCGAGTGAAGCCAATGACCGCCAGAAGCGAGATGGCATGTGCTGGAGTTCTCCTGAAGAACTCTACAATGACGGTGGAGCATTCAAAATCACAGCCCGCACTGAAGAGGGTGTGGTGGTGACTCTTATTGCTGACAACTACTTTGGCTATTGCAAAAAAGAGGTTAAGACTCAGGTGAGTTTTGCCGCCAATTTGTTCGGCCTTGCCGAGGAAGAACACGCTGGTGGTGCACTGGCTTTTCCCAGCTATGATCTGGGAGAGGACTTTTATTTGCGCGAAGTGGTGCGTAAGGATACCCAGACATTGGATGACGTTAAGCGACTCTACGGCCACCAGATTGATTGGAAACCGGAAGGCTATGGAGTGGATAAGAATTTCCCACAGGTCATCTACACGCCGGAAAATGCGCGGTTTTCGTTGGTTGAGCAGCGGGTATCCTGGAGTAATGAGCAGGGCCCACAATCGCTCAAACTGATGGCGGGCAACACTTACATTCAACCGTCAGGCTACAAGGTGTCGTTGAGAAAACCGGCTGAGGGTCGCCGCTGGCGCCTTATTGGAACGCGGGCAACGCCGACCTTGTGTCATAAACCTTGTACGGTATCCGGAGGAGGCAAATCGGAAATTTCCAAATCCATCGCTGATGCCATCATTCACGCACCGTTTTATGTATCGGATCTGAAGCAGGATTTTGATTTTGTAGAGCAGATTCTGAACCGCGAATACGGTCAAAGATTCAAGGATCCCGAAAAGAACAGACCGTGTGGGCGATCCATCTTGAGTGCGGACCGTTCTCTTGGTTCGGTCATCAAACTGTTGACTCCATCTGAAGAGTTTAATGACGAGCACAACGCTTTCATCCAATCCATCCCGAGCAATATCAAGGAATTGGTCTTAATCGTTAAACGTTTCTACAAGCCTGACTGGGGTGATAGTTGGCGTGAACGATTCAGTGTGGATATTATCAATGGAGTGCCTGGCCACGAGTTAAAGTATCGCAACACCAAGGTCATTGCCAGTTACTTGCGGGTTGGGTATGACGATGATGGTGCCTGGCGTGTGTTCAGCCTGCGCAAGGATTTTTCTCCGGCGGCAAAAATCCAGACGGAGGATGATATCAGTGCTGCTGTTACCGTACCCCGTGAGTGGGTAGAGCGCAATGTAGCGACTGAGACCAATAAACCGTCTGTCAAGTTCATCCATAATTGTGAATATCGTTTGTTCCAGCGCCCCGACGACGCTATCATCCGTGGTTACGACAAGAAGACTGAATGGGATATGTCGCGCGATGGTAATTTCTTCTCCAACTACCAACCGTTGAGCCGAGCTGAAGCCATTGAGATCATGGAAGATGTCATTCGGTTCGACTACTTCACAGAACCGGTCAAGCAGTTGATCCGTGAATTTGTGCAACACCCCGAAATTCACCCTGAATATCTGGTGTTGCCTTCAAATCCGCGTTTGGTGGATGGCAAGCCTTCAAAGAATCCGCGTTATCTGCAAACCCGGCTGGATCTGGAGAGTCCACTGGACAAGTATGTGGCGGAAATGGGTGTGCGCTTGCACCGCAGGATTGCTGCCAATGAAGCGGTGGTGTATCCGGTAAATGCAGTTTTACCTGGGCGGCGCAACAATCCGCCTGAGCCTGGCGTGCGGCCATTATCGGTGCACAATCCGATCCATTACATGGAGTTGCCCGAGTTGTTTATGGAGTTCATTTCCAGCATGACTGGCAAAAGCCCATCGACGACAGGTGCTGGTTCGGAAGGTGCACTTACCAAAGCGCCTTTCAATGCAGTATTGCCGATTACCGATCTTAACAATGCCCTGATGAGTTACATCGTCACCGGGTACAAGCCGTTTATGACTGCTGCTGGATACGTGGGACCTCAATTCCGGGTGGATCACGATATCAGTTTGTTGGTGCCGGAAATTTGGTGTCGGATGCGTTCCTTTGAGCGTGAGCCGGAATGGCTGATCGAACGCGGGCTTTTGGAGAAAGTGCCTGATATGGAATTCGAGGGCCGGACTCTGCCCAGCAGTATATTGGGTTACCGCATCAACCAGGAGTTCGTGAACTTCTTTATGGGTCGTGTATTTGCCAATCCAAGCGCGCTGTTCACGGAGGAAATGTTGAAACCTGAGCTGCAGGAAATGGGAGTCTTTGCCGACTGTATTGATAACATGATGGCCACTCACCAAAGGGTTGCGCTCAACTATTTCAATGACGGCGGCATAGAGCGGGCGATCCCACCGCTAAAGGCACTGCTTCATATAATGGCCAATGGCAGTTATGAAGGTATGACGCTCAATTCGCCGGAATTCCGCGCGCTGTTTTCCAGAGATTCAGTGATGCAAAGTAAATGGTATCAAGAACGACTGTTTGCGTTGCAGCAGGCGGATATAGCCAGGTGGCAAAAGAGATTGGCCTATCTTGAGGCCCAGCCCTCACGCGATGCCGACCATCAGGCAAACCGAAGGTACGTGCTTGAGCAGTTGGATAAGTGCAAGAGTTTGGACTACCTGCAGCGCTTGGTAGGTACCATCGGTCGGGACACGAAAATAGCCTGAGCCACAACTTGAGATGCCTGTATGGATCCACGCTGAGCGTGGATCCAAAGGATGGCGCAAAGGGGGTCTGCTCGGTATCAGCGGGTCCCGCTTAGCGTTTTTTTTGTTTCGCGGCAACGCTTCCTCTGCTCCACCTCTGTGACGGGCTGGCACTGCGCACCACTGCGTGTCTCAAATCATCAAGCGGTGCCGATATGCACCTCACCTGAGTGGAGAATAACTTGATTTCCGGTGGGGAGTTGTAAGCGCAGGCCGCCGGATGGATGCAGGCCAACCGCTTGACCGGTTATAGGCTTGCCGTTGACTTCTGCTGTAATTATTTTCTCGTACAGTAAATCGCATTCCTGCCACTGTTTGACCAGTTCGGTGGATATGTCGCCGTGCCTGAACACAGAGTATGCATTCAGGACTGTGCCGATGATGCCTGCCGCAAGGGTGTGCATGTCTGCTCTTCCCGGTAGATGTGCTTCCAGTGAAGACGCCACAGCTGCTACCTCTTGCGGCCAATCTTTAGTTTTGCCTGCGATATTGACGCCTATGCCAAAGACAAGTTCGCGTGTTTGATCGGCGTCGATGCGTGCTTCTGTGAGCATTCCCGCCACTTTTTTGCCATGGATTAAAATGTCATTGGGCCATTTGAGCCCGGCAGGTATTTGCCACTGTTCGCGCAAATACTGACAGACGCATACACCCAGCCATACGGTAATATTTTGCATCCTTGGGTAGGGGAGGCCCGGGCGCCAGGCAAAGCTGGCATAGAGGTTGCCTTGAGGTGGACTGTGCCACTGTCTGCCCATACGGCCCCGTCCTTTGGTTTGTTGTCCTGACACAATGACCAAAGGGGTGCTTTCTCCAAGAGCCAACAGTCGCTCAGCCTCGCTATTGGTGCTATCAATGGCATCGAGAAAACGCAGGTTTATAGAACCATAGACCTCGGCGACAGCTGCTTCCAAAAATTTTCCGTGCAACTGAGGGGGTTCCTGAAGCAAGCGATAACCCTTGTTGCGCACCGCTTCAAACTCAAAACCTTCGGCCTTCAACTTGTCCAGCCGAGCCCAAATGCCAACGCGCGATATTCCCAGCCTTTCGGCCAACTGACTGCCGGAAACGAAGTTATCCCCTGCCTGTAACAAAGCGCGCAAAATAATGTGATCGGGGTCTTGCATCTATGCTTAGGTTTGCCAGTCCAGGCCAATATCCACCCAGGTTGCCTGATGGACAGTGCTACCGGTGGAGATAAAGTCCAATCCGATGGACGCCAATTCTTGTAAGCGCTCCAGGGTGATGCCACCGCTGGCTTCGGTGAATAACTTGCCCTGCGCCTGCGTCACAGCTCTGTGCAAATCGGCGGTGCTGAAGTTATCGAGCAGGACACCGTCGACATTAAGTTTTAGGAGATCCGGCAGTTTGTTGCAGGTGATCAATTTCCACCTCAATGGGCACTCCGGGGTAGCGCGAACGGGCGGTTTGGATCAAGGATTTGAAGGATTCGGATCCAATTCCTCCGCATGCCGCCAGATGATTGTCCTTAAACATGATCCGATCATAGAGTCCTAATCGATGATTCCAGCCACCGCCACAGGCTACTGCGTATTTTTCAAGAATGCGGTAGCCAGGCGTTGTTTTTCTGGTGTCCAGCAAGCGCGTGTTACTGCCCTTCAAGACTGCGACACATCTGTGCGTGAGTGTGGCTATACCGCTTAATTTTTGCAGAAAATTCAACAGTACTCTTTCGGCAACCAACAGTGAGGAAATATCTTGCCCAAGTGTACCGAGCACTGCTCCGGACTCCAGGGCGTCTCCATCTTCGCATGCGGGTTGCCAATCGCACTGACAGTGGTATGTCTGCAAAATCATGGGGATCATCTTTAGACCGCAAGCGACCAAAGGTTGCCTGGCCCGGAGCACAACTTTGCTTGCATTATCCACAGGCAAAAAAGTTCGAACTGAGGTCTCCGGATTGAGGCGGGAGCAATTTTAAGCCATATCCGAACAGATCCTCGTTGCGGGCATTCGAAATCAAAGTGCGAAGGTAGTCTTCATCGATTTCGTCCCAGCGCAGTTGGCGAACCAAGGTAGTCATCAGCGACAAAGTATGCCGTACAGCTCGGGTCTACGATCGCGGAAAAATCCGAAGGCTGCGCGATTGCGGGCGATGGATGTCAAATCAAACTCTGCATGAATAATGCCAGTGCTGTCGCGGTCCATTTCCGCCACCTTATCGCCCCGATGGTTGGCAATGAAGCTTGAGCCATAAAATGTTTGCCCTTCTTCTGTTCCAGTGCGGTTGGCTGCCACGACCGGTACGACATTGGAAACGGCATGACCAATCATGGCTCTTTGCCAGGTTTTTGGTATCCAAATCCGGCTCCTCAGGCTCAGTGCCAATAGCAGTAGGGTAGAGTAAAATTTCAGCCCCCATCAACATCATGGCACGTGCGCATTCCGGGAACCATTGATCCCAACAAATGCCGACGCCCAGTTTGCCATAACGCGTATTCCAGACCTTGAACCCAGTGTCTCCCGGGCGAAAGTAGAATTTTTCCTCATAGCCCGGGCCGTCAGGAATGTGGCTTTTGCGGTAAATGCCCAATACACTGCCATCGGCATCGACCATCGCCAGACTGTTATAGTAGCAGGGGCCGGCTTTTTCAAAGAAGGATACGGGCACTACAACTTGTAGTTCACGTGCCAGGTTTTGCACGGCAATGATAGCCGGGTGTCCCTCCGCTGGCAGAGCGCGTTCAAAGTGATAATCTTTTTCGTTACGGCAAAAGTAATAACCCTGATATAACTCCGGTGGCAGCACCACCTGAGCACCGGCCTCGGCTGCCGCGCGAATGTGACGGCCTACGCCAGCTATGTTTTCCTGCAGATCGTCGCTAAAGGGTTGCTGGATGGCAGCAACCTTGATGGTACGTGTTGATAAACTCATGTTGCAAATGGTTGTTGCTGGGTAATGCAGTGGAAGGATCCACCACCGGTGAGAATGTTGTTGGCAGGCAGACCCACAACTTTGCGGTCAGGAAATACCAGTTGCAGTGCTTCGACTGCTTGCTGGTCATAAGGTGTTCCATAGACCGGAACGGCCACCGTAGTGTTGGCGATATAGAAATTCATGTGACTGGCAGGGATGATCTTCCCTTCGTCATCCAGCACCTTGCCCGGGGATGGGATTTCAATCACCTCCAGTGGGCGTCCATCGGCATCTCTCTCGGTGCGCAATTGTGAGGATATCTTGCGGTAGATCGCTGCATTGGGATCGTCCTTGCCTGACGGATGCATGCACACAACTTTGCCTGGAGCCACAAAGCGCGCAATATTGTCTATATGCCCATCTGTGTGATCATTGATCAAACCATCACCGAGCCAAATGATATGCTCAATACCGAGATGGGAGCGCAAATTGGCGGCAATCTCTTCTTTGCTCAGTGAGGGATTGCGGTTGGGATGGAGTAGACACTGGCTGGTGGTAAGCGCGGTTCCCAATCCGTCCGCGTCGATGCTTCCACCTTCAAGTACCCAATTATGTGCCCACAAATCAGTACCAGCCAACCGTGCCACCTGCCTGGCGACAGTGTCGTCAAAGTCCAGCACATATTTGCCGCCCCAACCGTTGAAATCGAATCCGACAGCTACGATACGCGGGGAGGCTGTTTCCCGGACAAAAATCGGTGCGGTGTCGCGCAGCCAGATGTCGCCAAAGCGTGCTTCATGCACCACTGCATGTGATGCTGCCAGCGCTTCGCGCGCAGAAGCCACAGCCTCGTCGCCGCAAGCCAAAACATGCACAGCTTCTCCTCTTGCCTGATTCAGGTTGGGATCTAAATCTGCGATGAGCTGACAAAGCGCTGCGACTTCGCGGCGAGCGCCTGACAGATTCTCCAGCCATAGGCTGGCGTCACTGGGCCAAGCAGTCCAGACCGCTGCATGCGGTTCCCATTCCCCGGGTTGTTGCAAATGTGTGTTCATTCCTTTCTGGAGTCATCGTTCAGGAACGGATTTCGCCAGCTCCTGTGATCACGTATTTGTATGTAGTCAATTCCTTTAAGCCCATAGGTCCGCGGGCATGTAATTTATCGGTTGATATACCAATCTCAGCACCCAGGCCAAATTCGTAGCCATCGGTGAATCGTGTAGATACATTCCAATACACAGCAGCGGAGTCCACTGCATTGAGGAATTTCCTGGCGGTAGCGGCATTATCGGTGACGATGGCATCACTGTGGCCAGATCCGTACTTGTGGATAAACTGAACAGCTTCCTCCAGATTGCCCACTACCTTCACTGCCAGAATCAGATCCAGATATTCCTCAAAATAATCTTCCTCTGAAGCGCGCTTGAATGCGATGCCACCGAAAGTTTGCAGGATGGCGGCAGCTTCTTCGTCGACCCTCAGCTCAACGCCGTGTTTAACCAACTCTTTAGCGAGGTAGGGCAGCAGAGTGGGGGGCTGCTGAGCGGTGAATCACCAAATTTTCAATGGCATTGCATACGCCTGGGCGCTGACACTTGGCATTGATCACCAGATGTTCGGCCATGTGCCGCTCCGCTTCGGCGTCCACGAACAAGTTACACACTCCTTTGTAATGTTTAATGACCGGCATGGTGGCGTTTTCTGCCACAAACCTGATCAGGCTTTCCCCGCCTCTGGGAATAATGCAATGGATGTAATTATCCAATTTGAGCAGGACATTCATGGCATACCGATCCTGGGTAGGAATCAAGGATGCTGCCGCCTGGGGCAACCCGCTGCGCTGTAATGCCGCTTGCACAACTGATGCGAGGGCAGTGTTGCTGTGAATGGCTTCTTTGCCGCCCCGCAAAATGACAGAGTTGCCAGACTTCAGACACAGTGCGGCGCAGTCGATGGTAACGTTGGGGCGTGATTCGTATATGATTCCAATGACTCCAATCGGAACACTGCGTTTGCTAATGCTAAAGCCTTTAGCATGCCGTTTCTCTTCCAGGACGAGTCCCACCGGATCTGGCAATGCGGCGACCTGGCGCACGCCGTCTGCCATGGCACGGATGCGCTGTGGGGTGAGCGTCAGGCGATCTAAAAGTGCGCGGGACAGCCCAGCGGCCTCACCGGCCTCCAGATCGGCACGGTTGGCTTCCAGGAGTGCTGGTACCTGCTCTTCCAAAATGGCTGCCATATGGTGCAGGGCAGCATTCTTTTTGTCGGTGCTGGCAGTGGCCATAAGCCTGGACGCTGCCAACGCGGCTTGAGCCAATGCGGTCACTTCCTGTTCAATTTTCGTGTGTGGCATATTAGCGACAGATTTGAGATTTAAGTGTTTGCCAAGTGGATTCCGGCATATGTGCGCCCAATACTTGAATGACTGCTGCTCCCAGTATGGAGCCAAAACGGGCACAGTCCTCAGGCGCATATCCGCGCAACCATCCGTAAAGGAATCCAGCTGCCCAAAGGTCGCCGGCTCCGGTGGTGTCGACCGGGGCAATGACCTTTTGGGCGGGCACTTGCAGTGTGTTGTGTCGATCCCCTGTTATGCAGCCGCGCGCGCCCAATTTTTAGCGCTGCCCGGGGGCAGAAGCTCAAGAGTCCCGAAATCAGCTTGGCATCCCGTGTTTCCCCATCCATCAAAGCCTGGGCCTCTTCTTCATTGGCAAAGACCACATCGACGTATTCCTTGAGCAACTCCGGCAAGATGTCCTTTGTTGCGTTGACGACCTCAAACGATGCCAAATCCAGACTGATACTGCACCCTGCGCTCTTTGCACTGGTCAACACCTTTATCATCAAGGCACGGTTGAATAACAGGTATCCCTCGATATGTGCATGTTTGCAGTTGGCGAAGTCAGCGGTGGAAATTTCCTCTGGACTCAAAGTCATTGCTGCTCCGAGGTAAGTACGCATGGTTCGCTCCGAATCCGGTGTCACTAAGGACAAGCAACGACCATTGGGAATGGTACCGCGTTTGAATCGACTGGTGTCGCCACCGCCGGCGCGGAAAGATTCCGCATAGGCTGAAGCAGCCTCGTCATTGCCCAACTTTCCCAGAAAGGTGGTGGTCAGACCCAGGCGGGCGGTTGCCCCGGCCGTATTGCCAGCAGAGCCACCAGGGGCCAAGGTCGGTTGCCCCGGCAATAATCTCAGCAACGTGGACATTTCCTGCTCATCCACCAGGACCATACCGCCTTTGTCTCCTGGTATGCCCGCCACCAGGCTGTCGTCCACATGGATGAGAGCATCCAGCAGCGGATTTCCAACCCCGATAAGTTCAAACTTGTGTGCTTCGTTGGTCATGGCAGTCATTCAATTGCTTACTCCGAGACTGGTGATCAACAGTGGCTCGTCATCAATTTCCAACATTATGATGTATTCGCCAGGTTCGGCGAACTTCAGATTATGGATCTCATTGACCAAATTGATTTTGTTGACCGGACTCTTGGATTCGAATGGTCGTTCCATGATCGGTTTCATTGCCTGCATATCCAGCCCGTAGGAGAACTTGATTTGATGTTGACCGATGGAGACGTCACACAGGGTGACAAACCACACCATGCGTGCATGCACTGCAGGAAATTGTCTTGCGCGAATGTTGGAGAAACAACCCATGATATAGTGTTTGCCCGTCGCCGGATCCACGTGCACTGCATCACAGATAGTCCAAACCAGAAGTTGAGGTTTGCTGCCCATGAAGACACAGTGATTCAGCCTTGCCTGTGTGGCAACTGCAAAACCCGTGAAATGAGGGCGAATGTGCGCTTAGTCACATCAGCAGTGCAGCGATCACGCCAGCAGCCCCCACCGCAGCCAAAATGGCTACTGGCATTTTGGGCATGGCCCCACCGTTTTCCATGGCGCGGCCAAACATGAAGAACACCAGCGGGTGCACCAAAAACGGCATGGCAAATACAAACGCTATCAATGCTGCGGCCTCTTCGCCCGCCATGCCCCCTTGAATCGCCGCGAACAAACCAAAGTGAGATAAAGAGGAACTGGTGGACATCAGCGCATGCTCCATACTCATGCCACCGATCGCCAGCAGCAATAACCCCGCCAAAAAACCGCGCTGAGTTGCCAGCCAAAGGAAAATTGCATCAGTGCCTTAACTTCTTTGCGGTCTTCTC
>JAJOKB010000030.1 GCA_021208135.1 Verrucomicrobiota bacterium | reverse complement strand
ACCCGGTGGCCGAAGCCCATGAGGCGGGCTTTACCACTCTTTGCAGCCTCAATGAACTTGCTGCCATCGTCGCCGCTCTTGTGGATTTCTTCGAGCATACGAATCACCGCTGAGTTCGCCCCACCATGCAGAGGCCCCCATAGGGCGCAGATGCCAGCAGAGACAGAGGCAAAGAGATTGGCACCACCGCTTGCCACCATGCGCACCGTGGAAGTGGAACAATTCTGTTCGTGATCGGCGTGCAACAGAAGGAACAAGTCGAGTGCGTGTGTCACCTCCGGTGTAGGCTCATAATTATCGTACGGCTCGCTGAACATCATGTGCAGAAAATTCTCTACGTAGCGCAAATCCTTACGCGGATAATTATAGGGCAAACCGCAGTGCATGCGATGGGACATCGCCGCAATGTTTCTCACTTTGGAAATCAGCAAAGCTGCGGCCTCATCGAAATGCTCCAGCTCAGCATCGCGGTCATTCATCGTCATCTCCGGGTAGTAGCAACCGAGAGCATTGGACATGGAACTGAGGATTGCCATCGGGTGGGAACTGGGAGGGAAGCCTTGGAAGTGGTGACGAAAATCTTCATGCAGGGCGGTGGCATGACGAATTTTGTCGCGGAAAGATTCCAACTCCACCCGAGTGGGAAGCTTGCCATACAGGATCAGGTAGGCGGTGCAGAGAAAGGTGGACCGCTCGGCAAGGTGTTCGATGGGAACACCACGATGGCGCAAAATTCCTTTTTCTCCATCGATAAAAGTAATGTCACTGAGACAGGATCCGGTGTTGCCGTAGCCATCGTCATAAGTGATGTAGCCAGTTTCTCCGCGAAGCTTGCGAATATCTATAGCGCGCTCACCCTCCGTCCCTATGATCACTGGAAACTCATAGGATTTTCCATCCAAAGACAGTAGCGCCTTTGGGTCGTTTTGATCTGCAGCGGTTTGCGGAAGAGATTCGGCCATCGTTGTCATTTGAGGTATAGGCAATAAATTAGCTCACCTATACAATAACAGCAAACGACTGAGGTCAACCCGCGTGGTTGCAAAAATTAAAGTATATTCACGAAGGCCCTGTAGAGACTTAATCCGCTCTGTTGAGACTTTTCCGGGTGAAACTCGCGTGGCATAACAACGCCCACGCTGTAAAGCGCTGCAAAAGACTGAGTCCCCATACCTGGTTTCACCCCATACGAGCAATGGGTCGTCCGATTCCACCCGATAGCTGTGGACAAAGTAATAATACGGATCCGCGCCTTCTCTGGAGTCGACAGACAAATCCGTTGAGCGGGTAAAGCGGACCGAATTCCAGCCCATGTGCGGAACTTTCAGGCCGGATTCCGGTAGAAAACGAAACCTGCGCACGGAGCCGGGAAAGATATTCAACCCCGGAGTATCGCCTTCTTCCGAGTGGCTGAAGAGGGCCTGCAAACCTAAACAGATCCCAAAGAATGGTTTATCTGCCTCAATCCAATCACACACCAACCGGTCAAAACCGGTGGACTTAAGGCGTACCATGGTGTCCACAATCGCACCTTGTCCAGGAAACACCAAGGCATCGGCGGTACGAGCCTCCTCGGGAGAGTGCACCAAAGCAGCATCTGCTCCGGCAGCTTCCCAAGCGCGCTGCACCGAACGCAGATTGCCCATGCCGTAATCAATGATCGCGATGTTGGGTTTATACTCGGCCATTGCCGGATTCCTTTCCGGGGAGGTCTTTTATTCCCACTTCCAGTGGACGGTTGGGATCGCCGGCTAGGTAGAGTGTTTGCGTTGGGAAGGCAAAAATCAATGCCAGCTTCACCGTAACGGCGGAACAACTCCTTGTTAAACTTCTGAGTAAACTCCATGTACTTCCAAAAATCGGGAGGATGGTACCAGTAGATCACCAAAATATTCAGCGAAGCACTGTTGAATTCATTAAAAAACACCCTGGGGGGAAAGTCAGGATTCATACCCTCATGGTTCTCGAGCAAATCTTTGATAATTTGAACCGCCTCATCGATTTTTTCCGGTGGGGTATCGTAGGTGATCGTGACATTCAGTGTCCGGCGGATGTAAGGACGCTTGGTGATATTGATGATGTTCTTGTTCACCAACTCACCATTGGGAATGGTGACCAAGTGTCCTTCCAATGTGCGGATTTTTGTCGAACGAAATCCCACTTCCACAACTGGGCCATCCACTCCATCCACCTGTAATCGGTCGCCAACTTCGAAGGGTCGGTCTGCAAAAATCACCACGGAACCGAATAGGTGCTTCAAAGAATCCTGGGCCGCCAATGCCAAGGCTAGGCCACCGATACCAAGACCAGCGATGAGCGAAGTGATCGGCTTGTCACTTAAGACTTGGGCTACCTGAACAAGGGTCAAGATCACAACAGCGATCCGCATGCTCGATTTGAGCAGCGGTGCGATCATGTCAGTCAGCTTCGACTGCTTGGTCTTTGCCCACCGTGTATACCAGGTGTAGGGCACATCCACCATGTTGAAGAGAATCCAGCCAACAGACACTACCACCAACACAGCGGAAGCCGTGAGCAAAACCCGTTGAATCTCTTCCGCTGCAGTCAGAAACAACAACCCGAGACGGATGCCCAGAGCGATCGCAAACAAGGTAACAGAACGACCCAGGGAACCTGCTAGGATAGAAGGGATTTGGCGTTCTTTTTCGAGCAAAGCAGCCTCTGTTTTTAACAACATTAAGGAGGCGACCTTGCCAACAAAGAACCCGAGGAAAATAGCCGTTACGAGCGCCAAAATCCGCCATACCTCAAGCCCATAAAAATCGTAGCTGGTAAATTCCAGAAATGCTTCCATACCGATGCCTCCCGGTTAAATAGATTAAGTTAGCAAGCCCTTGGTTGATGGCAGGCTATTGGCCTGACGAGGATCAACCGAGGTTGCCAAATCAAGGGCGCGGGCAAAACACTTAAAAATCGCCTCGGCGATGTGATGAGGCTCATCACCATACTCCAAGGCGATATGTACATTGGCACCAGCCGAACTAGCAAATGCCTGAAAAAAAACTCACGCAGCAGTTGAATGTTGAAATCGCGAACAAAGACTTCCTTGGACTCAACCCGATACGCCAGATAAGGACGATTGCCCAAGTCCAATGCAACCCGTGCCAGACACTCGTCCATAGGCAGGATAAAAAAGCCATACCTCCGTATGCCTAACTTATCACCAAGTGCCTGCTTTATTATCTGGCCAAGGACAATACCTACGTCTTCCACCGTGTGGTGATAATCCACATCCAAGTCGCCTTTTGCGGTCAGTCGTAAATCAAATAACCCGTGCCTCGCAAACAAGGTAAGCATGTGATCAAAAAAAGGAATACCAGTGGCAATATCCGACTGCCCGGTCCCGTCGATTACCAGTGTCATGTTGATACTGGTTTCGGTAGTGTTTCGTTCGATGCTTGCTATGCGTGATTGAGCCATTGGTCGATTGTTTGCGATAGTTTTTCCATCTGAGATTCGGACCCGATACTGATTCTGAGATAGGAGGCTGTCAATGGATTGGACGGAAAACGCCTGATCAATATCCGCTCACTGTAGAGAAAAATCAAATAAACTGCCTGCTATTTTGCGGACTAAACTCACCATGGGCATTACAAGGGCGGGTAAAAACAAAATTAGTGTGGGACGGGTATGTGTACCATCCGCGCGAATCCAACTCCGTGGCAAAGCGGGCTCGGGTCGCCTTCACTCGCTGGATCACTTCGCGGTGATAGTCAACATCCTGGAGAGCGGCCAAAGCCCCTGCCTGGGCGAGACGGTCCACATTGTAGCTGTCGCGAATGCGATCCAAAAGTTCAATGACGTCGACCGCACCTATGGCATACCCTACCCTGAGTCCTGCCAACCCATAGCTTTTAGAGAAAGTGCGTGTCACCAGGAGGTTTGGAAACTCATCCAACAACTCCATTCCACTCCAGTCTGCAAAGTCAACGTAAGCCTCATCCATCACCACAATACCAGCGAATCGCGAAAACGAGATCTCGAACGCTCTCCTTGGGAAAAGATATTCCGGTGGGAGCATTGGGTGAGGTGAGAAACAGCATACGGGCTCCACAGGAAACCAAAGCATCAACGGGGAGCTTGATGGAGGCATCGAAAGGAACCTCAATTAGTGTGCCGCCACGAATCGCTATCAAGGTTTGATACAATGAGTAACTGGGGACTGTGACTACCGTGGCTGATTCCTTCGAATTAAAAGCCCGGACCAGCAAATTCAATATGTCGTCCGAACCATTTCCCACGATAACTCTGTCGGCAGATACTCCGTGATACTGAGCAATTCCCTCACGGAGCGCTGCGCTGGTAGGATTAGGATATAGTGGCAGCTTCGCAACCTCTGCCATCACAGCTGGCCCGACCTTTGGGCTGCAAGGGTAAGGCAGTTCGTTGGTGTTCAACTTGGTCCATCCTTCGCCAACAGGCTGCACTCCTGGAACATAGGCCTGCAGGCTGCGTATATGCGGAAGGGCAAGTTCTGAAAATTGGGTAACCCCTGACATAAAGTTGTTGATTATGAATTCTTGAAGCGAATCTCCATGGACTGACCATGAGCATCCAAATCTTCTAATCTGGAAAACACCTCCACGACTGATCGAGCCTTGACCAATGATGCCCGGTCGTAGCGAACGATGCTACTGCGCCGCATGAAATCCGTGATCTTGAGGCCACTGAAAAACCTGCCGGTGCGTGAAGTGGGCAATGTATGACTAGGCCCTGCGGTAAAGTCGCCCAAAACGGTGGGTGTATCGTGGCCACATAAAATAGCCCCGGCTGTATGAACCTTTGCCAGAATACTCTCAATCGCATCGGAAGCGATGTGTAGCTCAAAATGTTCCGGAGCGATATAGTTGATAACCTGAATCGCAGAGTCCTCATCTTGCGAATGAATAAACAGGGAGTACTCATTCAGCACCCGCTGTATAGCGCGCGCATGCTTTAGCCGTGGCAACTGGTCTTCAATTGCTTTCTGCACACGCGCAAAAATTTCCGGAAAGCAGGAGACCAAATAAATTTTCTCCCTGCCGCTCCCATGCTCTGCCTGTGCCAATAAATCGGCTGCCAAATAATCCGGACGCGCTGTGGCGTCAGCATAAGCCAGCGCTTCGCTAGGGCCGGGCAACAAATCCACCCCAACAGTGCCAAACACCTGTCTCTGCGCTTCAGCTACATAGGCATTGCCTGGTCCCATTATCTTGCAGACAGCTGGGATGGTCTGCGTTCCAAAAAGCCATCGCTGCAATTGCCTGAGCTCCACCGACCCGGTAGACTTCACTCACTCCACACAAGTTCAGGCAAGCCAACATTTGCGACTGACTGTTCCACTCCTGCCGCGGGAGTAAACCACTGCAATCTCCGGAACACCAGCCAGACGCGCAAGCGTAACGGTCATGACAACAGTTGAAACCAATGGGACGTTACCAGCGGGAATGTAAAATACCGACCCGTTGTATAGGGTACCATCTTTCTCCAACCAATGCACCGTGAGGATTTTCATCACTCCACGAACGGGGCAATCCTTGTTTATGAAACTCCTGGACACAGTGTATTGCCTCTTGAATACAGCCCAGCTCCTGATGCGTAAGCCCACTCTTTGATGCCAACAATTCCTCCAGCGGGACTCTCAAATCCGCAACCTTCGCTTCCCATCCATCGAATTTCCGGGTAAGGTCCACAAGAGCGTGATCCCCGCGATTGCGGACGTCGTTCAAAATCTGAGTAACAACGTCTGCAATTCCTCCACCCTGTTGAGCCTGCTGATTAAACGCTGCCAGGATGCGGAACAGATCGGGGTCTTTGGTCTGAATAGTGCGAATTCCCATAATGGTACAACAACTACTCCCACTCAATAGTGCTGGGCGGCTTGGAACTGATGTCCAAAACCACCCGGTTGACACCTTTCACTTCATTAATGATACGGTTGGAAATCTTTTGCAGCAGAGCATGAGGCAAGTGTGCCCAATCGGCTGTCATGGCATCAATGCTTTCCACAATGCGCAGTGCGATAACGTAATCGTAAGTTCTTTCATCGCCCATAACACCTACGGTCCTAACAGCAAAAACACTGCGAAGCTCTGCCAGACCTTATAGTATAGATCCGCTTTCTTCATCTCTTCCAAGAGAATATAGTCAGCCTCGCGTAAAATAGCGAGTCGCTCTTCGGTAATATCCCCGATTACCCGGACTGCCAATCCCGGACCTGGGAACGGTTGACGCCAAACCACTTCTTTTGGCAAACCAAGCTCCTCACCGAGTCTCCGCACCTCATCTTTGAATAGCTGATTCAACGGTTCCAGAATTTTCATCCGCATACGCTCGGGGAGTCCCCCCCACATTGTGGTGACTCTTTATCAAGGCAGCAGGGTTGCCGTCAATCGGTACGGACTCAATAATGTCAGGGTATATGGTCCCTTGGGCGAGAAAGTCCACTGTACCGATCTTGTCCACCTCCTGCTCAAATACCTCCACGAAAGTATTGCCAATGATTTTGCGTTTGCGCTCTGGATCGGTGACCCCTTCCAGACGGTCGAGAAACAATTTCACGGCATCGGAGACCACTAGGTTGATCTTAAAATGATCGCCATAAAGCTTCTTGACCGCTTCACGCTCATGCTTTCGCAACAAACCATTGTCCACAAAAAACGCAGGTCAGTTGGTCACCGATAGCGCGGTGAATCAACGCTGCGGCAACGGAGCTGTCGACACCACCGCTAAGACCAAGAATCACTTTGCTGTCGCCCACAGTTTGCCGAATCTTCTCAATCGAAGCTTCAATATAACTGGCCATGGTCCAGTCGCCACTGCAGCCACAGATTCCGAAGACAAAATTGCGAATGATATCAACGCCCCTCTCGGTGTGGAATACCTCCGGATGGAACTGCAATCCATAGAATCTGCGCTGAACATCCTCAATCGCCGCAAAAGGACTATTTTCGGTGTGGGCTACGGCACTAAATCCAGGAGGAAGCTGGATCAATTTGTCGCCGTGTGAATTCCACACCTGGATAGTGGGTGGCAGGTCCTTGAACAAATCTCCATGCTGCTCGATGGACAAAGTACCACGTCCATATTCCCGCTCTTGGCTCTTTGCTACCTCTCCGCCCAGCATGCGCCCCAACAATTGAATCCCGTAGCAAATACCCAATACAGGAACCTGCAATGAGAACAGGGCTGGGTCAGGCATGGGAGCATTGGGGGCAAAGACACTGGAGGGGCCTCCCGATAAAATAATGCCATGGATCCCGTCACTCCGCAGCTTTTCAACCGGGGTGTCAAAGCGATAAACCCTCGAGTACACTTGGCATTCCCGTAGACGACGGGCGATGACCTGAGTGTATTGTGAACCGAAGTCGAGAACTGCAATAATTTGAGCCATGGGATATTGGAAAAGCTTTAGTGAGTAGAGAGTTGGAGTATTAATCAAGAACGGAGATTCATCCTGAGCTAAAAGCGCAAGGGTGGATTAAGAAAATCACACTTGGGACAACTGATTTTCTGTCCGGCCTTTTGACTGCTGTACAACTCACCACACTTGACGCAATGAAAACAGCGACGCTTCCTCTGACGATCATAGTAGCGGCTGTCGCGACGATCATAAAAGTACCACAGCCCAAAAACCAGCACAAGGCCTGCTAAAAAGGTAAATAGAGAGTAAGTGCCCGAGGTAGATCATAACCAGCAGTAAAAATAGCAAAGACGCGCCTTCGGCTGAAAGCGCGTCTTAGGAAAAACCTGATGCGGAGCGTGATTAACTCTCCTTCTTCTCTTCGCCAGTCTCCTCCGCGCTTGCTGCCTCGGTTGCCTCGGCGGAAACCTCTTCAACCGGATCAGCGACTACAGTTTCGGCGGGAGTATCTTCAACGGCCTTCACTGGAGTTTTGCGGGTAGAGCGTCCCTTTTTGGCATAGCCCTCATCGGCGGCTGGGATCAACTGGATGACCGCCATCTCGGCAGCGTCTCCAACGCGAACGCCGAGCTTGTAAATGCGAGTGTAGCCTCCGTTACGGTCCACAAACTCGGTGGCACGCTTGTTGAACAAGGTGGCTACAGCCTCTGTGTCACGCACACGGGCGATCGCCAAGCGACGGTAAGCGAGAGCACGCTCAGGAGTAGCTGTTTGCGCTTTTTTGGCGAGAGTAATAATCTTTTCTACAAAGGGGCGCAGAGCTTTGGCCTTCGGCAATGTGGTCTTGATCCGACCATGGGTTAGAAGAGCCGCAGCCAGATTGGACATCAAAGCACTTCTGTGCTCCTTCTTGCGTCCCAGCTGATGACGATGTTTTAAATGGCGCATGGTAGTAAATTCTTAAGTCGTTATTGGTTTGGTGGGTGACTATCCGCTGGACTAAAAATCGGTCCGGCTGTCGAGCAAACGCTCATCAATTTTCATTCCTAGACTCAAGCCGAGCTGTTCAAGCTTGGCCTTGATTTCGTTCAAGGACTTCTTTCCGAAATTGCGGTATTTCAGCATTTCCTGTTCGGTCTTCATTGCAAGCTCACCCACAGTGGTGATATTCGCATTGTTGAGACAGTTTGCGGCGCGAACGGAGAGCTCGATCTCATTTACAGACATGTTGAGCAACTTGCGCAGCTTATTCTGCTCTTCACTCACTTCGGTCTGCTCATTTTCGAACTCAACGGTTTCGTCAGTAACCCGATCAAATACCTCGAGATGGTGTTTCAAAATCGCTGCAGACTGTTTCAAGCAATCATCAGGCGTATAACGACCATCGGTCCAGATTTCCAAAATCAGTTTATCGTAATCCGTCATTTGTCCCACACGGGTATTTTCAACGGAATACTTAACTAGACGCACGGGACTGTACAACGTATCGATAGAAATCACACCTATCGGTTGATCCAAACTCTTATTGTCCTCTCCAGAAACGTATCCACGACCTGTCTTGATCTCGATTTCGGCAAAGAAACGCTGTGGTCGATCCAAGGTACAAATCACTTGCTCCGGATTAATGATCTGAATGTTTGCGTCCGCTTGAATATCAGCCGCAGTGACCTTGCCTTCGCGATTCACATCAATGATGAGCTTAGTGGACTCACGGCGTTGAGATACAACGAGGATCTTCTTGAGGTTCAGGACGATGTCGGTGACATCTCCAACACACCTTCAATGCTTTGAAACTCGTGCTGCACCCCTTCTATTTTGATGGAGGCGATCGCGGCGCCTTCAATGGAGCTGAGTAACACGCGGCGGAAACTGTTTCCGATTGTGTGCCCGTAGCCCGTTTCGAAAGGCTCCGCAATGAATTTGGCGTAGGTATCGGTTGAGTTCTCCTCGTCCTTGACCAAACGATTGGGGAGCTGGAATTTACCAAGACGGATCGGCATGACTGTTCCCTTTTAAATTTAAGTGCTATTATTTTGCCTTGTGGCAGACTGAAGACGGAAAAACTATCGGCTGTAGAATTCCACAATAAGTTGAACATTCACACCGGGCTCAATGTCGTCGCCGGTGGGCAAACGGTTGATGGTCGCTTTTAAAGCATCATCGTTACGAGTGATCCATAGTGGAACTGTACGGATTCGAGTGTCTTCCAGTGAGCGCGTGGCCAACTGGCGTGAAGAAGTGGATTCACGCACCTCGACCACGTCCCCGGCACTGACTTGGTAGCTGGGAATATCCACCTTCACACCGTTCACTTTAATGTGACCATGTGCTACAAACTGGCGGGCCTGACGCCGGGTCTTGGCAAATCCGATGTTGTAAATGACAGCATCCAAGCGGGTTTCCAGCAGGCAAAGGAAAATTTCTCCCGTTACGCCACGTGTACTTTTCGCGCGATCGAAAGTGCGGCGGAATTGCTTTTCAGTGAGGCCATAGAGATAACGCAATTTTTGCTTCTCATTCAGACCCATTGAGTAGTCTGTGACCTTACGGCGCAGACGAGGACCGTGTTGGCCGGGAGGATGAGGTTTGCGATCCTGCGCCTTGCTGGGCGGGAAAATCGACATGCCAAAACGGCGATTGATACGAGTCGTAGGTCCGGTATAGCGAGCCATGATAAATCCTTAAAATTTGGTATTCCAGGGTGATGAGGTAGTGTTACACGCGACGACGCTTCTTAGCGCGGCATCCGTTGTGCGGAACAGGTGTAACGTCAATAATAGAGGAAACCGTCATACCCAGGGTTTGAATCGCGCGGATTGCGGAATCACGACCCATTCCTGGGCCTTTGACCCGCACTTCCACTTCCTTCATGCCGTGGGACAATGCGACTTTCCCAGCATCCTGAGTCACCACCTGAGCTGCATATGCTGTGCTCTTACGGGAACCGCGGAAATTCATTTTTCCGGAACTGGACCACGAAATCACAGCTCCTTGTTTGTCGCAGAAACAAACCTTGGTGTTGTTGAAGGTGGCAAGAATGTTGACGATACCACTGGTTACATTCTTGCTGCCCTTGGCTTTGCGGACGGTAAGGTCCACTTCGCTTTTCAACAAATCGGCAGCGGTTGGCTGACCTGACTTCTTCTCTTCCGGCTTCTCAGCACCAGCCTCGGCGGTGGCGGCTGCGGCGGCCTGAGTTTCTGTTTCCGCAGCGGGAGTCTTGGTGGATTGCTCCTTCTTTTGTTCTTCGCTCATATCTATATTCTGATTAAATTATTTCTTCTTTTGCACCCCAACGGTCTTGCGCTTACCCTTGCGTGTGCGGGCGTTACAACGGGTACGTTGTCCGCGACATGGCAAACCCCGACGGTGACGATGGCCTCTGTAGCACTGAATAGCCTGGAGGCGCTTCAAATTTGCGGTGATCTCACGACGCAAATCACCTTCAACGCGAATGCCTTTGGAGATGATGAGTTCCGCAAGCTTGTTTAACTCCTGCTCACTAAGAGTTTGGGCACGACGATCGGGTCGATGCCTGCCTCTTCGACTAGCAAATTGGCGGTGGTGAGCCCAATGCCATAAATGTAGCACAGAGAGTATGGTATTTTTTTATTGCCGGGAATGTCTACGGCCAGAATGCGTGGCATAACTGTTGATTATTGAATAGGTTACTGAAAAATATGCCTGTTAGGCGTGGTATCGAGAGAAAAACGTCGAAAGAAGACGTGATAAATTAAATTGTCAAGTTCTTCGTTAACGGAGGTCGATAAAAATCATCACAGATCCGGCTGGGTTAAGATTTCCGGATCGCCACTGGTCACCAGAACGGTGTGTTCAAAGTGCGCGCTCAACGACAAGTCCCTGGTGCGTGCGTCCAACCGTCGGACATCATTTCAACCTCAGCTCTGCCGGCGGTGATCATGGGTTCAATCGCCAAAGTCATTCCGGGGCGGAGTTTATCTCCGCGCTTTTTGGGCCCGAAATTGGGAATTTGTGGTTCTTCGTGCATGGATTTGCCGACACCATGGCCGACAAAATCGCGCACTATTCCCAGGCCTCGCGGCCTGATATAACTTTCCACTGCGTGGGAAATGAAACCTACCCGATGGTCAGAACGGGCCTGCTCGATTGCAAGGTATAGTGCCTCACGGGTTGAGTCCAAGAGGAATTGAGCCTGCGGGTTAATAGAACCTACTGGTATAGTTGCCGCGTTGTCCCCAATGAATCCATTGTAAACAACACTGACATCGATGCTGATAATATCACCTGGATTGAGTACACGCTTTATTGTGCCAATGCCATGAATGATTTCCTCATTCACAGAAAGGCAAGTGTAAGAAGGGAACCTCAATGCACCGTTGCGATAATTAAAGCATGCGCTGGCAGCACCATATGAAGCAATTAGGTTTTTCCCCTCTTGATCCAGATCGTAGGTATTAACGCCGGGAGCGACCAATGGTATAAGCCGATGCAAGACATTGGCAGCAATCTTACAAGCTGCTCGCATGGACTCGATCTCGGCACTGGTTTTAATCGGAATCATTCTGAACTCCGGCCTGAGGCTCTCACACAATCGTGGAGAGGCGTTAACGAAATACTGTTAAAGAACAAAAGATTGCACATTGGCAGGCTGCAATCCGTAACAAATCAGCGGGTAAAGTAGTGCCAGTTCAAGAGCCAGGCAACCAAACCGGTTGCAAACATGATCAGCAACCAGCGCCATAACTTCTTACCCTGAGCGATGCCAACGGTATCCACCAACTGGCGTACACGACCTTGGCTGCGACCCTTGATTCGACCCTTCTTGAGAAAACCATCATAGTGCCGCTGCAGGAGGAATGTTTCAATCTGACGCAAAAAGTCCAACAACACACCAACGATAATCAGCAGACCAGTGCCGCCAAAAAAACTGCGCCGCCTGATAAGGGACACCGGTAGTAAATAGCAGGGCATCGGGAATGATAGCCACAATCACAAGGAAAATCGACCCTGCGAGGGTTAATCGCGTCATCAGGAAGTCCAGATAGCGCGCGGTGGGTTCACCTGGGCGACGCCCGGAATATAGCCACCATATTTCTTCAAATCATCAGCAATCTGGACTGGTTTGAACATGACAGACACCCAGAAATAGCTGAACACCAGAATCAGCATGCCGAAGACGATGTAATAAAAAGTTTCGCCATGGTAATGCCATCCCAACTTCGCGGATGAATCTCAACTCAAGAGCACCGCCGGTCCAAGTAAGGACTTGTTGGAAGAACATCATAATAGCCGAGGCGAAAATGATCGGCATAACACCGGAATAGTTGATCTTAAGCGGTAGGAAACTGCTTTGACCACCAAACACTTTACGTCCGACTACCCGTTTGGCATACTGCACCGGAATCTTACGTACCGCCTGAGTCATTGCCACCACTGCAGCGATCACCAGGAACAGGAAGGCAAACATGATAATACCCTCGCCCATTCCTAACTGGGCATCCTGTCCGACAGGAGCAGTGAATAAGCGGTAGGTGAGAGAGATAGCCGCCGGTAAATCAGCAAGAATGCCAATGGTAATTAATATGGAAATTCCATTGCCAATACCACGTTGAGTAATCTGCTCGCCAATCCACATCAGCAGTATGGTACCACTGGTGAGGAAAATTACGGAAGTGATGGTGAACCATGCTGCATCCAAAAGGATAATCTGCCCGTAAATGTCACTACTGAAGCCGTCAAAAATGCTCCCCCGGATTGCGCAAAGCGGCAATCAAAAGGAAGGATTGTACAAGACAGATTCCCAGTGTTGCGTAACGAGTGTATTGGGAAATTTTCTGTCGCCCTACTTCACCTTCCTGTTGCAGTCGCGACAAGGTGGGCACAAACTGCTGTCATCAACTGAAAGATAATAGATGCTGAGATGTATGGCATGATACCGAGGCGAAAATGGCGCCCTTGAGCAGGGCTCCTCCGGTAAACATGTTGTACAGTCCCAGCAAATTACCACCCGTGCCTCCACTTTGTGCGGCAAAGAAATCCTGCAACGGTACAGGATTGATACCCGGCAGAGGTATATTCGCTCCTACTCTAGCAATGAAGAGCAGAAACAGGGTGAAAAAAAATCTTATCCCGGAGCTCCGGAATTTTGAAACAATTGACGAACGCAGATATCATCGACAGGAGGGTTGATTAAGTTGCCGCAGCACCAGCTTACTCGCTGGCATCGTTTGCTGGCATTAGCACTGTGACGCTACCACCGGCCTTTTCAATCTTTTCCTTGGCGGTTGCAGAAAACTTGTCAGCAGTAACCTGAATGGCTCGCGTGATATCGCCGGTACCCAAAACTTTGATGTGTTTTGCGCTGGCACGAACCAAACCGGCAGCCACCAATGTTTCACGGTCTGCAACATCGCCTTGAATCTTTTCCAACTGGCTCACGTTGACCACATCAAACTCGGTGCGGAAATTATGATTGTTGAAACCGCGGCGAGGCAGTTTTCTGTAAAGCGGAACGTGACC
>JAJOKB010000044.1 GCA_021208135.1 Verrucomicrobiota bacterium | reverse complement strand
TTGACCGCAACTCCATATTTTTCACCACGGATTTTCTCCAGCTCACCGATAACTTCATAGATTCCCCCGATTGTCAGGTTCCGCAAAACTGCCTTATCCAGGTCCAAGATGATGCGGATACCGTCAACCTCGACTAAAAAGTCGTCTTCATCCAGTTGTTGAAGGACCCGTACCTCGGTACGGATTGCTGCGTCATCAGCGCCAGCGTGCAAGAGTGCCCGAGCTTGATCAAGATTTTGCGCACTTGCTACCGATACAGCACCAAATACGAGAGCGATAGAAAGTTGTATTCCAGATTTTGATATCATAGTGGAAGTGATTCTAACCGTGTCGCGTCTCATGTCAACAAGAGTGCAAAAACTTGTTTAGCGGTGGCACGAGCAGCAAGATGCTCATCGTTATGAACAACGCAGTGTACCCTAAACCAGACACGGTAGCTCCAATGCGGTAGTTTTAGATGTTGCCTCCAAACAAGAACCCCCGCAGCCATGAAGCCGATGGCCACATACGTGGTTATGCGGGTTTGCATTAAAAGCGATCCTCTGTCTCCAGTCTGGTTTTCGGCAATGCGTCCTGCCTGTTCGCGTGCTTAGTCGAGGTCGCGCTGGAGGCAATGCGGACGAGGTATGGCGTTAGCCGTTACCTCGATCCGTCTTGTTGGGGGTTACTTGAACAAGTCGCTGTGGCTTCCGGAGCGCTCAAGAAACAGTGCATTTGGTTCAGGTCTGTAGATCAAGATCCAGTCAGGCTCAACATGACAGTCTCTTGACCCAATCCAATCGCCTGAGAGTGCATGCTCTCTGTACTTTTCCTCTAACATTTTACCTTCGGCCAGATTCTTAACAACTATGCTGAGCTTGGTAAGGTTCTTGCCTCTTTTTGTTAATCTTTTGATGTCTTTCTTGAACTGGCGCGTCTGAAAGATTTTTTTTCATCACTTCCAGCTCTGGACGAGATCATCCACACTCTCGAAACATTCTAGATTCCTTCCTGCACGCGAATCTCTGAAGGCCTCCTCATTTCTTCATTGGGGATCTCTACAGGGAACGGTAACCCATTCCGAAGAGCAATCTGGACATAGAACATGCGGATGGCCTCAGTCGGACTGACACCAAGCCGGTACAGGATAGACTCCGCTTTTTGTTTAATTTCTGGTTCGATTCTACTGTGAACGGCTGCACTTTTCATGGCATACATTGTGTTGCCTGCGCAACACGCGTCAAGTGAAACCTTGGCGGCTATTATTTGTCTTTCAGGCTTTTGTGTTGCACTCAATGGCCCCGTTGGCCACCACCTATACCGGTATAGACGCGCGGTTGTATGGTTTACAGTTCAATGGCCGGGTTCAGGTAATGGACTCATTGATAGTGAGCGGAGGATTGGCTTGGCAGCGCGGGCAGCTTAACCGCAATAATCCCACCAACCAGCGCAACATGGCCGAAGTACCGCCCATGCGCGCTCAGGGCTTCGTTGCCTGGCGGCAGAACCGGCTGACGGCTCAACTCATTGCTTTGCATCAAAGCAAACTCAACAGGGTTGACCCTACGGTGACCGAGCGACCCCTGCCCGGATGGACCACATTCAACTTACTCGGAAGCTATCAATTCAATGCCAACTTCTTGTTGAGCGCAGGAGTGGACAACCTCTTCGACCGCACCTACGCAGTGGCCAATAGCTTTATTCGCGATCCGTTTTCAGCGGGCAACGTCGTCAATGAACCCGGACGTTCTTTTATGCACGCTAGAGCTTTCTTTTTAAAAAAACGCCAGTAGCTCCCCCGTGGTCGAAGGCCACGCCTTTTTTCGGCAGCTAAAGCAGCCGCTTCGTAAGGGATAATTACGAATTACGAATGAAAAATTACGAATGGGAGCGCAAGCTTTTTTGGGCCAGGGGCTGAAGCTCCCTGCCAACGTTGGCGCGGAGCTTTAGCCCGCGCTTGCTTTCGGGGTGCTTACGGTGGGGCGCTGACTGGATCTGCGGAGTTAAGGAGTAGAGGTGCTCGGGTGCAAAGTCAGCTCCGTTTGGCCACGTGAGTGTGTGCCCTTCAAGGGTAAACAGTTTGAAATATGAAGTATCCTTCAATGGCTCAAAAATAGGTCCTTCCAATTCATTTTTGAGGTCGACCTGCCCATCTGTCCCATCACTGAATTTTATCCACACGCGATGGCCATCCAAATACTTTGCTTCTTCAATGTGTAAGAATTTCATTATTCGAGGGGTTGAATCGGTTCAAGTGGTTTGCGCTGCTCTGCGAGTTCCCAGTCCCGCTGAAGCGCCTCTTTGTTGATTTCATACCATTCTAAAACGGCCTTGAGCGCACGTCTCGGGAAGTGACCTGTGACAACGCCGGACATAATCTCGACCGTGATCTCATATTCGCCATACTCCGCGTGGAAATGTGCTGGAGCATGATCACGGTAATACATCCGAATGATGATTCCGAGAAATCTGGAAATTTCAGGCATTCATAAACCGTAGGAGAACACCATGGGCGTTTCAAATTTTTTCGCAGAATAGCTTGGTTTTGGTACATTTCAACAATCAATCGTTACCCGCCTGAGATTTAAGGCAAAAATCCTTGTGCCTTTGGACTGCTCCGTTTCGGAGTACTTTTATTCCGGATCTGGGTTGATAATGAGACTCTGTATCAGATAAGATCTTCGGCGATGAAATTGAAGCAATCGCTGATTTTAAGTGGAGTAACCAGCCTTCTGAACTTGGGCGCTTGGGGTATGACTGCGGATTCCGGGGATCCTGTGATGCATTTGCCGCAGTTTGTGGTGACGGCGACGATGAGTGAGCAGCCGATGCGCCTGGCACCTGCGAGCGTGAGTATGATCGGTTTGCAGGAGCTGCAGGAGACCACGAGTGCAAGCTTGTTGGAGGTCATGCGGGAAACTACCGGTTTGAGTTTGGTAGGGCAAGGAGTTGGCGGGCGCAAGGTGCTGCTTTTGCGCGGTATGGAAGCGCGCCATTCGCTGATACTGGTGGATGGTCGTCGCATTTCCGCTACGGATGCAATTGTCGGGCACTCTGACTTCCAATACGATTGGGTGCCGCTGAGTGCCATCGAGCGGATTGAGGTGGTGCGTGGTCCGATGTCGGCCTTGTATGGCTCGGAGGCAATGGGAGGTGTGGTGAACATCATTACCCGGCCAGTCCCTGAAAACTGGGGAGGCGAGCTTTCGCTATCTGTCGGCCTGCGTGAGGATGGTCGCGGGGGGAGAAGAGTTTGCCTCCTCTGTACATCTGGCCGGGCCCTTGAGTGATACACTCGGCTTGCGGCTGACTGCGATGTACCGCTATTTAAACGATACGCCTTTGGCGGCAGATGAGCGCATCACGGAGTTGGAGGGACTGGAGATATATGGGGCAAATGCTCAGCTTAACTGGTCGCCCTCGCCCAATAACCGATTTGAGTTTAAGTATTCCCGAGTGCAGGAAGACCGTTGGCGCGACACCGACACCCGCGGCTCAGCACCGTTTTATCTTTCAGGTTACGATCTGGTCAGGCAACTGGCAGGCGTGCGTTGGCTGCCGCGATTTGGCGATTGGTATGGTCAAGTCGGTGCCTATGAGGCGCGTACGGATGCGGTAGGGTATCGGGATGACGGTGGTACCCCGGTAACGCCACAGTTCATGCGCGACAGGGTTGCGGATTTCAACATGACCGGTCCACTGAATGAAGACATGGATTTGACGATAGGTGGCGAAGCGCGCTCCGAGCGACTGCGGCACCGGGCCTTTGCCGCCGGCCAGGATACTGCGAATTACCGCGCATTGTTTGCACAACACCAGTGGCGGTTTGTTCCGGATTGGTCTTTGACCACAGCGTTGCGTTGGGATGAGCACGACAGCTTTGGCTCTGAGCTGAGTCCGCGCGCTTATTTGGTATGGTCTATCACTCCACAGTGGGTAGTGAAAGGTGGCTACGGGCGCGGTTTCCGCGCGCCGACGCTGAAGCAAAGTTCTGCTGAATACAGGTTCGAAGGCGCGCATACCTTCGTCGGCAATCCTGATGTAGGACCGGAAACCAGCGAGAGTTATGAATTGAGCGCGTTGTACGAAGTGAACGGAAACCTGAGTTTCTCTGTTTCGGTATTTCGCAACAACATTACCGATTTAATCGCGACCGAATTACTGGAAATCATTCCCGGTCCAAGTCCACAACGGGTAAGTACCTACGTGAATGTGTCCCGTGCGCGTATGGATGGGGTGGAGGCTGACGTTACCTGGCGACCAATCGCCGGATTGCGCCTCCGCGCTGGCTATGCCTGGCTGGAAGGGACGGACCTCGATGCGGATCAGCCATTGACCAACCGGCCTGAACACCGAATCACAGCGAGTGCTCAATACAGTTGGCTGCAAGAGCGGCTGAGTGCAGGTATCGCCTTGGAATACAATGGCAGGCAGTATCTGCGTGTAGGGACACCCTCGGTGCTGACGCAACTACCAGGTTATACACTGGTGAATGCCAATGTGCGTTGGCAGATGAATGAGCGTCACAGTTTGGTTGCCACTGTCAATAACCTTACCGATGTCGATCTGATCACGAAGTCGGCAGATTTTGGCTACGCCGAGCGGGGCCGGTCTTATGCGCTGCGTTGGTCGATGTCCTTTTAACGAGATTTACTCAAGGAATTACAAATCATGAAAAGTGAGTACAAAATTTGGCGCCGGTTGATTGTTGCCGTTTCATTGATTTCGATGCTAGCGACTGCCAGCGCTCATGCGACAGCGGAAACTCTGCGGATTCTGGTTGTTGCCGATAGCGTGGTAATGGAATCCAAATTCGATCTGCTGCGGCAGGCCGGGGACGCCGTAGAGGTTCAAGTTATGCGTTCCGGTGCTGTCGATGCTGAAAATTTGGCGCAGGCCATGAGTCAGGCCAATTGGGTGTTTGCCGATGCCCCGCGTGAGCAACAGGGTTCGCCCATTACTGCTACTTTGCAGGAGGCGGCACAGCTCTTGGCAACTCCACCACCGACTATCGTTGTGGGAAGAGCAACGGGCAGTTGGAGCGGCGTTGAGGATGCCGTTGGGGATCGTCTGTGGCGATATTTTCGTCATGCAGGCACACTCAATATGGAGTTGTTGGTGGCATCCTTGCGGGCTCTTGAGTGGGGTGAGGATCCATTTTTGGTTGAGGCTCCCCGTGCATTGCCGGCACAGGGTGCTTATCATCCGGCGTTTTCGGATTTGGTATCCGATACACCCGCAATCGTGCTAGCGGCGACGGCGCATCCCGAAAGCCGTGGAAGGGTGGGGATTGGCTTTCATCCCAGTTTTATTGAGTCCAACGAGTTGGCGCATGTCGATGCGTTGGTGGCTGCGTTGGCAGAAAGGCGCATCAGTGCTGTACCACTGTTTTATTCGATGGGAACGGATCTGGATTTAGTGAGCCTTACCGCTGATCTTGACCTCGATGTTTTGATCCACCTGTCGCCAGTTTATCACTTGGGACTGCGCGACCAGTTGGAGCAATTGGACATTCCGGTCTTGCAAGGAATTGGATGGTCGGAAGGTTCCGCAGAGCATTTCCGCCAAAGCCCGACGGGCCTTTCCTTGACCTCCACTCCTATCTATCTGGCACTTCCTGAACAGGCTGGGTTGATCGATCCCGTTGTCCTGTTTGCGCGTGGGCAAGGACGCGTTGAAGTCATACCCGAGCAAGTTCGGTTGGTGGCGGATAAAGCTGCTGCTTACGTTGAGCTAAGGCGTGCTGAATTGGCAGACAAACGCCTGGCGGTCATGGTCTATAACTATCCGCCGGGCGAGCGCAATGTTGCGGCCTCGTTTCTTAACGTGCCACGCAGCCTTGCTGTTTTAAGCGACGGCTTGGCGGCAGAGGGTTTTGCCACTGCGAAAAGAGATGAGGAGTTTTGGATTCAAAGCGTGGGTCAGGTGATGCGGGGCCTGCACCAACCACAAGACTTGTTCAAGGCTCTGGACGCCGAGGTCGCGAGGTTGCCGTTGGATGCTACATGGAGTGGTACAGGCAACTTTCCGCAGCGACCCGCGAACGCATTGAAGCCCGCTGGGGTATGCCACAAAGCAGTCCCTACTTCAGCAACGGAGCATTTCACATTCCCATCGTGCAAGTGGGCAACCTTGTGGTTTTGCCGCAGCCTCCGCGCGGAGCACCGGGCGAGGATAATGAACGCGCTTTGTATCATGACATGCGCGTTCCGGTAAATCACTACTATCTGGCAGTTTACTTGTGGGTGCGCGAGCACATGCAGGCACATGCCGTTATGCATTTTGGCACGCACGGTACGCAGGAATGGATGCCTGGCAAAGAGCGTGGCCTGCATGCCGAGGATGACTCCCTGCTCGCCTTGGGTTCCTTGCCTGTGATCTATCCCTACATCATCGATAATGTGGGTGAAGCGACACAGGCGAAGCGGCGGGGACGGGCAGTCATTATCAGTCACCAGACGCCACCGTTTCGAGCCGCCGGTTTGTATGGCGAGTTGATCGATATGCACAACCTGGTCCATCAATGGGAGACCTTGGAGCCCGGAGAAGTGCGCTCGCACACGCTTTACCAATTGCGCGATGCAGCCCTTGCCAGCGAAGTGTTGTTGGATTTTCCTTGGGATGCTGCGCGTATTGAGAGCGATCCGGAGGGTTTTGTGATGGCTCTGCACGACGAGTTGCACGACCTTGCCGATTTGGCGCAACCCATCGGCTTACATACCTTTGGCGAGACACCTGAGCCCTTCGCGCGAGCCACTACGGTTCTGCAAATGTTGGGCCCTGACTTTCTGCAAGCGCTGGATTTGGAAGACGCGGACGAAGTGTACACGGATGACCACGCAGTCTTTTCGGAATCCCCCGTTTATGTGTGGCTCGATGCTGTGCTCAATGGTGAACCTCAGTTGCCCGAGGCGCAGCAACCCTGGGCAGATTTGGCACGCTTATACGCAGCCAATCTTGATGCAGGGGGAGAGTTGGCATCGGTTCGCCGAGCGCTGAGAGGTCGTCATGTGCGCACTGGTATAGGTGGCGTCCCATGCGTGTTCCGGACAGTCTTCCCAGTGGGCGGAATCTGTATGGATTTGATCCAGGCGCATTACCTACGCGTGCAGCATGGCTCACCGGCAAGGCGATTATGGCTGATTTGTTGAGAGCGCATGAGGAAGCCCAGGGGGAGCCGTTGCAGAAGGTGGCCTACTCTTTGTGGGCCGTGGAGGCCATGCGCCACGGGGGCATGCTGGAGAGTCAGGCATTATACGCCATGGGACTTGAACCTGTGTGGAATGAGCGCGGGCGCATCACCGGGGTGAGGGTCATACCACGTGAAGAATTGGGTCGACCCAGGGTCGATGTGGTATTGTCGGCAACCAGCTTGTACCGCGATCAATTTCCTAACCTTATGGCTTTGCTTGCGCAAGGCGCTGCGCAGGTTGCCGAGCTGAACGAAGACGACAATCCATCCTTCGCTAACACCCGCCGTCTGTTGGACGATTTGTTGGCACGCGGCGTAGAGCGCTCCGAAGCAGAGTATTTGTCCAAAGTCCGCTTGTTTGGTAGTCCCACTGGCGTCTATGGTACTGGTTTGGAGGATGCGACCATGGCCAGCGACACTTGGGACAACGACGAGAAATTGGCGCGGTTGTACTTGCGCCGTATGAGTTATGCCTTTGGTCCCGATCCCGCGCGCTGGGGTAGGGGCGAAGACACCAGCGAATTGTATGCTGCCAACTTGAATGGAGTACAGGCCGCCATTCTTGCGCGCACTTCAAATCTCTACGGAATGCTTACCACGGATGATCCGTTTCAGTATTTGGGCGGCTTGAGTCTCGCTATCCGGCATATAACTGGCAGCAGTCCCGAGTTGTACATTGCCAACCAAAGACAGGCAGGACGGGAGCGCATCGAATCGGCTGCCCGCTTTTTGGCTCAAGAGTTGCAGACGCGCGCTTTTCACCCGGGTTGGATCGAGTCCATGCAAGCCGAAGGGTACGCCGGAGCATTGAACTTGCAGGATATGACCGCCAATTTGTGGGGCTGGCAAGTCACGGAGCCCACCATGGTCACTGCAGCCCAGTGGCAACGACTGCATAGTGTGTACGTCAATGACGCTCTCGACTTAGGCATGCACGACTGGTTCCGCGAGCACCATCCGGAAGCCTTGCTGCGCATGGTGGAACGCATGTTGGAGGCAACCCGCAAAGAGTATTGGGAACCCGGCGAAACCACTCTGCGTGAACTGGTCCAGAGCTGGACCGAGCTGACCGATGAGTTCATGCTGAGTGCTGGAAATCCTGCGATTGCGGCATTTGTACAAGGTACTGCCGCTGGCTTTGGCTTGAGCGGTGTGACGCCGTTAACAGCCGAAGCCGCTGTCGCTGCTTCTTCTGCAAGCGAGGCGGCGGCGGCTGAAGTGCAAGCGCCTCCGCCTGTTGTGGTATCTGGACGCGAATTGGTGGCTGTCGGTGCCTTGGCTCCGGCAAATCAAAGTAAATCCTCCCTTTGGCTGCTGACTTTGGTCATTCCGGTGATGGCCGGTGGTCTGCGCCAAATTTTGCGCTGAAATCCCAAACAATCCAAAGTTTATGATGCATCAAAATATCGAAGTTATCCTGTTTGAGCTATCGCGCTGGTTCATGATTCCAGTGCTTGGTCTCATCATCCTACTGTTCCTTTACGCCTTGTACATGCTGGGAGGGTTTGTCACCGAGTGGTTGCAAAGAAGCTTTACACGGGCAGGCTGTCCAGTGCTAAACAAACTGCTTGCTGAGGATCGCTCGCTTCAGTCTGAGGACTTGGAGCTTTCCATAATGACTGAACTGGAGGGGTTGCGCCTCACTTCGCGCGCCGCACCTTTGCTCGGTCTGGTAGCCACTATGATTCCGATGGGGCCGGCTTTGGCAGGTGTTGCGGTCGGTGACATGGCCACCGTTGGTGAACAGGTGGGCATCGCCTTCGCAGCGGTCATCATCGCCTTGCTGGCCGCGGCGCTGACCTTCGCCATGCACTCCGTGCGGCGGCGGTGGCGACTCACGGAACTTAGGCAATGGGAACGCAGGCAACCTATGCCTCGGGATGACTCCTCAACTGTTATCGAATCCGAAGAACGGCTTACCGCAGACCTTCGCACTGCAACTATTCACTCCTACAAATAATATGCCCGGACGACGCTATCTCGAAGAAGACGATGACGATCCCATGCTGAGTATGGTCAACATCATCGATGTGTTTTTGGTCATTATTGTGATTCTCTTCATTTTGATCATGAAGAACCCTTTTAGTTCACTGATCGCTGCTGACAACTTCACCATCGTACATGAAAAAGGCGGTGAGGACATCGAAATGATCATCAAACAAGGTAACGAGTTGGTGCGCTACCAAACATCCGGTTCCATTGGCACAGGCGAGGGAGTAAAAGCAGGTGTTACTTATCGCTTGCCGGATGGTACTTTGGTCTACGTACCAGAGGGCAATCCTTAACGATTCAGTTTGGCTATTTGACCGGGCGCCACGCCAAACTCCAGGCGAAAGCCCCGGGCAAAGTGGCTGGGGTTACTGTAGCCAACCGCTTCTGCGGTTTCCAATACAGATTTACCTTGCTGTAAAAGACGCCTTGCCTGGAGCATCCGCTCATGGCGCAGGAATTCCATAACCGTCTGGTTGTACACTGCACGAAAACCACGTTTTAGATCGTACTCATTGATATGGAATCTCTTGCATAATTCGCCCAAAGAATGAGCATGACCGGTAGTGTCGCTTAAATGTGCTGCGATTGTGCGTATGATGTCTTCTTTAACCGATCGCTTGACCGGCATTTGCTTTGCCGCGGACAACTTCAACTGCTGCAAGCTGCAATCTAGTATTTCCAAGGCATTGCCCATTACCCACAAAGGGCAGTTCAGCTTGGAGAGCAGCAAATCGCGCACGGATTGAACCAGCTGCAACATGCGACCCTCAACGACACCCTTTAGGACCTTGTGAGAGCTCAATCCAGTCTCCAACCAGCCCAGGTCGAGATGTCCGCTTGCCATGCAACCACTCGCCTCAATCAGAGTTGCCATACCGACTTCAATCACAACTCCCACTTCATCTGATTTGCTTGCTTCGCCGAAATCAGCTGGAATCGAATCCCCCCGCATCAGTAACCATCGGGAGCAGGTCTTGTTAAGCCTACATACTAAGTAGGCTGTTGTTCCGTCTTCCCGACTGCCCCCCCTCAACACGGATACACTCTGTTCAGGCCAGCAATAAGCAGCTACCCGAGCATTGCCAAAGTTGTGATTCCTTTGCACAAACGCCACTATAAATGATACTGAATCTTATTTGCAATAAAAGACTGGTCTGAATCAGTGGGTCATCAGGGTAACTTCATTTAAGTTCCCGAGCCCTTTGCAGACAGGGCCTGTTGAAAAAAGCTTACCCCAAGGGGCTATTTGGTTTTATTCAAGCTGCGTTAAAAGCCATTACCGGCAGCTAAAGCAGCCGCTCCGCAAGGGGATAATTACGAATTACGAATGAAAATTACAAATTGGAGAGTAGGCTTTTTTTGGAGTGGGGGCTGAAGCACCCTGCAACGTTGGCGCGGAGCGTGCCCGAACGAAGTGAGGAAAAGCACGATCCGTGACAAGCAATCACCTTCGCTGCATCCTTTATTGTTAGGCTGATTCTTCATTCTAATTCTTTTCTGGCCGGAATAATCCATGCCGAGTTATGAGATTCGAATCCAATCTTCGGATAATATCCGGTGGCTTTCGGCGCAGCTAGGAGGATGATCTTTGCAGTCTCCCTAAGCCTCGATTGAGTGAGGCGAATCAATTGCTTTCCGACTCCTTGATTCTGATAGGAGCAATCGACGGCAAGATCAGACAGATAACAGCAATATTCAAAATCCGTAATAGATCTAGCCACGCCGATAAGCTTCTCCCCGTCCCACGCCGTGCAAAGTAGATTCCCATGTTTCAGCATCGCCTCCATGCACGAGATATCTTCAACGGGACGTCTTTCAGCGAGCGTGGAGCGCTTGAGCAAGCCAGTGAACTCCTCGCGGCTAATCTTCTGGTTGTATTCGTATCGGATCGGCATGGTTTTTCCGCCAAACGTCGAGGTCTCGGGCGGCGAGGCTACTCGCCGTTCCGAGCACCGGCTTGTTCGGGCTTGATAGCGCCTGAAATATATTGATGCAAAACACTCGAGATAAGGGTTTGGTAGGGCATACCAACCCGATTCGCTTTTCTTTTCAGAGAGATTAAATCCCGACTAGAGATACGTATGTTGATCCTCATATCCTTTTGTAAGGTTTGCTTTGCTGCGCTCATTAATGCTTTACGCTCAACAGTACTGGGTACGGAACTCTCAATGAGTCCTTTTTCTTCCAACTCCAGAAGCTCTTTCTCATATTCATCAAATTTCATTTTATTCTCCTTTTCCGAGTAACGCTTTTGTGGCTTTTCTACTTGGGATAATTGTCTTCAGAAATTTCACATTTCCATCCGAAACGAAAGGGACAATGTAAACATAGTCGTCTATTCTTACGTACATGATTCTTTGATTCGGATACCTTTCCTTATTCGGATGAGAGGCCGTTAACAACAAATCGCCAGCCTGCAGATGAAACAGAACATCTTCGAAGCCGATACCTCTTTCTCGCCTGAGTTCTTCATCTTTTTCATCCGACCAATCAAACATTACAACAATCTGCCAAATGTGTGCTTTTTGTCAACACCTACGCGTGCCTTATGTGTTTTATTTTGCCGAACGTGGAGGGGAGGTGCGAGTGAAAGCGGCAGCTTTCAATTGTCACCTCTCCCGATTTGTTCGGATTGTTTCCTGCTTTCACGGGAGATCCGAATCATGGACTCCAGACGGCGTTTAATTTTCTCGCCAATGATAAGACCAGCCACCGCGCAGACAGCAAACATGATCCACCACATTCCTCCGGATTCCAGAGCCTTAGTCCAAGCGAGAACCACGACTGCAATCAATGCGATTCCACAGTAGAATAGGCTTGGGAATTTCTCTGCCTGCTTCGCTTCGGTGGTGGGCGCCTTGAACACCTTGCGGGCATGAGCTGCCGTAACTTTACGGAGCGGCTGCTTTAGCTGCCGCAAAAAGCCGAGGCATACCACGCGCCCCACGGGCGAATGATTTCGCCTCTCCGCAAGCAAGCGCGGGCTAAAGCTCCGCGCCAACGTTGGTGGGTTACTTGCGCGGAGAAGAAGATTTCGGAAAAACTGAAGGGATTGAACTATGGTAAACTCTTCTCAGGCTTTTGTTTGCAGTCCTAGACTGCGCAGTACGCTGCTAAGGTAGGGAACCAGTTGTTTTTTTTCTACTCACGACACCGGTCATTTCAAAGACATCGCTGCGGTCTTTGTGTGGGTAGCTGATACTGTCGATGAAGGTCTCGTCACCGCGCACGACCAAGAGAGAATTTTGGGTGTAAATGTCGGTAACCATCAGGCAGGAAAACAGCAGATTTTCCTTGGCTCGGTAGGATTCCAAAGCCTCTTCAATGACCTGCTCCCGTTGCCAGAAGTTTTCATAGCCCAATTCTTCTACTTGTGAGACAGAGAAGCGAACGCCTTCCTCATCGTACAGTTTGCAGTCGGCCTGTACCACGTCCTCCGGGCACATTCCCAAAATGACAGAACCGGAACTGAAAATAATATCCGCCAATTCGTCCGCCGAAATACCGGCAATGGATGCAAGCCAGGAAAGCACTTCGCAGTCCTTTTCGGTGGTGGTGGGTCCCTTGAGGTTGAGCGTATCTGAAATGATGCCACCCATCATCACTCCGGCAATGGAGGGTTCCGGCGTGATGCCTTCCCGTTGAAAGAGATCGGCAATGATGGTACAGGTGGAGCCGACCGGAGAATTGATGAATAGAATGGGTTGCTGCGTTCCCGCGTTGCCCAGTCGGTGGTGATCGATGATTTCCGCAATGTGCACTTGATCGGCACCGGTCACTGCTTGGGACAGTTCATTGTGGTCGACCAAAATCAGCGACTTGCGCACGGGTTTGAGCAGATCACTGTTGGTGAAGACTCCCAGCAGAGTATTGTTTTCATCGACCACCATGAATGCCAAAGCTCTGGTGCTGGCAATCTTGCGGCGAATCATTGACAGCTTCTCTTCGGGGCTGACCGTCACCAGCTTCGTACTCATAACGTTGTCCACGATACCCGCACTGCGGATGATCAGGGAGGTGGTTGCCGAGTCTTCTGGCGAGACGATCAGGGAGACTCCGCGTTCCTTGGCGACATTGATCACATCCGGTTCGATCGGCAGGTTGCCGGTGATGACGATCATGCGCACACCCAGTTGCAGGGAGCGGTGCTGAATGTCGTAACGATCTCCCACAACGATGATGGACGAACTGGCTAAAGTCTGGTCATCGGAATAGAATTTGCCGAAGGATCGGATGTCCATTGCGCCTATGCGCACGAACAAGTCTTCTTCTTTGTCTGGTTCGAAAGCAAAAATAACCTCTGCATTGAGCGCTTCCACGATTTTGCGCAGACTGGTATGCACTTGGCGCATCTTGCGTTCCTGCCGCGGCTTGGGGATGAAGTAGTCGCCCAGGTCAAAAATCGAAACGGAACCTGCAACTTGTTGTCACCATCCACCACCGGAAGGCAGCGAAGGTCGTACTCGTCCATGATCTCCAGCGCTTCTTTGCAGGTGGACTGCAGAAAGACCTTTTTGATGTCAGTCTTCATGATATCCCGTGCGCGCGGGGTCACGTCCCCGATGAATGGGGGCAACGGTACGTTAAACCGGTTGAGAATGGAATCAATACGGACGTTTGTGTTGCCGCAGCGTGCTGCGGTAAAGCGTGTCTCCCCCTTGGCCTGCTTCAGTGCGGCATAGGCAATCGCCGAGCAAATGGCATCCGCATCCGGGTTGCGGT
>JAJOKB010000105.1 GCA_021208135.1 Verrucomicrobiota bacterium | reverse complement strand
GGAAAAAAAGAGCAAAAATATTCTGGTCTTTGCACTGGTGGCAGCCGTCCTCGTAATAGGTGGTATTCTTTTCCTTGTCATGTCCTCGGACAAGGAGCCGGGGTCAACAGTGGACGTGGCTGCTCAGTCAGCTGTACCGGCACGCGCCGCGCCTCCAGCAGCACAGCCATCAACACCAGCAGTACCGGAAGCAAAACCTAGTGAGTTGCAGACCGCCGAAGCAGTGGCGGTGCAACCTGAACCAGAAGTAGCACCTGCACCAGACCCTCTTCCGGAGCCTGAGCCGATAATCACAACCGGCAAACTTAGGTTGAACTCAGAACCTCAGGGCGCGGAGGTGTGGGTAGCCTCCACATTACGCGGAACCACACCTTTAAGTGTGGTTGGACTAGAACAAGGGGAATACGGTTTTGAGTTAAGAAAGCCGGGCTTTGTAACCCTACAAGGAACTTTTGAAATTGTAGCAGAGCAAGAGACCGTCCTTCAAGGTCTGACATTAAATCCTGAACTCGGAGCGCTTCTGATCGCTTCCAATTTGGACAATGTGTCCGTAGTCATTACTGCGTTGGAATCTGAAGCAACGGTATATGAAGGGTACTTACCTCTGGAACTGGATTCATTACGCCCTGGTCGCTATCGCGCTGTGGCAGAGAAGGAGGGTTGGTCTGCGATTGAGTTGGATATCTCTGTCCAGCCGAAAACAGCCAGCAAATACCGCATGGATTTTCCATTGGCATCCGTTCGAGTGACAGCCAACCGGCTGGAGCCAAAGTCTATCATGGGATAATTGACTTGGGAATAACCCCATTGACCCTTGAGGGCTTGCCTCCCGGCGAGCATTTATTCTCGCTTGAGCTTGCGGGTTACGAACCCATGGAAGTGAGTTTCAAGCTGGATCCAGACACCCTACTGGAACCTCCCGCGATTGAACTATTATCTTGGGATCGTATTGTTCCCGGTGGGCAGGTACACACGTTGCCTGCTATTCTGGAGCAAACAAATCCAGTCCCACCAGTACGCAACCGGGAAGAAGTACGCGTGGTAGTACGTGCCATCGTGAATGTTGATGGAACCCTTTCGGATCTAACCGTTGTGTCTTCAGACAACAACAACTTTAACAACGCTGCGCTCCGCGCATTGGCCAACTGGCGGTTTGAGCCGGCGACCAGGCACGATAGACCCGTGCGAACCCAGATCAATATTCCTCTGGTGTTCCCCGCTTTCTAGAACAAACACATGTCACAGATAGTATTCACTCCCAAGGAAACCGAGGGAGAACCCCGCGTTGCAATCACTCCTGAAACAGCCGCAGCTTTAATTAAGCTCGGGCTTTCTGTTCAGCTTGAAAGCAACGCAGGTTTAGCCTCGGATTTCCGCGACGAAGATTATGTTGCAGCAGGTGCAACCATCATCCATAACCGGGTTTCCGCCTGTCAATCGGCGGATTTTGTACTGAGGGTGCGCAAGCCTACCTTGGAAGAAGTCGGCTTATTGAAGAGTGGTTGCCTCCATGTCAGCTTCTTGGATGCGTTCCAAGACAAGGGAACGTTGCAGGCACTAGCGCAAGCGGGCGTTGCAGCCGTCTCCATGGAAATGATGCCGCGCACCACGCTGGCACAAAAGATGGATGCCCTGAGCTCACAAGCCAACTTGGCAGGATATGCGGCGGTGATCCATGGTGCTGCGCGTCTCAGGCGAATTTTGCCGATGATGATGACACCGGCGGGAACTATTTCCCCGGCCAAAGTTTTCGTTATTGGAGTAGGTGTGGCCGGTCTTCAGGCAATTGCAACCGCGAAGCGTTTGGGCGCACGCGTTGAAGCATTCGATACGCGTCCCGTGGTCGAGGAACAAGTGCGTTCGCTAGGGGCCAAGTTTGTCAAAATCGACTTGGGAGATACGGGTCAAACCGCGCAAGGCTATGCCAAGGAATTGACCCCGGAGCAAATAGCCAAGCAACGCGAAGGAATGGCCAAAGTGTGTGCCCAAAGTGACATCGTGATCACCACCGCCAAACTTTTTGGACGCAAGGCCCCCACCCTTCTGACTGCTGATATGGTGGCAAGAATGAAGCAAGGCAGCGTAGTGGTTGACCTTGCAGCAGAATCCGGCGGCAATGTTGAAGGCACCGTTTTCAATCGGGAGATCACTACCTCTAACGGCGTGACAATCATCGGCAACGGCTGCCTGGAAGGTTTGGTAAGTACCCATGCATCACAGGTCTATGCCAGCAACCTGATCAATTTCATCAGCCACTTTTGGGATGCAAAACAAGGAGGCTTTCAACTCAACTTACAGGATGAAATCCTCAAGGGCTGCCTACTGACCAAGGATGGAGCCGTCATCCATCCGCAATTCCAGTAATCCCCCACAGCTTCTACCATCGTCATGGAACTCATACAGCTATTATTCATCTTCACACTCGCCGCCTTTTTTGGGCTACGAGTTGATCAAAAAGGTGCCTTCGCAATTGCACACGCCCTTGATGTCGGGCTCCAACGCCATCAGCGGTATCACCATAGTGGGTGCGATCCTGGCCGTAAATACTCAGGAAAGCGTTTTCGCTCTGGTTCTGGGTGTTCTGGCTCTCGTGCTTGCAACTGTGAATGTGGTGGGCGGCTATCTGGTTACAGACCGCATGCTCGGCATGTTCAAAGCCAAAGGCGCACGCAAATGAGCACTCAGGATTTCATCAATCTGGCCTACATTGCTGCCAGTATTTTGTTTGTGTTCGGCATAAAAATGCTGGGCTCTGCGCATACAGCGCGCCGTGGCAACCTATTGTCCTCAGTTGGGATGCTGCTAGCTATTGTAGTGACTTTGTTGGCCTCCGATCTGCATTACGGCTATATCGTCGCAGGGTTGGTTGTTGGTACCTTTATCGGTGTACTGGCCGCGAAAATGGTTAAGATGACAGCGATGCCTGAGCTGGTAGCCCTGTTCAACGGTTTCGGTGGTCTGGCGAGTTTATTGGTTGCCTGGGTGGAATTCGAAAAAAACCATCACAATCAGACAAGTTTGCCATTGTTCACTGCTTTTGCCGTATCACTGGCAGTACTGATTGGAGGCATAACCTTTACCGGCAGTTTGCAGGCCTGGGGTAAACTTTCCGGAAAAATCAGTGGTAGGGCAATTCTAATCCCTGGTCAGACAGCGTTCAGCGTACTTTTAGTCACCGCAATTGTAGCCTGTATCGTTCTGTTTATAGCCGCTCCTCTGCTCAGCCTTGAAGTCTCGTTTGTACTTTATATCTTCCTGGCTCTTGTGGTGTTGGCACTGATACTCGGCGTTATTGGCGTCTTGCCGATTGGCGGTGGTGACATGCCGGTGGTGATAGCGCTGCTCAACTCCTGTTCCGGTCTGGCCGCAGCTGCTGCCGGTTTTGTTATCTACAACAATGTGTTGATCGTGGCAGGATGCCTGGTGGGCTGCAGCGGTCTCATCCTTACCATCATCATGTGTAAGGCAATGAACCGTAGCCTGGGCAATGTGCTGTTCAGTGGTTTTGGTGCAGTCACGCAAAGCAGCGATGGCGAGGTTAGCGGCGAAATGAAAGCAGCCTCGATCGAAGATGCCTACTATGTACTGGAATCGGCGCGCAGCGTTGTCATTGTGCCCGGCTATGGTATGGCTGTCGCCCAAGCCAACACGCGGTCAAGGAACTGGGTGACTTATTGGAAGCCAATGGCTGCGAAGTGCGCTATGCCATTCACCCGGTGGCTGGACGCATGCCGGGCCACATGAACGTTTTGCTCGCTGAGGCGGATGTTCCCTACGAACAACTGGCGGAGATGCACGATGTGAATCCAATTATGACCACAGTGGATGTTGCCATTGTCATCGGTGCCAATGACGTGGTCAACCCAGCTGCTGCCAACGATCCCGCAAGCCCGATCTATGGCATGCCGATTATCAATGTACATGAGGCAAAAACGGTTTATGCACTTAAACGAGGCAAGGGCGCCGGCTTCAGCGGATTGGTCAACACTCTGTTTTTCCTCGACAACACCCGAATGTTGTACGGCGATGCGAAAGGCACTGTGAGCGCACTGGTTGCCGAATTTAAAAGTGCCGCTCAGTAATACCGGCTTATTAACCCAACTCCAGTAAATTCAACAGGAAAGCCTGCTCGAACGCCAGTTCGCGCAGCTTTCGTATCTTCCGGATGCGCCGGAGTGACCGCTGCCAAAGTTAACACGCACCAGAACTTCTGTCTCTCCCATGGAAGCTCTGCGCAACTGTGTCGCCCATAGACAACCTTCCCAGTAGGGCACCCTTGGATCTTGCAGGCCAACCGTAATCAACACAGGAGGATATTGTGCCTGCTTAACAGAATCAACAGGCGAATACGAGGCGATGTATTGAAAGTCGGCAGGATCCGCAGGGTTACCCCATTCCTCGTACTCAAAAGTAGTTAATGGCAAGTCTTCGTCTTGCATGGACGCAAGCACATCGACAAAGGGAACGGATGCGACAGCTCCCCGGAACAGGTCTGGACGCGAATTCAGTACTCCGGCAATCAGTAATCCACCGGCACTGGACCCTTCAATCACCAACTGCCGTGCACTGGTGCGCCCACTGGCAATGAGGGCTTGCGCGACTGCGATAAAATCACGGAAGGAATTCCGTTTCTGTCTGAGTTTTCCAGCCTGTACCAAGCTTCTCCTAAAAACCCACCGCCACGCACGTGCGCCAACAGCGTAGATGCAGCCACGGTTCAAATAAACTCAGTGCCGCAATTGAAAAGCCAATATCTTCCTTAATGCCATAGGCTCCATAGCCGGTGAGTACCGTGGGTTGTGGGCAAGTCAGATCCAAGTCTTTGCGATAAGCCAAGGTTGTCGGAATTTCCACCCCGTCCTCACCACTGAACCAAACCCGCTGCACCACAAAGTCCTCCGGATCATGACCACACGGAACTTCCTGCTCTTTCAACATCCGTAGCGACCGGTGTTGCATGTCATAGCAATAAATCCGTGATGGCACATTGAGAGCACTGTAGTGCAAGTGCAACTCGTCAGTGGCAAACTCCATGTTGGTGGCATCCTCGAGTACATAGCCCTCGCCGGGAAAGGTAATGACATGTTCTTGCCCGCTGGACATGTGGAGGATCCTGACCCGGTCTTGCCCGCGCACACTTTCCAAACTCACCACATGCTGCTGGAACACCAAAAAATCCTTGCAGTTAATCGATTCGTCGGTGGGCAACAACACTTGCCATTCACAGTCCCCCCTCCTCGGTCAAAGGACCGTACATAAGGGCAAAGTTTTGGTGGATACGGTTACAACGAACAATCAGCTGTCCGTGGAAGTGATCCGGATAATATCGCACCCCAGCGACTCGCTTGCGGACCACACGTGGCTTAGGTTCCTTATCCGCACTGAAGCAGTAACTGCATTCCGTGGTGGTCTTACTTTCTGAAGTGAAAAAAATCAGCTCACCGTCCTGAGAGGTGCCTACGTCAACGTAGAAAGCGGCATCCTGTTCACGGTAAACACAGCGGTCACTGCGCCAGGAAGTGCCAATTCGGTGGCGATAAACAGCGTGGGGGCGGCGGGTACGGTCTTCTTTGACATAGTAAAAGGCAGTGCTGTCTGCACTCCATGCGCCGCTGTAAGAGGCTTTGGGAACCGTGTAAGGAAGATCCCTGCCGGTCGTTAAATCGCGAAAGCGGATTTCGTACAACTCATCTCCACTTTTATCCACTCCATAGGCCAACCATCGGTTATCCGGGCTGATTTCCATCAAACCAACCTCCATGTAGTCCTCGCCGGCAGCCAACGCATTGCAGTCTAAATAAACTTCATCGACCGCATCTGTCTGTTGGGGCACGTCGATAATAAAACCGGATAATCCTTGCCCACAAAATTGCGATGATAGTAGCAGTAGCCGTTATACAAGTAAGGCACGGAAGCATCGTCTTCCTTGATCCGACCCAACAACTCCCGGAACAAATCCGAACGCAAACTCTCCAAGCCCGCCAGCGAACTATCCGTGCGGCGGTTCTCAGCTTTGAGGTAATCCAATGTGCGGGGGCTTTTCCTGTCTTTCAGCCAATTGCGCATCGACGCGATCGCCTCTGAAATCGCCGGGGGCGGCATTTCAACGGTAGACATACTACCTAATTAAGGCATACCATAAGAAGTTGGCAACAGATAAAATCTGTGACTCAGAAAGAACCTAACGCGTATGCAGGCAAACCAAAGGAACGATGTAATGCTAAGGCGCCGGTGCGAGCGCAAGCCGGAAACCGATTGTATCGCTTCTGGCATCCGGCCCCCAGGAATTACGATTTCCGGATTCACAAAACCTGGCGTCGCTATTCCACCCACCGCCTCTAAGAATCATTCGCCAACCTGAGGGCCGTCCATGAAAGTCAACCACCGTACCGCCTGGGTGCCTGCTGGTCATAGCAGTCCGTGTCCATTCCGTTACATTGCCATGCATGTCGTACAACCCCCAATTGTTAGGAGTTTTCAGACCCACAGGTTGGGTGCTTCTTCCCGAGTTGTTACTAAACCAAGCCGCCCTCTCAAGATCCTGATCCGTATTGCCGGTATAGAAACGTGTGGTAGTTCCTGCACGGACTGAATATTCCCATTGGGATTCCGAAGGCAGGGTGTAGACATAGCCCTCGGGTAACCGCCCAGCACGCTTTTCCTGCTCAGTCAGCCATTGCGCGAATGCCATTGCATCATTGTAAGACACCCCAACCACAGGATTTTGCTCATTGTCGGCAAAGGTGTTGCGCCAACTGCTTCCTTCAGCCTTGAAGCGTTGCCGACTGACCTCTGTTGAAATAAACATGCCATCACCGCGCTCGGCTTCGGTAAGATAATCGGTTGCATCTGCGAAACGACGCCATTGACGAATGGTAACTGGATACTTGCCCAGCCAAAAACCCTGGGTCAGTCGCACATGGGTGAGCGGGCGACCTACCAAATGCCCGTCTTCGTCCTCCTCCCAACTGCATGGTAAACTCTCCTGGTGGTATCCAGACCATATCCAGCCTCACACCACCGGAAAGATCAACGCTCCATGGTTGTTCCATGACGGGATTGCTTGCTTGCGCAGGGGATGCGATGACCGTTGCCAACTGTTGATTCCACCATGAAACAAAATTTCGCCTGGCAACAGGACGATTGGCCTCAAGGAGCTCCAATTGCTCGATCAACTCTTTTCGAAGATCTCCGGTCCATGAATTCAATGCCTCATAGATAGCGTCCTCCATGGCACCCGTAATCAGCGCCCGATCTGATTGACGCGCCGTTGCCAGCAGTGTGAACAGTCGCTCATTGGTACTTGCACTGCTGAGAGCTAAAGGAATGGATTTTGCGGCAATCTCACCCGAAAACCAAGGTTGCTGTGCGCCGGAGGGATCGGCTCCGGGGTGTTCAGAAATCCACCATTCGCGGACACTGCGAGCCACATAATCACTGAGCGCTCCCAAGCGAAGAATGCCCTCAGAATCCGCAGACGCACCACCGCGCAAACCTTGTAGCAGGTGATAGGTAAACACGCCATGACCCAACTCAGGACGTTCGTAACTCAGTTGGCCTGCGCCTGTGGACAGCAGAACAGCATGTCCACGTGCTGACTGAAAAGCCCTCTGGAATGCAGGGCTGAACCCGCCACCGCCTCGCGCCTCAACGTTTTTCGCGGCACGCATCTACCAAAAAGCAACTTTTTTGCCCGCCCTGCTCTGATTCATCTGAGCTTGCACGGTATTTAAAATTTCACTGCCGTATCAGTCAGCATGTCACGGAACCCGTCATTAGGCAAAACATAGATCACCCCATCGCGCTCGAAGCCATGAGTTGCCACGGAGATCACCAAAAAGTCCATCCTGGTCAACTCCTTGAACCGTTCGTCGCAAGTGAGCTAGAATAGGTCCACGCAATGCCTGTCCAACAAATACGCCGCGCTCCTGCAAGCGCTCCAGTTTGTCCCGGTTTACGGGCATTGTCGGCTCACCGCTAATCAATAAGACTGTCTTGCGTGCCTCCAGCAGGCCGAGTTCCACGACAAAAACGTGCGCCTGAGCAATGGCGTCGTCTACAGCAAAACGCAATCGCAAGGAACTGCCTTCAATGAATTCATTCACTCCAATAAACAGTCCACCGCTGCCACCCCCGCGTTTTTCCGAAGGTAAAGGCTCCACTCGCAAAAGGGCCCGATCACCCTGCCCCCAAGTAGGCGAAACCACGCATGAAATTATTATATATACCGCACAAAGCCAAGAGGATACACCCTTCATCAGCTTTCTACTGCCAAAGGGCTGAGGCCATTACAAGAAAATTTTCCATGAACAGGATAGTCGCCTGAATCCTTAGCGTCTTTTGTGCTTGACGATCACTGGGCTTATGTGGCCCGCGTTTGAGGCTTACGGTTCTTTTCATCCCAGCGTCAGCCGTAGGTTTCATGCATGCTGGTGTGTTTAGCAACGGGTTTTCGCTTGTTTTTTGCAGCAGGCGCTGTTTTCAGTCCATGCGCTGCCCATCACCTGCATGTGGTGAACTTTACCTGAAGAGCAGTTAGAGTCTGGGCAGTGGTTTTCAGCTGCTACAAAAGCGCAGCTTTTGCTGTGCTTGCAGTAACTGCCCGATAAACCCTTTCCACCAGGGCAACCAATTGCTCGCAACACAGCACACTGCTTTGAGTTGCCGTGCATGGCGTTTGAAGTGCACTGGTATCAACATCAGGATGTGAATCAAGGTGCGGATACGTACGCACTGGTCTTTGTCCGGAAGATGCAGCAGCTTGATTGCCTGCAACAGATTGTAGGCCAACATCGCCAGCGCATAGAAGGCTTTGTTGGCAGCGAGGCTTTGACAGGGAGGATGATGCAGGTCCATGTCGCTTAGCACATAAGAAAACAGGCGCTCGCGGTCTCCTTTGAGTTTGTGCCGCTCCACCGCCGTAGCCGCCTTTTGCTGACGGGCTCCATCACAGCAAATGAATGAATATTGCCAGAACATCTCTCCCTGCGCATCCTGATGGCGTGTCACCAAAAAGCTCTTTACCCGTTCACAACCCTGCGGCTGATAGTTCAACCACGCATGCTGTATGCGGTGTTTTTTACCGCTGCGCCACGTCGTAATCTGTTCTGCGCTCCAAGCCGATTCGGGCAATGCTGCCGCACAACGCTCAAGAGCCTCGGTCCACTTGTTGTAGCTGACGCTGAAGTGCGCCACTGACTGCTCAATGCAGTCCAGATATTTGCCCGCACTGGACCGCTGTCGGCGTACAGATAACTGCTGAAGTCCTGCCACAAAGTGCTGTTGTCCTTGAGCAGTTCAGGCAGGCACTCACTGCAATCGCGACTGCCCTTGCCCAAGTCACCATCGGCAAGGAACGGTCCAACCCACAAGGTTTGCCACGACAAGGTCCGTTTGCCGTCGTAATTGAAGGTCGCTTCCTCGAAGCACTTGCCGGTGACTTCCAGTTGGGTATCGTCAAAAAACAGTTCCAGATCCTTGCCATGTAACAAGCGCTCACGGGGCACCTGTGCCAACACATCGGCAAGGAACTCCCGGTTGAGCCTGTGCAGCGCCTGCAAGGCTTTGTCATCCAATGTACGCAACCACTGCGCCAGAGTGGTTTGGTCAGGAAAGCGACGGATGCCCAAAAACTTTTTCAGTCCCTCTTCTTCATTGAGTCGCTCAAAATCGGCCATGTTGGCACCCCCTGTGACAAATCCGAACAGGAAGGTGGCAACGTACACCACCGGATCATAGCCTTTGCCAGTATGGGTACGGTGCTCCAGTTCCTTGCATTGTTTGATTTTTTCCCACAGTGCGAACTGATCAGCCAGCGCTTTGAGAGCGAAAGCACCGCCTTTGCCAGTGGCCTCATCGAGGGCGCGAAACTCAATGTCCACACGCGGGTTAGTCATCGTATAATGCTTTGACATGCAATTAGTTAAGCAAGATTAGTGCCGTTTTTTCAAGTGCTTTTGCAGGGTGCTTGGCACAAAAATACCAGACAATGCAACCAAGGACCGCGCTACTATTATAGGTATGCAATGCCGATGTTCTGAAAGAGCGAACAATGTGGAAATAACGCAACCATCGAAATCGAAATCGCTATCGCTATCGTTATCGTCTGAGCAAAGCGTGGATGACGATGCAAATCGATGGCGCAAACCAGAACTGAATAGACAACGCACAGAAGCTGAAGCAGCACCTCTTCCAAATCGATTTTCACCAAGTGGTGAATAATTGCCTCAGTCGCTAAGGTTTAGGGGATAGTCGGGCAATTAAGCCCACGGCAAAGACATTTCAAAAATACACAATTTTTGCCGATATTCCAGTGCACACATCCTAACCCATTTAGATCGGGGGATTAAACATTTGACATTCGCTCTTGCACCGCTTGTCAACTAAGCTCTGTTATTACCAAACCGCAGATTTTATATGTCACAAACAAACCAAAAGCTTGAGTGGTGCGTAGTTCGCCTGGGAACTGACCTGAATTGGTGGGTTGAGGAAATCTCTGACGAGATCCATTGGGATGTCGACGGCCTCGGCATCATTGATCCTCGTCAAATGAGTTACATCTTGGAACAGTGCGATTCCTTGCGTGAATACGGTTTCGATCCGGACATCATCGATCAAGCCTTCTATGCTTTTTCCATAAGTAAGGAACTGCCCGAAGGACGGATCCAGCTAAAGCTTTCCAGAGAATCGCTTTTGGATGATGATATGCGCTTGTTTGCCTTGCCGGACATCATGGATGAAGACAAAGGCCCCTATGCGGATTTGATCGATCAAATTACCCGCTACCGCGTCAAACTGCTCAATGATTCCATTGAGTTTGATCAAAACCTGACGATTGACGAACTGGAAGAAGAGATTCGCGAGCGGCAAAATCAGGATCTTATGGAAGGGCGCGCAGTGCATTTCTTCAATGAGATCGTGAACATTTTGGAGTATGTTCCCGCAGGTTATGAGTTGGATGAAGAAGACCGTGCTGCCAGCAAAGGTGAAGAGGATATCGATGACCTTCCGGACTTTGGTGATGACGACGAAGAAACCCTCGAGGAAGATGATACCATGAAGTGGGACGAGGATGAAGAGGAGGAGGAAGATGAGGATCTCGACGAAGACGGGGACCGTGACGAAGATGAGGATGATTATGATGTCGATGACGACGAAGAAGAAGAGGAAGAAGATCGTCCGCGCCGCCGCCGTTAATCCCTGAGTTAATTCAATGCCCCAACTTAGAAAATCAGTATCGCTGAACGGCTTTTGGCAGTTTCAATTCCTAGGCAAAGCAGACCCTGACTCTGTTGCGATCAACCAATTGCAGTGTCAGCAGCGCACGCTGGTACCGTCTGCATTTGACGCACTGCCCGACGCCCTCGCAGGCAAAAGAGGAGTGGCGGCTTACCAAACATCCTTCCACGTACCTGCTGGTCAAGCTGCACGCCTGCGTTTCGGCGCAGTTTCGATGTGGAGCGCGGTCTATGTCGACGGAACCTTATTAACGGAACATCATAATGGCTATGCCCCCTTTGATGTGGAAGTGCCGATTTCGCCTGCAGAAGAACGCTCGCTGATCGTGCTAGTGGACAACCGCTACAACTTCGAACGCACCCCCATGCATGAGGAGTTTTTTGATTTCTATCAGTACGGCGGTATCCTGCGCGAGGTAAAGGTCGAATATCTGCCCACATCCAGCTATTACATGGATTATGTGCATTTCCTGCCGACAGCCAATTACCACTCAGGCGAAGTCGAAGTGAGGATGGTCTGGCGGGTTCTGATCTGCCGGATTTAGTGGACTTGGAGTTGACCTTTGATCAGGGAAAGCCGCTTGTGTGCACAAACCTTCCGGTAACCCAAGGCGAAGCCCGCTTTTTGGTGCAAGTTCCTGCTCCCCGGATTTGGTCTCCACGCGACCCACAATTGCATCGGGTAGAAGTCAGTCTCAAGGGTTCAGATGCCCTCTCCGTGCGCTTCGGTTTACGTCATGTGGAAGCACGGGAAGCCAAACTTTGGTTGAATGGAGAAGAGCTGCAGATAAGAGGATACAACCGCCACGAATGGCACCCCAATTTTGGTCCGTGCACACCTCTGCAGCAAATGTACAACGACTTGATCCTCATGCGTGACATGGGGTGCAATTTTGTAAGGGGTAGTCACTATCCCCAGGATCAAAGGTTTCTCGATCTGTGCGACGAACTCGGTTTTTTGGTGTGGGAAGAAAATTTAGGTTGGGGGCAACGGGAAAAAACCTTCACTCATCCGGATTTCGCCCAACACCACGACCGCAGTCTCCGCAACATGGTCAAGTGGAGTGCAAACCACCCTTCAATCATTATCTGGGGATTCATGAATGAGGCCGAAACGCAGCACGCTTTCACCAGACCCCTGTGGGAAGAGATTATCGGCACCCTGCGTTCTTTGGACAATTCCAGGCTCATCACTTGGGCCAGCAATCATCCATTGGATGACTTAAATTACGACCTGGTCGATTTCATCGCCTTGAATATTTACCCCGGCTGGTACGGCTGTCCCGGCAATCCGGATCCCTTGGGCATGGTTGAACCCTTCTGGCATCAATGTATTGAATCGATCGATGCTCGTGGGTTCGGGGACAAGGCCATCATTATTTCGGAAACCGGGGTAGAGGGTTTGTACGGTTGGCGGGATCCGCACAACGATTTCTTCACTGAAGCTTATCAGGCGGCCTATCTTAAGAAAGTCTGTCATCTGGCGACCACACTGCCCAGACTCTCTGGCATTGCTTTGTGGCATTTCAGCGATGCCCGCACCTACAGCGGCGGATATTCCCTGGGACGCCCGCGCACCTTCAACAATAAAGGAACCTTTGACGAATACCGCCGCCCCAAACAAGCCTACGCCGAGGTTAAATCCATTTTCACCACACAAGCCGCGCTGCGCTCTTGTTGATGCTTGGTTAGCGAAACTCTATCTTAATTCCGCACTCTAGCATTGCTTGCCGAGTGTATTTGTGAAATGCATTGAGTCACCTATGAAAATTGTTTTAGCATACTCAGGAGGCTTGGATACCTCTGTACTGGTTAGCTGGTTAAAGCAGCATTATTCAGCTGAAATCATTACCTTTGCCGCTGATGTGGGCCAAGAAGAAGAGTTGGATGGCCTGGCAGAGAAAGCCAAGGCACCGGTGCTTCCGCTCATTATACCGTCGATTTGACTGACGAATTTGCCAAAGATTTCATCTTTCCGATGATCCGTGCAAATGCGGTTTATGAGGGGCAATACTATTTAGGAACTTCCATTGCGCGCCCACTGATTGCCAAGGCTCAAATTGAGATCGCGGCTGCGGAAAAGGCGGATGCTGTCGCCCATGGAGCCACTGGCAAGGGGAACGATCAAGTGCGTTTTGAGCTCACCTATGCGGCACTCGCTCCAGAGCTCAAAATCATCTCTCCTTGGCGCATGGAGGTGTTTCGCCAAGCGTTTCCAGGACGCTCAGAGATGATTGACTACTGCCGTGCCCACAAAATCAATGTTGAGGCATCGGCCAGCAAGCCTTACTCCATGGACCGCAATATGTTGCATATTTCCTACGAGGCCGGTATCCTGGAAGATCCCTGGTTTGACCCAACCGTTGAGGAAAATCGTGCCATGTTCAAATTAAGCGTCGATCCGGACCAGGCACCCGACCAGGCCGAGTACGTGGATTTAGACTTTGAGAGAGGCGATTGTATCGCTGTCAACGGGCAGGCTATGTCGCCGGCACAAGTCATGCGAACGCTGAACAAACTCGGTGGTAAACACGGGGTGGGACGCGTCGACTTGTGGAAAATCGCTTTGTTGGCATGAAAAAGCCGGGGGCGTCTATGAAACACCGGGCGGTTCCATCCTCATGCACGCGCACAAGCAGGTAGAGTCTTTTAACTGATGGACCGCGATTTGACA
>JAJOKB010000088.1 GCA_021208135.1 Verrucomicrobiota bacterium | reverse complement strand
AGGCAGAGTTCAGAGGCGCTAAAACTAAAAAGAAGGCAGGCAAAGGAAGGCGTGGAGCCATGCAAGATAATGGACTGTCCAGAAAAGGGGCGCTTGGGGCGGGCGCGCGTATATGGACTGTCCAGAATAGGGCAGATATTTCATTAGCTTCTTGTATTGCTGCGCACTGATCATCTTCCCCAAAACACTCGCTTTTATCTTCACGCAAGTGTCTTATCCAGTGGGGAATTATAACTGTCGCTGTTGGGGAGTTGTAAGTGTCGCTGTACATAGTAGTGCAAGAATCGCTTGTTAGAGCGTAACGGGTAATCGGATGGGGCTTGTGAAAAATTTGCCTGTAGGTAGGGTGCTGGTTGTGAATCTATATTGGATAATTCTTGGGGCGGTGATACCTGTATTTTCATTCATTGGCCTAGGATTGATATTGAGAAGACTTGGTTGGTTACTGCCATCAGCTGACCAAGGACTGCTACGTATGGTCATTTATCTATTTTATCCTGCGTTAATATTATACTATACGCTGGGAAATCCTGCTCTTAAAGAGGCGGGTAATGTCATTGTAGCCGCACTTTTGGGTTTTGGTACAGTAGTATTGGGATTTGGCGTAGCCTGGTGGATCGGAAGAAGTATTGGATTAACAGTTGGCAAGGGTGCCAGAAGTTTTGCTTTTTCCAATGGTGTTTTCAATTACGGATATATTCCTGTTCCCTTGATAGCGGTGTTATTTGTGAGTCGTGAGACGACAGGCGTGTTGTTTGTTTTCAATGTAGGAGTGGAGCTGGCAATGTGGACCATTGGCATTGTTTTGCTATCCGGGGGTGGTTTAAGTCAAATCTGGAGCAAACTGCTAAATCCTCCTATTGTGGCACTGACGCTGGGGTTGGCATTCAATTTTGTTGGTTTGGGAGACAAATTGCCAACGTTTGCCCTACAAACCCTGGGAATGATGAGTGCGTGTGCAGTTCCGCTAGGATTAATACTCTCTGGAGCCACCTTGTTTGATTTGCTGCGTGAAGGTGCGTTGCGTGGAAAAGCCAGGGTGGCTTGGGCTGGTGTAGGGCTGCGTTTGTTAATTCTACCTGCTATCATGTTAGCATTGGCAAAGTTCATCCCAGGGCTGAGCCAAGATCTGCAAAGAGTATTGGTTGTTCAGTCTGCCATGCCAGCGGCCATGTTTAGTATCGTCATGGCACGACATTATGGGGGTGATACGGGAGTAGCGGCAACAGTCGTTATTTTCACCACTGTATTGGCACTGGTAACGATCCCATTGTGGATTTTGATTGGACTTACTTGGGTATTGAATACGTAACAAAATAGCGATTAGAATGGGGACAATCCCATTGCATGCAGTGATTCAGCAGCAAAACGAGGATCTACCAATTGATCCTCTGGTGCCATCTGGAGAGGGTTGGCGAGATCCACTTGTCGTTGCCAGGCAACCCAAGTGGCATGCACCTCAGCTTCCCGATGTTCAGGTTTTCGGACAAACTCCCACCATTCTTGAATCCATGCAGAGCGCCACTTTTTTGTAGAAACTCTTGACGGATCTGTATTACTGGACTCAAGCCATGCCTCCTGATTCTGCTGTGCGAGCCAGCGTTCCCATGGTCTACCTTGAAATTTAGTCATGGAACGCAGAGCGGGTCTTGGATCCCAACGGGACTGACGCGCCTGTTCCATAAAGACCCTGTGAGCGAGTCCCCACCCGGGGGAGAAGTTATCACCGCCAAACACCCAGGTAGGGAGGAAGCGTGGCAAAGAAAAGAATGGGCACAACTGTTCGCGTGTGAATAAGCCTGTGAGTAACTCCTCGATGAGCACATCATTTTGGAGTTCTTGATTACTCCAACGACCGAAAACAATGGGAATATCGCGGTGTGGTCCCCAAAACCTCAGAGCTAGCAGCGAATTTTTCGGGTTAGATGGACAAACGTGAATTGCCGCCAAACAAACCCGGACGTCATCAGGATTAAAATATCCGAAAGTAAACAATCCTTTGGTTTCGAGACGCTGAATCCACTCAGCCGGAACTGCAACGGGTTGTGGAAAGAGACCACGACGGCGGCGAAGTAGCGCGGGGATAACTGAAGTCGGGCGAAATGACCCGGAATCCAAACGCCTCTGGACCTCATCCGGTTCCAATTCGGGTTGGGAGGCACTTTCGCTTAAAAGCCGATCTCGACAGGATGTGAGGTTGCCAATCGACCAATCTGCATTCTGCTGGAAAAACAAGCGGTGTGACCACTCCGTCCGAACTACCATGTCCACAAAGGAGCGGAACGTGAGCGGATTGCGGCAAAGTGCGTGCGGTTGAAACTGGGTGTGGACCAATCCGGTCATTGACTCAGATTCATGAATACCCCAACTACCTAAGCACTGATAAGGTGATTGCATTGTTTTGTTGAAATTATCCAAAAAGGATGGACAAGGCAGGTCTGGAAGTCCGGGTACTTTGGATTCGAAAAGGTTTAGAGATAAAGCCGTCCGGGCAAGTTGGGCGGGCGGAGCTTTGTGAGGCAACAGCATACGATGCAGCGCGCCACTCAACAACAAGGGTGATAAGCTTCATTGTCATAGCGAAAGTGTGCAAAGTCATTGTTACCCCAAGGAACCATTCCCCAAACCTGACTATCATGCCATTGGCCAAAAACAAATGGCGGCTGGCAAACTTGTTGTCTTACTGAAGCGCGGTCGGGAAGTAAATCATCAGCGGGAGATTTCGGATGACAAAGACGCTTGCTCGCGTGCGCTATAAAGGGATTAATCGATGGACTAGTTTCACATGGCGCACTGGCGAGTGGATCAAAAAACTCAAGAATTTCACGTGGCCAATTAGTGAAATCCAACGCAGCCAGCCAATGACCCAAAATGACCTTCTCCAACGTAAATGCGACTAATTCCTCAAGATCTAAAACAAATGGGATGACGCTGCATACAGCCCATCGATGTTTCTTAAAGCGACTAGGCACCAAACAACCTATTCCCAGGTTAGAGGAAAAATTTACTAAATCTATCCAGTTGGAGGGTTGATTTTTGGCAATGGGGCAAAGGATCTCGGTTTCTACCCGAAAATACCAAAGTTTCTGGCGGTCAAAACGAGTAGGCTCAGACAAAGAGATGGTTTGTTGAACGTTGCAAAAGTTAAACGTCAAACTATTCAGACTCTGGTCGACACTTTCAAAAAATAAAGGCGCCAGACTCTCCTGCCTGATCAACGACTGCAACAGGCGCTGTGCCTTGCTAATGGAAGGCTTTCGAGGCTTTTCTGATCTTTTCGACATATGAACGAAGGTATGCTGAAAACCCTCCAGGGCAAGCAAGCAATGAATACGCCAATTTTCATTAGCCAAGGCGTTTGACCTTTGGGTGCAGCACCACATATCTGGGATTATGGAAGTTAAATCAGGAACGATTAGAAGCGGGAGGTACAAGCATATCATTTGGGATTGGAATGGTACCCTTCTTGACGACGCATTTTTGTGCGTGGAAGTGCTAAACAGGATGCTGGGGGAAAGAAATCTCCCACAAATTGATCACGATGCCTACAGGCAAAACTTTGATTTTCCCGTGGTACAATATTATCGACATGTAGGATTTGATTTTGCGAGAGAACCGTTTGAATGCATTTCAACCCAATTTGTGACTGGATTTATAACCGATTTCAAGCGCTGCAAACTGCAGCCGATGGTTAAGGAAATCCTGGATCACTGGAAACGCAGTGGGTTAGGATTATCGATTTTGAGCGCAAGCGAACAACAAAACCTGTTCAAACAGGTGTACCATTACCAACTGGAGCACTACTTTATGGCATTGAATGGCATAGATACCATACATGCACCTGGAAAGACGGCGCGTGGTCTTCAATGGATTGAAGCGCTCGGCCTACCGAAAAACGAGGTTTTATTGATAGGAGACACATTACACGATCATGAAGTTGCCGACGCGATAGGAACAGATTGTATCCTGTTGGCACATGGACACCAGACAGCGGAACGCCTTGCCCGCCGTGGAGCAACAGTTTTAGCAGATCTCGAGAGGTTGAAGAATTCCTTTGCAGTCGAGGAGGGATGGCTCATTTGGAGAGGGGAATAACCCTGTGAATAACAGCCAATAACCTCAGAATAACTACCTACTTATTCCTTTGTTCACATTTCTCACAATCCATTCACCATCATACTGACATGGAAATTTGCGCAGAACACCATATCCATTAAAGATTTACAGAGAAATTGAAGTTACTCACACACAATAATATGGACAGTTGATCTTTTAAAATATCTCTATACAGACTCTAACTGATGTCAGCAAGTTTGGCTTGGAACATTTGAAAACCCTGTTTTACTCCATCTCATGAAATTTTAAGATCAACCGCGACCATTTCAGCAGTGGCTTACAACAAGTTCTTAACGTTGTTGGCTCCAGAGCAACCATGCCAATTTTGAGCAATGTACTGCTCGAGGCAGGTGACGGACAAATTTCTTTGACCACTACGAATCTTGATTTGGGCATCCGGTGCCGTATCAAGGCTGAGATTCTGGAGTCAGGAACTATCACACTACCTGTCAGGAAATTGGCTAGTATAGTGAAGGAATTGCCCAGTCTTGATGTTGAATTGGAGACCTCACCCAATCAAAAAGCCAAGATAACTTCAGCTAGCTCGACCTTTATGGTCACGGGCATGGCCTCTGATGAGTTTCCGCCGTTGCCAGAATTTGCAGATAGACACAGTTTCATTTTGTTGCAGACCGATTTAGCCAAAATGTTACGGAGTGTGTCTTACGCGCAATCAGCCGATGAGTCGCGTTACATCATGAACGGGGTGTATTTCAACTTTGAAACCAACCTACTTACACTGGCAGCCACGGATGGCCGAAGGCTTGCCGTCGTCTCTAAGGAGATGGAAGTGGCTGAATCAAACACAGGTAGCCTTATTTTGCCCGCCAAAACTGTGTCTGAGGTTGAAAGGTTGTTGGGTCAGGGTGAAAATGTACGAATCGCATTCAATGATCGTCAGGTTGCATTTGAGATTTCGAGTGGTTCCAGTGATGAAGTGGGATTAATCGACAGTATCTATCTGGTATCTAAAGTGGTTGAGGGCAATTACCCCAATTACCGCCAAGTCATTCCGCGTAACACCGATTTACACCTCAAGATTAACAGAGAAACATTTGCCAATGCCGTGCGTCGGGCCGCTTTGGTTGTCAGCGACAAAAGCAATTCTATCAAAGTTTCCATCAGTCCGGGTTTAATGGAATTGAGCGGTTCCAGCACAGAATTTGGTGACTCCAATGTTGCGTTGACAGTGGAATATGAGGGTCCCGAAATGAGTGTGGCCTTCAATCCGCAATTTTTTACTCGACCCTCTTAAAGCGCTTACCAGAGACGATGTGATATTTGAGTTCAAAGACGAGTTGAGTCCCGGGGTCATCCGCACACCAGATCGTTTTCTGTGTGTAGTGATGCCATTAAGGATCAATTGATGCATGGAGTTTATCCTTCCTTACACAGTTTCCCTTTTGGCTCTCGGAGCGATCAGCGTAGGCTGTACTGTATGGGCTACACGAGCGGGTAACCCTTTGCCATTAGTGCCCGCCCGTTGGACAAGGTGGGCATTTCTCGGCTTGGGCGCAGCTTATCTATTCAATCTTTCTGGATGGCTCGACCAACCTTTCCAAGCGCTATTGGTGGTGTGTATTTTGGGGTGGTTTCTAATTGAAATCACTTATGTGTGGTTGGCCGTGAGGGCTCTCAGTGATGGAGATTTTCCATTATTCCCAAAGTATGAACCCGGGGATCGATCCAGTCAGTGGCCCAGCTCGCCCCGATTCATTGGACTTAGACAGTGGTTACGCAGCCAGGGTTTCAACAAATTGGCTCACTTACAAAGTCATCATGGCGATCAATTGCTCAGTCAGCTGTACATTTTTGAGAATCAGGATAAAACCATCCGGATTAATGTGCTTTTTCTCACCAATTTTAGAGGTGTTGTCACCGATTGCTGCGAGTTCATCAGTCAGACTACGGAGGATGTTCGATTGGTGACCGACAACCTTTTCCTGCCGTTTGGGGGCTTTTATCCGGAGAGTTGGCACGTTGAGAGAAAGCCGTGGACGCGATCTATAAATAGCCTGTATCAGAGGCATTTGGCGAGATTGGACGCTGCGAAGTCGCCTACAAAACCACTCACAATGGATGCTTCGGACGCCATTCGCCTGGATACCCGACTGTTAGAGAAATTAAATCTGGAACTCGGATTTTTGGAATACGCTGAATACGAAGAGGGTACACGGATTCGGGTCAGCGCAGCAGGTAGATACCGAATATGGCAAGAGATACTGACGCTCAGCTATTTTGGTTGGGCGCGCAGTTATTAGCGAGGGTCAACAAATCCGCTGGAATTTCCGCAGTGAAGCTGAGGCGGACACCTTTGCAATCCATGGCCCAGCCTGCTGAATGCAAAGCCTGACGTGGAAAACCAAGAATCGATTCCATTTGAGGTGTCCATCCGGTTTCAGCGAATTGCAGATAAATCAAAGGATCGGCACCATACAGCTTGTCGCCAACAATCGGGTGGCCCAGCCACTGTGCGTGAGCCCGGATCTGATGTTTGCGGCCGGTGTGCGGGGTGACCTTAACCCAAGTGCGGCCATCCAAAGGATCGAGCGCCTTAAAGGTAGTCTGCGCTTTCTGGCCACCGCCTGTTGTCGAAATCCGCTGCTTGCTGTGGATCGGTCCATCAGTATCTGGTTCGAGAGCTTTGCTGACTTCGTGCGTACCACTTAAATTACCTTCGAGGATGGCTAAATAAGTTTTGCGTACCATGCGATCCGCGACGGCAGTTTGGCAAATGGAAGCAATTCTGCGATGTTTTGCGATGATGACTATACCGCTGGTTTCCCGATCTAACCGACTTATCAGATGTACTGTATCGAGTCCGAAAACTTCTCTTGCGGCACCCACCAAACTGGACCAAGGACCGTTTTTGGAAGGGTGGCACACTACCCAACCCGGTTTGTTGAAAACGAGTAAATCGTCGTCTTCATGGATCACCCATGATCTGAGTTCGACTTCACTGATTAAGGGAGGTTCAGGGCCAAACTTTTCGTAGTCGATCATCGTGGTGTTCAAACATTAGCGTTTCTGGATTTCATGGCATTTAAACGCATGCGCCGCAGAACAAATGCCGCTATGGGTGCTTGGCAAACCTTGGGCAATCTGCAGGAGAGGGCACATAAACAGCGATTGAGGAAGCCACTTACAACCAGTGTGCGGCCTTTGCCAAGTGCGTTCCAAGTTGCGTCCACAACCTGAGCAGCAGTTTGACCCCATCCTGCCAGCGGCGCTTCGCCAAATCCCGCCCGACGGAAAAAATCCGATTCTGTAGGACCAGGACAGACAGCTAACACCTGTATCCCCTTTTCCTTTTGTTCGGCTGCCAAAGCCAGACTCCATTGGAGAACAAAAGATTTACTGGCACCGTAAGCAGCCATGTACGGGGTTGGTTGCCATGCTGCTGTGGAAGCTATATTTATAATTGCGCCGCCCTGTTGCTGAATGTTTGGAAGCAGCGCGGCTGTCAGGTGCACCAGACCTCTTATGTTTAAATCAAGCATGTTGAGCGTGTGGCTCAAGTTGGGTTCTGGAAAAGGGCCATAGCTTCCGAAGCCGCTGTTATTGATTAAAAGCCAACGGCCAGGTTTACCGTAGGCCAACGACAAGATTTTGTCTGCTGCCCAGTCGATCTCCTGAGGTTTCGATAAATCGCAAGGCAGGTGAAAGAAGGAGTCAGGTAGATCCAAACCCTTTGGCTCGGTGCGGGATAAATTAATTATTGTGGCTTGAGATCCGTTCTGCAGCAAAGATTGCAGATAGGCTTTACCAATGCCTGAAGAGGCACCGGTGATGATTATCGTGGAAAAGCTGTGCGCAGGTGAAGACATCGGGGTTAAAAACCTTAGGCAAACCTAGGTGCAAGTCGCTCGAAGGATTCCAGCAGCAGAGATTCCGTGACACTCCAATCGATGCATTTATCGGTGATGGATTGGCCGTATACCAGATCGGATTTGGGGCGCGGAAAACTTTGCGCACCGTCGAGTATGTTGCTCTCTAACATAGCACCCATGACAGGGCTGGCAGGGTTAAGCACCTGCCGTATAAATTCATTAAAAACCGCTGGTTGCTTGCGATGATCTTTATCGCTGTTGCCATGGCTGCAATCGATCATTATTGCAGTTGGCAAGCTATTGTTTGCCAAAACTGCTGCTGCATCTTGGACGCTTGATTCGTCATAGTTACTGCCTGTAGCACCACCGCGCAGGATCAGATGACATGCTGGATTGCCTCGGGTAGTTAATGCACATGCCAATCCCTGCTGATTTATGCCGAGGAATGTCTGCGGTTGGCATGCGGCTTTGATGGCGTTGAGGGCTACCACAATATCGCCAGTGGTGCCATTTTTGAAACCCAGAGGCATGGATAAGCCGGATGCCATCTGACGGTGTGTCTGTGACTCTGTGGTGCGCGCGCCGATGGCGGACCAACAAATCAAGTCTGCTATATATTGAGGCGTAATCGGATCCAGCAGTTCAGTGGCAGTTGGCAAGCCCAAATCGAGGACATCCAGCAAAAACCGACGAGCGATTTTCAAACCCAAAGGTATGTTGCATGAGCCATCCAACATGGGGTCCATAATCAAGCCTTTCCAACCTACAGTGGTGCGAGGTTTCTCAAAATAAACCCGCATTACTATCTTCATGCGCGACTCAACTTTTTTAGCCAGGTCGGCCAATCTGCGAGCATAATCCAATCCTGCTGCTGTATCATGAATGGAGCAGGGTCCAACCACCACCAGCAAACGCTTGTCATCACCAAATAAAATTCTGTGGATTTGACTTCTTGAGTCGGCCACAAATTCCGCAGCCGTTTCACTTCTTTGTGTTTCCCTGCAGAAATATTCCGGTGCTGGCAATGTGACGCTATCGACGATATTGATATCTGAAACCGCTTTAGTCATGATAAGCGCCCGACAATGCCCGAATCCCAGCGCATTTCAAGGACAGTATTTGGTCCCGATATTATTCTGGCTTTTAGGTGCAGCCGTTTGATACCTTGGCAGGCCTCATGAGTACAGAATCCATTTCGTTGATCGAAACTTTTCACTCGCAGGGCCAAGGCCACGTTTTTGCCTTTTGGGAAGGTTTGACAGAGGAACAACGGCAGCATCTGCTGCGCCAAGCTGCTGAAATAGACCTTATTGAGTTGGAAAACCTTGTTCAACATCTGGTTATTGACAGTGGCCATGCGGGTGCAGATCTGGAAGGTTTGGCTCCCGCCCCTTACCTTGCGGATCCTGAAAGGGGGGGGGAATCCCCTTGAATGGAGGAGTGCGCGCGAGGTTGGCGAAGCTGCGTTGCGCGCCGGGCAGGTAGCTGCCTTCACTGTGGCAGGCGGGCAGGGTACCCGGCTTGGGTACGATGGACCCAAAGGAACTTATCCAGTGACCCCTATTCGACAAAAAACTTTATTTCAGGTATTTGCCGAAAAAATTGCGGCAGCTCAGAAGCGTTATGGTACCGTAATTCCATGGTATATTATGACCAGCCATGCCAATCATGCCGCTACCGTTGCCGCATTCGAAGATAATGGTTATTTTGGCCTTCAAGCTTCCGATGTATTCTTTTTCATGCAGGGGCGTATGCCTGCGGTGGATCTTTCCGGAAAGATCATTCTTGAGGCTCCCGATGCCATTGCAATGAGCCCCGATGGCCACGGAGGCTCGCTGCGTGCTTTAGTTCGCAGCGGAGCAGTGGCAGACATGCGTACCCGAGGTATTCGTGCCATCAGTTACTTTCAAGTGGACAATCCGCTCGTGCGTTGTATCGACCCGGCATTCATTGGATTTCATTTTAAAAACCGATCCGATATGTCCAGCAAGATGATTCCCAAGGCATACCCTGCCGAAAAGGTAGGGCACTTTTGCATGCAGAATGATAGGATGGTGGTGATTGAGTACAGTGATATGCCAATGGCCATGCAAGAGCTTACGACTGCTGATGGAGAGCTGCTGTATTTGGCTGGAAGTATAGCGATCCACATGCTGAATATTGATTTTGTCGACAGGCTTGGTTCCGGTAAAGATGCGACATTTGCCCTCCCCTTTCACCGTGCCGACAAAAAGATCAAGACCATTGATGCGGATGGAAAGCCGGTGGTACCCAGTTCACCCAATGGCATCAAGTTTGAGATGTTTGTGTTTGATGCCCTACCCTTCGCGTCCAATCCTATCGTCATAGAAACACGTCGTGAAGATGACTTCAGTCCGGTTAAAAATGCCACTGGGCTCGATTCGCCGGAAACCTGTCGCAATGACCAGATTCGACAGTGGACACGGTGGTTGAGAGCTGCAGGCGTACAAATTGAGACGGATTCAACGGGTCTTCCATCGTTTATCTTTGAAGTTTCGCCATTATTCGCCGATTCTGAAGAATCTTTTGTTTCGCGCTGGCAGGCATTGGAGCCCAAGCCAGAAAACTTTTCAGGACTTTATCTCGGTTAAATCGCTAATATCAATCTGTCATGTTGAAAGAAATCCAAGCCGCCGGTGCAGCCGGTAACTTATTGAATTCCACAGTTAAAAACCTGCAGGAGTGGCTCACGGGGGATGTATTGCCGCAGTGGGCCGTCTCCAGCATTCAGGAACTGGTCGAGGCCGGTGCGTGGGATGAACTCAATGACAGGTTTTATAAGTATCTTGAGTTTGGTACCGGAGGCATGCGCAACCGCACTATCAGCAAATTGATTACTCATGCCGAGCGGGGCAATACCAGTGAGGGCGATACCCCGGCATTTGCTGCAGTTGGAAGCGCGATGCTTAACGATTTTAACATTGTACGCGCTACCATTGGACTGTTTCGCTATTGCAAACGATACTTGGATCAATGCCACCTTCAACCTGGCCAACCGCGACTTATCATCGCCCATGATGTCAGACATTTCTCCAAGCACTTTTCTGAGCTCGCTGCCTCAACCTGGACCCAACTGGGTGGCTTAGCGATGGTGTTTGACGGACCACGTTCCACACCCCAGTTGAGTTACTCGGTTCGCAAAACCAAAGCCACTGCGGGAATTGTTATCACCGCAAGTCACAATCCTTACCATGACAATGGATACAAAGTTTATTTTCAGGATGGTGCGCAGGTTATTTTTCCTCATGCAGAGGGCATAATTCACGAGGTTTATCAAGTTAGCCTGAGCGAGGTTGTCCGATATCTGGAAGTGGACACTCAATCAGTGGTGATGCTCTCCAAAGAACTCGATGATGCTTACCTGGCGGCTGTGGATGAAAACATTGTCGATCCAAAAGTACTCTCCGGTGCCAAACCCAAAGTGGTCTTCTCTCCTATCCATGGAGTTGCCGGATTTATGGTGCAAAAAGTACTCCAACGTCACCAGATTGATGCTCATTATGTTGAGGAACAGATGGTGCAATCGCCTGCTTTTCCAACAGTCAAGTCTCCCAATCCGGAGAATGCCGAAGCGTTAACCATGGCGTTGAAATTGGCCGATAAAATTGGCGCCGAAGTGGTGTTGGCAACGGATCCTGATTCCGATCGCATGGGTGTGGCCGTGCGCGGTGACGACGGAAAAATGCAATTGTTGTCTGGAAATTTGATTGGCTCCTTGTTTGCAGAATACCGGATTCGCAAAATGAAGGAGTTGGGCATTCTGCCGCGCATGGAACCCAGCGGGCAGCCTTAGTCAAAACATTTGTTACCACTCCACTGCAGGCTACAATTGCCCGTCAAAATGGCTTAAAAGTGATCGATACTTTGACTGGCTTCAAATGGATCGGTGCAAAGTTGCAAGGGTATGAACAGCAGCTCAAAGAAGCCTTGCTTCAACAATCAGGTATTGCCATCGATTACGACAATTGTACGCAGACTAAACGTAGAGAATTGCTGCTGGAACACAGCACTTTTTTATGTCTTCGGAGGTGAGGAAAGTTACGGCTACATGGGTGTTGACAGTGTGCGCGATAAGGACGCCAACGCCGCGGTCCTTATGTTTTGTGAGTTGGCTGCTGACCTTAAATCCCGAGGTATCAGTTTTCAGGAACATATCGATTCCATATACTTGCGCTATGGATACAACACCGAAGGCGTGCTGAATCTATATTATGAGGGAGCTTCGGGTGCGGCTAAGATCAACGCTATCCTGAAAAGTTATCGCGACAATACTCCTAAAGCTTTTGGCGATATTCAGGTAACCGGGTTCAAGGATTTTGGCACTGAAGACATCTATGATGATGACAATGAACTGATCCCCAAACAGGATTTTTACTTCCTGGAACTGGATAACGGCTACAGTTTCGCCGTCCGCGGTAGTGGTACCGAACCTAAAATTAAGTTCTATATTTTCGCGCAGGAGGATGTTGCCCAACCAGGAGACTTGGAGTCCGCAAAAGTGAAAGCTAAGGAATCTCTGGCAGAGTTACAGAGCCTGATCGAATCCGATGCCCGTCAGCGGGCCCTTTAGGGTGTTGTGCGGGTCTACTTTTGAGGTTCTGTAATCACTCGGTAGAAGGTCGCGGACTCTTCCGTAGCCTGAGAACCGGGATGTATTATTTGCATGGTTCCATCAATGCCGTTAATCGGGCCGCTCACTGTTTGCCAATCATTTAAGTCAACAGAGTACTGCAAGCTGTATAGCATGGTCGCATTACCTTCGAATTGAACAGTGACACCGGTTTCTTCAATGACTAGAGTCAAATCCTTCGCGGCTATGGGCTGCACAGATTGCGCTTCCCTTACTTCAAAGGCAATGGAGAGCATAGTCCAGTTGGTTCGGCCGTTCACATCGGTAGCTTTGGCAAAGATGTTATGTCGAGTGCCGGCCTGAAGATCCTGAAGTTTTAGCGTATACGGTTCAATGGCCGAACTCCCCAATAAATTTCCGTTTGACCAGAACTCCACTGATGCAATTTCCTGGCCATGAGTCACCGTTGCACTGATTTCCACATTGCTACCAGGAGGCAAAGTTATGCGGTCATCGAGACCAGATAAAACTACTTGTGGTCTGGGATTGTAGGTAAAGTTTACATTAGTTTGCGTTGTGGAAACAAATTCATTTTGTGAAAAACTCACGCCCGCAGAGTGAATCAGTCGATTGCCGCCGAAATTGCCCTCGACTTTCACATTGTCGATACCGCCAGTCCCCATAATCCTCACGTCGTCCTGACCTGTGAGTCGGTTCCCCTCAATCAAGACATTCCTCAGGTACATGTTGTTGTTGTTGTTGATATCAGCCACCACATAAATGTTTTCGTAGATGTTTTGGCGTGTAAAAACTGCCCGGGCGAATGCGGTTGTTGCGGATAACAATGTCTTCAGAGTCGCCGGTCTTGTAAATGCCGATATAGCCTTTGACGTAGTTGTTTTCAATCCAGGCACCGCGTACAATCGCTGTCGTGTGTGCCTGGTTTAGGATCGCTTCCCCGTCAACGGTCCCATTTATCGTTTGATTAGGGAGATAGCGAAGTGAGAATGAACATCAAGATCATTGCCCGAGACCGTTACATTGAAACCAGAAAAATCCACACCTCTATTTTCATTGGTGTCAGATCCAGCGGTTTGCCGCGTTCCAACGGGTAACACTATAGAAAATTTATTTGGATCGTCCACTTTGACGTTGTCCACGATAACCGCATCCTGACCAGTCACATGATAGGCAACCCGAGCGGTTAGATAGATCCAGTTATCCCTCACAACCATTCCTTTGCGGAATACCTCTGGGAATGTATCAGGGGTTAGGCTTGAGGGGGGTGGCGATGGATTTGCGTATACCCTGTTCAGATTGATTCCATATACGTTGGTATAACCGAAGCTGACTTCTCGGCCTGCCGATTTATTGGGCAATGCACCATTACTCAGTAAATAGCCCGGCATTTCCCAGTCATCAGTAATGTTGTCATTTAAACGATTATTAGCCACCAGAATGTTTTCGTAAGCCATTAAAGCTATATTGGCTGACCCACGGGCTGAAAAGCGTTGCCAGGCATGTTGTGAGCCTGATGGAACCCGGGGATCAGGCGCTGCCATATGATTGCCTCTATTACCAAAAATAACTATGTTGCGAGCATCATGTTCTGGATTGAAAACAGTGGCTCGATCCGCCAGTTCAAAGGGTCCACTCAACCAAGTGTCCTGATAGTTTCGAATCCGTACATGATCCAGGTCGAGGTTAACCAAACCCCAATTGGAGGTGGTAACTTCATCCTCCACCGTTATGACTTTAAACGCAGTCTCATTGGGTGTGCCTGCTCCGGTGAAAGACGGGATGTAGCGCGGAAACTGTAGACGCGAAGGCGGTAAATAGCCTTCCAGTTGTGCGGGTGCTGCCAGGTGGGTGCCGTCGCCGCGCGCGTGATTCGGTGCCGTTGTGGGCACCGCAGGCGATGCGCCGCGCAGTACAACACCGCTCCTCATAACCAGATCATCGGAAATGTCCCAGACTCCTGCTGGAAAGTAAACTACCCCCCCGCCTGCTTCATGGGCTGCTTGCATAGCTGCATTGATCGCCGCAAGGTCGTCTTGTCCATCATCCGGAATTGCACCAAAATCAGCCACATTGAACACTCGGTTCCAATGAATTTCATGCGTCCAACTGTACGTATCGGCCCCATAGAAGGTTGCTATAGGATTATCTGTAGGAACTTCGCTGGCACTCGTGACATTGAGTCCACCCAGTAAGGTTTGCAGGGTAAAAAGGTACGGAAATAGTCTCATATTGATAGGGGTGAAACAACATCTTATCAGGTCCGCGCTTTATCCGCAATCCCGCTCAGCGACACAATGGGTATCTTTTTGCGACAAAGTGAGTCTGTTGGCCAAATCCCCGTTGCTCACCTTTGGAAGGTGTTGCGATACTCAAGTGGGGTGCTGCCACAGAATTTCCGGAAAATTCGATGCAAGTATTTGGGCTCCTGATATCCGAGGCGCTGTGCAATTTCAGTTACGGACAGATTGGTCTCTGCAAGCATGAACTGCACCTTTTGAATCTTGAACCGCAGTATTTCCTCATTGGGCGAACATCCTAAAACGCTGCGAAAACGGCGCTCCAATAGTCTGCGTGAGACCCCGCAGGTCTGTGCGAGAGAATCAATTGTTAAATGCCTTGAGGCGGACACGCGAATGCATTCCAGTGCTCTACTCAGAATGGGGTCTTGAACTGCCAGAAGTTCGGTTGATCTACGTGTCACTATACCCAGTGGTGGGAGAACGCTTCCTTCCCGTGTTTGTTCGTTAATGCCCAACTCCAACTGGGAATGCAGCTTTTCCGCAGCCATCTTGCCGATAGCTTGAAATGGCAGTGCCACACTGCTAAGGCTCACTGGGGAGATCGCGCAATCAAACTCGTCATTGTCCACACCAAGTACCGCAATTTGGTCTGGGCATCGAATGCCGGTGCGCTCACAGAATTCCAAGATCCGTCTAGCCAAACCATCTGTTGCGGCAAAAACAGCCACTGGCATAGGAAGCGATCCCAGCCAATGCTCTAACTCCTTTGTGATTGCACCATCCAAATAGACCGTATTCGCCACAATTTCCGTTGCATACAACTTTTTGGACAGTCCCATTTTATCCAAAACCTCATAAAATCCGGAAAACCGTTTTTCCGAATACAATGCTCCTTGAACACCCACATATGCGAAGTGCTGAAACTTCCTCGATAGGAAATGATCTGCTGCCAATTTTCCAGTGGTGATGTTATCTGCTGTTATCGTTGGCCCAAACTCATCCTTTATCCAGGAGGAAACATTAACCCGGGCAATACGCTCATCATCCAATCCTTGTAAGAACGAGCGATTTGGCACTTGGCTGATCACGCCAACAGGGCTGAACTGCTGCAGTGTGAGTTGATCAATGGAAAGTTGGTTTAGGGGAGGATGAAATCGCCAGTTTCTGCATTCAGGGTGTTCATTGACATACTCAAGTATACCCTTGAAAATCTGTCGTCCCATGGAGTTGGCCAAGGAGAGCAGAGGAAAAATATGTATATCATGCGAAACCTTGCTATGTGCATGCATCTTATCTATGGATGGTGTTCCAAGGAGATAATGTATCAAGCTGATTGCGAAAATCACTGGTGTTCTCCGTATGTTTGTATTCCCCCAATCTTACTCAAAACCTATTCACTACCCCCGATATCATGTTTAAACTACACATTCGCGTCCCTTATGTTTTGCTTGGATTCATTTTATGCGCAACAACTCTTACGGATGCTTCTTCCTACGAAGAAAGCTTTCAGGCCCGCAAAACCCACCTACTGAGTTATCTTGCTGACGGATGGGGCAACGGCCAACCTTTCCCGAATTTCAGCGATGTCCATAAGCACTATTGGTCTAGTGCCATTGCGGTCATTGAATCCAAGCCTGAAGGTATCTTGCATCCTCAGGTAAACGACGGTGACGCTACCAGTGGAAGGCCACCACGCTACTGGGGCATTCTCAAATATGATGGTGAAGCTGCCACCGGTTTGGTCAGCAACGCCACCAGAGGCACTGGCAGCAATGTTTCCTTTTCATGGAACCCAAATGTATTTCATTTTATCTTTCCAGGACTGGCCTACCTGATGGGCATGTATCCTGATATTCCAGCCTGGAGTGATCCACATCACCGTGATGCAAATCTGACTTATCGCTCGAACTATCTTCGTTATGTTCTGACTCGGACCGATAACTACAATGCCTTCACCGGAGAAGGTACTGAAAACCACATCAACATGAGTAGACCCAGCGCGTGGGTTTTGGCATCAGAGGCAGAGCGTTTGGGATACAGTTTTTCAGGCCAACCAGCCTCTGCTGCTCAGCGTGCCAATGAAATGCGCTCGTGGATTATGGGATGGTCGCGCCGGATTTATGAGGTAGGCATTGGCGAATGGGATTCAGGAACCTATTACATGGTCAGTCTGCAGGGATGGCTCGCCGCCTATGACTATGCCGGAACAGAGCATGGATGGGATCCCGAAGTTCGTGCTGCCGCAAGGGCGGTAATTGATTTTTACGCCGCTACGCTGGCAATCAAACACAATGGCTTTCACTTTGCTGGTGCTGAGAGTCGCAGCGGGAGAAATTTTTCCCGCATGGATAACGGCACAGCGTACCTGGCTTACCTTTGGTTTGCCGATACAGTTCTCCCACCGCCGGATTGGCGCGGAAACCAGGCAGCAGAAGCAGTGTATGCCGCAGTCAGTAGCTATCGCCCGCCGGCTCATTTGGTAGCCCTGGCACGCAAAGGGCCTGCTGATCATGAGACATACCACGCATTGAAACCCTCATATTTACTGCAAGATGCCGCGCAGACAGTGGAAGTGGTTCATCTCGGTCCTGGCTATACTCTGGGTTCGGCCAACATGAATATCGGCAGTTTTCATTCCTCTACGTGGCAAATTGTTCCTTGGAAAATGATGATCACTGGTGCCAGTCCAACCAGTTTCCCTGCGGTTGTTCCGGAAATGGCGGTTTTTATGGAGCAGGTATTTTGAATACGCGAGATCCCTGGATGCAGATCGTCCAACACCGCAACGTTTTGATTCAATTGCACAGAGTACCATCCGATGCGACAGCCATTGTCAGCGCAGTACAGGCTAAATATAATGAATGGAAGGTATCCTGGTATGATGATTTTCTGGCCCGCTGGCCTGCTCCGGATTGGGGTGGATTCAATGGTGATACATTCGCTGGGCGCAGAATCCCGCTTAATTTCCAAGCAACAGGTGGCAACGTTGTGAATGCCCGCACTGCACACATTTCGCCAGCTAACGGCAGTAGCCTTGCTGTGCAGGGTTTTATTCGCTTTGCACAAAGCGGGGCGACTTATATTGCCGTGCGCTCCATTCGCAATCCAATGCCCGCCCTGACTAACGGAAGATTTACAGATACCGGAGATCCCGACCAATTGTTTGGCTTAATTATGGAAGTTGGCACACAACAGGAGTTTGGATCTTTCGAAAACTTCCAAAACACTGTAATTCAACAGACAGAGTTGGACTTAAGTGAGCGCGATACAAACCTCAGCGTCACTTACACGGCATTGAGTGGGGATGTTATTCAAGCTTGGTATCAGGAAAGCGGCACTTGGATTGAACCCGATTACGATTGGAACTACGGGGTCAGCACTCCTGGAGGGGTTAGCCTCATGCATGCCCATCCTTGGCGGCAACCCGACTGGCCTCAGGGCTCCGGGCATGGCAGACAGCCCTTGTGGTCGCTCAACGGAATCATTGCCGATCCATTGTCCTGGGATTTGATCGACGGTCCTCGCCTTAGGGTCCGAAATGGCAAACTGGACTTGCTCAATGAGGGCAAGGTGGTCTATTCGGTCGATTATTCAGCTGAACTGCCCGTCTTTTCCATGTTAGTTCCGGTACCATCCATTGAAGCTAATGCTCAGGCTGATGCCAGCGTCAGTTTCTTTGCTGAGCGAGGCTTGCGCTATACCGTCCAGACGTCGCTCGACTTGGTTGAATGGGATAACCTTACGCCAGCCTTTGATGGAAATAATGAAATTTATATGGCCCCTATTCCAAGCGATATAGGGACGGTTTTTGTTCGCATCAAAGTAACCCCCTAAGTGTTCTGGCAACAACGACCAGGCTCGTCTCATTCCTTTAAGCTTTAACCAGGTCGAAGCCAGTGTATGGCGCACCGATACCAATATTCGATAGGTGTTGTCCTAAATGACCGTCAAATATGGGTTTATTTTCTTCATTATGGTTTAAAGGTTGCATTTACATAAATTCCGCGATGGACTTCCGCGCGATGATATTCCCTAGGTTAAAAATAATAAAATCAGTTACTTGTGCTGTTGCGTTTACATTTATTACGCTTCTTGCCTCAGGTTATGGCACTCTTGGTACTGCTAATGTACAAAATGGCCCTCACCCATCGGATCAGTTGTCATTGGGGATCCCTGGCACAGTTTTGTCCAGTATAGCAAATAATTTCCCACAGCGCCCGACGTATTTTTATCGGGCAATTCCCGATGGACAAGGTGGTCTGTGGGCGTCCGGTTTATCTATCGTTTCTGGTGTCAGCAACCAGTTGTCTGGAGCCTTGATCAGACTGGACCTCAGTTCTGGCCAACCAGTATCAGGGTTCTCATTTGCCTCTGGTGCTTCATCGGTAATGTTGCTAGATGTCTTTGATGATGGATCCGCTCTGGTTGTAACCGATTACGGCTACGATGCGTTTGTGCGCAAAGTATTTGTTGATGGGACTTTTGATCCAGATTTTCAGCCGTTTTCAGTTCGTTCTCCACGCGTGGGGCGAATTCTGTCCAATGGTCAAATCATCATCGCATCAAGGGATACTGCGGATGGACCAACAGCAGGAGGAGCTTACGTTTATCGGCTGAACGCAGATGGGCAAATAGACAATACCTGGAACCCCGTAGCCTTAGGCTATAAACAATCGCAGCCTGAAACCAATGTCTGGGCCAGAGTTTTGGAGGATGCGTCAGGGAGTATTTTGATTGGCGGGTCTTTTTCTTCCGTCAATGAAGTTGCCATCGACTCCATTGCCCGGCTATTGCCCAACGGTAATGTAGATTCAACATTCCATGCGGCGTTGCCCATTGCTGCAAACCGGGCCATCCGAGGTCTTGGTCTTGATTCTGAAGGCAGAATTCTGGTGGCAGCCAGGTTTACAAGTTCAACAAACCCGAATATTCTGGGACCCGGGATCTTAAGACTCCATGCTGATGGCAGTGTGGATTCAACTTTCAATGCACCCACATCCATTAGCGGTAGCATGGGCATCAATGACCTTATTATTGATGCCAATGACCGCATCATTGCGGTTGGTACAATGGGAGGAATCCGCTTGTTACCCGATGGTCAACTAGATCCCTCATTTTCGCAAGTAATGCCCAACCCGTTACCTAGCGAGTTGTGGGGTACAATGATCGATAACTTATTTGGTATCGAACCTTGGTAGATGGCTACTTATTGTCAGGCAGTATGGATTCAGGGGCAGTTTTGCAGGGGGTGGTTTCCCATGGAGTTTTTTCGGATTAATTCATTTGGGAGTGGTGGAAGAAAACTTTTTTTACCCCCCAACCATTTGCTCTCACTTTTCCTAACCGCGCTGTTCGCACCACCTCGGGACACGTCATGTTGTGGGGTGTTGGCGGGGGCGGTGCTGACCCCACCGAACGACATCGCGTCGATTTTGTGGGTGACGAAGGTTCCTATAATGCCGCTAGACTCTCCTTTGATGACCCGCAATTCTCACTCGCACCTTTCTTCCCTTCTCATTTGGAAGGCAATGCCGCCGGCTTAATCAATGCCGTACAATTGCCAGATGGTGAGGTTATTGCGTTAGTGAGGCAATCAGGCTCATCCCTGGCGTTAGTTAGTGTCGGTTTCGATAGTATATCACTGCTAACATACTTGGATTCAATGCCACCGAGGGTCTATGGTATGCGCCCTGTCGGAAGTGATTCAATTGCGGTACTATTGACAAATGCCAATCACGGTTCCCCCTATTTCGAAGACAATAAATACCTGATGTTCAGGGTGATATTTTATGGTCGCGACGGTGCCTATCTGGGCGATATTTACAATTGGCAAACGGCATCCGGCACGAATGAGTTATCGCTTGCGTCCAGTGAAAATGTTGGACTCTGGCACATTGATAATCAAAACAGACTATTGCTGACCATTCCCGATCAATGGGGGGAATCCAGTGCTGCAAAGGCTGTTTATGGACGGTAGCCTAGATCCCACGTTTGCTCCAGTTACCTTCACTAGCAAGAAGCCGGTTGAATACACCATGATGCCAGCGTTCCCCTTCCCCTCCACGATCAAAGTGTTTTCGTCACAGGCTAGGGTCCATTCAGTTGTGGTGCTTGAAGATGGGTCTTTGTTGGTTGGAGGAGATTTTGATGAGGTATCGGTCTCATCGCGCTCGGTGGAGGCAATCTCTTTGGTGCAACTCAATCCGACTCAATCGGGGCTCGATCAAATCCGTGTGCCAGTTCAATTATCTGCATCAGAATCGCCAGCGGTTCATCATATTTTGCACCACGGTAATTTTCTTTATGTCTTGGGTACTTTCAAGACATCTAATTCTGAGAACTTCCCCGGTTTGTTCAGGTTGTTTTCGACTAATCTGGAATTGGACCAGCGATTCAATGCAGAGCTTGAATTCGTTCCTTACCAGCAAGTGAGACCTGTCTTTGGCGGGCAATTTGCCTATTCGGATCATACCTTGCTGATCATGGGGCAGTACAGAAAAACAGCGAGCTATTGCCCAACCCGGTACATTTGCTGGACGTGTCTCCATGGGGGCTTGGCAGCTATCCGCGACCTCAAGTAATGAATTATATGGTTGGGTTGATGGGGCGGGTGAATATGCCGATGGCGACGAATTTTCCTTATCTGCAATCCCCCTTCCGGGATACCGATTTGTTGGCTGGCAAGAATTAGAAAACAACGTGAGTAATCCTCTTGTTGGCGTCGTTACCGATAACCTTAACTTTACCGCTCTTTTCGAGGCCATTCCTCCTTCTGTTAATGATCTTCCTGGTGAGGTCGTGACGCTGTCTCCAGATCTCGCGTTCTCTTCAGTTTTCGGGTGGGTTTTTCACGCCGACTACCCCTGGATCTATCTTCCCCATTGGGGTTGGTGTCTCTCCTATCCTTCTTGGGGTATGGGCGGTCAAGTGATGAACTTGATTGATCACGGTTGGATCTGGGTTCCCGAAAGCAGCGCTGGCGATTTTTACAATATTGCTCAGGATCAGTGGGGATCCTTTCCAGACTTCCCTTGAACACCCTATCCTCATGGCTTTCGTTCTCAAGAGGAGCTTTGATCTGGGGTCGATCGCAGAATGATGCGCATCCATAGTAACAATCCGAATGCGATGATTATCACAAGGATCATGACCGTATTGTGTCGTAGCCATTGAAGATAGGTATGTTTGTCTTCTAAGTACTCCGGGTTGGCGATCATTAAAGGTGGTTGCACTCTAGGCATGCTGTTGATCCGTTCGTGATTGAGCTTTAATATGTGAGCGAGATCGTAGTTCACAGATGGCACGGCAAAGTTTCCTGCGAGCAACGTGTAGCGGTTTCCCGGCTCTGCAATAAAAACAAACTCTCTTTGAAACCATTCAATTTGTATCCCCGAAATGGTAAGCGGTGGATTCCCCTCGTTTTTTATAACAACCTTACCGTTTGTCATGTACGGAATTCCCATTGCGAATGTTAGGTTTGCGTTTGAGCCATCAAGGGTGCGTACTAATTGATCCTGCCATAGAATTCGTGTGCCGTGAGTTGTCATTTCCTGTAGGATGAAATGACGTGAAAAACCGATTGGTCCACTTCAAATGAAATTCTATCTATCGGCAATCTGAGGTCATTCAGCGGTAGTATCGTATTTGAATCCTCTGTTGAGGCAGCGGGAAATAGCCGCAATGACCCAAATGATTTGCTTACAGGTTTTTCTAGCAATAGTTTGGCCTGTATTTGACGAATACTTAGTGCAGCTTCAGTGGGTAACTGCACGATGACTTCTTGCAAGGTTTGTATTGTTAGACTCGCATGGGCCCGCCTGTTCGATCCGGTATCAGTAAGTCGAATTCGAATCCAGCGAGCACGGACGGGCTGCAAGGCTATTTCCAACTGGCGAAAGTTGATTTGTGAACTAGCATCGACGATGTATCCACTGGTTTGCCAATGCCAGTTCTCTTTGTCGTTTGATGTCCATACTTCTGCAGCTCTGTGGAAATCGCGGGAGTGGGTCTGAAAACGAATTGAAGCTACAGGTGTCTCCGGGTGATTATTCTCCAAAATCATAGTTTGTTCGCCTTCACCGTAATCGAAGCTGGAAACCTGCAGCGAAACCCATTCTGGAACTTCGATGGAGTCAGAGGCTAGCACCACAGCAAAAGGAATCTCATTAAACTGGCTGTCCACTAAGCGCAGTTTTTTTTGCCCATCTCCCGCCTGTTGCAACCAATGTGGGTCCAATGTAAATCGTACAGGACCGGTATTTGAAATCATCGGTTCGATGGTTCCGGTAAAGGGAAATGATTGAATGTCTATCTTTCCGCGGACATATTCAGCAGAACAAAAAGACCAACACAACAATCCATAAAAACAGGTTATTTTTCGGCATTGGATTCAATTAAATGCTTGTAGCGAAAGTATAGGAATGAGCCTGCTATGAGTAGGATGCCTAGCACGATGCTCGACAAAATTCGATAGGGGGTATCGGTCTGTGCCATGTCAAACAAAAGTACTTTGGCTGCAGTTAAGCTGAACAACAGTATTCCCAGGGTGCGCAGAAGCCTCATCCTTGTGCGGAAGCCACAAATCAATAATACCATGGATGTTACCGTCCAGAATATAGTCAGTGCGGTTGCTACTGCAGAGGTACCTAATGTGTAGAAGAACCCGCGCAATTCCATATTCACAGCATAGAATAAGTGTAACCATGCGACAGTTAGGAATGTTGCTCTTTTGATAGGGTAGTTTGGTGCCGTGAGGGGTACTTTTTTTGCTAGGAATAATGTCAATCCACCCAAAGCCAACAGAAGTGTAAGTCTAATAAATGCATCATTCTGCCATTTTTCTCGGGATACCGCTCGAAGCTCAGGGGAGTACAACCAATTAAAGTCTGAAAGATAAAACTTCATCAGGGCCATAATCCCCAAAATTACCGCGCAATGTATCACCCACTTGTTGTTGAGGCTGAGTGCAGCCCATGCCAACGCGACTCCAAGGAGTATCCAAAAGCCAGTGATCATAGGTCCTTCAAATAAGATAGGTATTGTAATTCCTAAAAATACGATGGCCTTTACGATATTCAGTGTGAATGCGTGACCTTGATTTGGGTGTCTATCCTTAATCCATACTGCTATCGACAAAAACAGCCCGGCTAAGCCCACTGTTAGAAGTCCAGCATCTCTAATCTCATAGCGTTCTGCCACCATAGTGGTGCCAATCGTCAGCGCTATCAATGCGTTGGGTAGAGTGATTATCCATTCGCGCCCAATGCTATTGCTCAGCCTGCGAACGGCATAAATCGAAGGTATAAGTGCGTAAGTAAGGAAAAACAAAAGGTAAAATGGGAATGCATACCAGAACATTGAAGCCTCAAATTCATTCAGGTACCATACCGTAAAGATCAGCCAGGTTCCCAGCCACCCAGCGTGATTCAGTAACACCCACTTTTTGCAATAGGCTAGCGCAACAATGGAAGCATTAAGAATAGTCAAATAACTGAACAGTTCTAGCGCTGCCGGTTTCTCAGTAGCGATAACCAACGGAGATAAAAAACCACCAATTAATCCAAATAATGCCAGCCAGCGACTGTCATAAACCACCGCGAGTAAAACCGCTAAGATTGTCACGGTTACCATCAATAACATTGCTGGGCCGGCTCCAATCAAACCATACAGTTGATGGGATGCAAAATTTGCAAAGTACAGTGTGGCAATTCCCGTTCCAATGATTGCCAAACCAAACACAGACAAATTCTTGCGTCGGAAAAACTCCCCCAATACCATCAATACAGACCCGCTCAGATAGGTCATTACTACACGCATTGGAGGGTGGATCCATCCCTGTTGAAACGAATACTGAAGAAAATAGCCAATCCCCAAAATCAGTACTAATACGCCAACACCAAGTAACACTTTCTGCCCAAGTACCGTTTCATTTATCCAAGTACTTTTTGCCACAACAGCCTCATTGGGTGCCTGTCTCTTCAATGTATCACTCCCTCCTTGGGCAATCACTCGGTCTTCTATTCGATTACGAATTACGTTCCGCTTAAGTTCAATTTCCTCCTCTGTCTCGCCGTTCCCGTGTTTCACTTGTCCAGCGGGGAACGCACTTCCGTTGGAAATGTTTTTCCTCAATTCTTCCAGACGGCATTCTATTCTCCGAATGCACCTGAACATGTAGTATAATATGGCAATCGGTGTGATAAAAACCGTTAAAATCAATGCGCCTATGAGCCACTCCATTAGCACCATCATGTTAGATTCCTTCAATTGCTCAATCAATCTTTTGTCGGCCAAACTGGCTAAGATGGCTTTACGGGTGGAGGTTAAATACCGAATTTTGCGCACTTCTAATTGGAGGAATTCGGTAAGCTTCCTCTAAGGCAGTTTACGCCAACTGAAGTCATCTAATTTCCTAATCCCGCTGATTCTATCAGCAATTTAGGGAATGGTTTACATCTGCGGGTTGGGTGATGATAGGCGGTGTAAATTTTGATTTTCAGTCCATATCGCAGGGGGTGCCAGGCACCCATGACTGGGCTACCTTTCTGATGGTGGTGCCAGGCACTATTCTGCCGCTGGTTGACCCCGGAATTCATCATGCAGTCGCAGTACTCTTGGGGAATAGCATATTGTCGATATTTTAGCTTGCCAATAAGCTAATCATAATAAAGCTTGTTGTTGGTGAGAATAGCGCGAAAAAGCATATTTGCAGTGAATAAGCCATTGACGGTGCACGTCAGCAACCGTGCGGTGCGCCGTTGGTTTAAATTTGGGGGAGCCAAAGCGGACCAGGAATTGTCTGCTGAAAAGAAGATTTTCTTGGAAGAGCTTGTATATAAGTTGGTTACGACGTGGCAAGCGGATGTATTGTCCTTTAATTTTCAGAAGGACAGTTATCGTATGTGTCTGCACTTTGATCCATCCCGAATAGACGGGCTGAGCGATCGTCGGCTAGCGGAGCTTGTGGCCAATCTGGATTGCAAGAGCGAGAAGCGCGGCCGAATGACAGTGCAGCAGCGCGAGCAATGGATAGAGGACTTTCTTGAGGATGAGCTTGAGGTGGAAAACTGGCGTGCGAACCTGAAGAGCATCAGTGTGTTCATGCAGTATTTGGATGAATCGATCAGCAAGATGATGAACAAGCTGGACAAAACGGAAGGCACATTGTGGAGGAGTCGTTTCAAGTCGGTGGTGTGCGTTAGCGCAGAAGGATTGCTTGCGACACTTAAGTACATCGATCTTGAACAGATTCGCGAAGGAGCTGCGAACAAACTGGAGCGTTGTCGCCACAGCAGTATCTATTATCGGCTGGTGGAGCTGGAAAGTTTGCCGGAACACGAGCGGGAACATGCGGGCAAGATGAAGGCGATGTTGTGTCCATTAGAGCAGTGTTACAGTGTGTGTGGTTTTACCGGGCCAGGCAGACTGACATTGGCAGATTATGTATATATGTTGAGGATCGAGGGCGGCATGGAAGGCACGGTGCGGTTTGTTTGTCGCTCAGCGGAAGAGGTGTTCGCGCGGTATGGACTGCGCTTGGGCTGGATGAGTCGAGAAGGACTGAAAGCGTTTCGGATGTGCTCGACCTACATAGGTACCGCCAAAAGTATTTTGCGTGCCGGACGCTTATTGGGGCGCTATATGATACGAGCCGCGCTGGCGGCGATGGTATTGTTCAGTGGCACTTGGTCACAGGGGCGAAGAAGACCGGTCAGTTCCGGGTAGCAGGTAGGGCCAAAGATCAAAGGAGAACTCGATACACACCACTGAAACAACTGTGGTGAGCTGCGGCATGGGGCAGTGGTGTGAAGGCGTGTGCAACCTTACTGAGAGAATTAAAGAGGCTTAGCATAATGACCCCCAAACGCACTCTGCAGAGTTGGACAAGAACAAAAGTTGAATGAGTCCACATCGAGGTAGCGACAACGGGAGCGCTTGGGTGCCAGGCACCTGAAAAATGGTAATGCCGAAGGAGAAAATATTCAGGACACAGCCTCAACCTTTGCCAGGTAATGCCTCCATTTTGGCAACATGTGAACAAGGGACACAGCACATTGGGTGTGAATGAGATGATTGCTAGTGTCAGTGAATGATTCTTCAACTTAGCGCAGTAAGTCTTTAATGTCTTTTAGACTTACGGATGCAGTTCGGTTGGTGCTGGCTTCGAGTAGTTGCTCTAAGAGGGCTGCCTTGTCGGATTGTAATTGTAGCACTTTTTCCTCAATAGTGTTGGACGCGATCAGTTTGTAGACTTGAACTTGCCGTTTTTGTCCGATGCGGTGGGCGCGATCAGTTGCTTGTGCTTCTGCAGCGGGATTCCACCATGGATCAAAGTGAATGACTGTATCTGCACCGGTTAGGTTTAGTCCGGTGCCACCTGCTTTTAGCGAGATCAGGAAGACTGGAATATCAGGGTCTGTATTAAAACGTTCTGCTTCTGCAACACGATTTCTGGTGGAACCATCGATATAAGCGTATTCCAGTTTCTGATCCTGCATCCACAAGCGTAGGTGTGATAAAACCTCAACAAATTGTGAAAAGATAAGTACTCGGTGTCCACCATCCAACGCTTCGTTGAGCAGTTCGGAAAGCACATTTAGTTTGGCTGAATCCTCTGGTAAAAGGGATTCCTGGAGCAGCCTGGGCTCAGCGCAAACCTGCCTTAGTCTAACCAGTTGGGCTAAAGCGGCGAATCGCACCTTTTGTTCAGCGACTCCAGCGAGTTCCAGTTTTGCGATATTTGCTTCAGTTTGTTGTTGGATTTTGCGGTATAGAGTTTCTTGTGCTGATGTGAGGGGGCAGTAGACAATCTGTTCTAACTTTTGCGGCAACTCTGGTGCTACGGATTCTTTGGAACGGCGCAAAATGTAAGGTGCGGCTTGTTCGAGGTGTCGCTGATCCAACCATTCGCGTTCATCGCGTGAATTGGAGCGACAGCGTGTTAGATAGCCGGGTAAAATGAAATCGAAAAGGGATCGCAAATCGTCCAGGCTGTTTTCGAGTGGAGTTCCAGTTAGAACAAATCGCGCAGATGACTTAAGAGAGCGTAGCGATGCGGCAGCTTGAGTGCGGCGGTTTTTAATGTGTTGAGCCTCGTCGGCGATTATAACTGCCCAATTGACAACTCCGAATAGAGCATCGTCACGGGACAAAGTTGAATAAGAGGTGATGACAAGATCGTGATTTGCCATTTCTCCAGACTCAAGTCGCTGCTCGCGGTGGTGAATAGCCACCTTCAATTGTGGGGCAAAGCGATTGCACTCCCTGCGCCAGTTTTCCACCAGTCCTGCAGGGCAAACGACTAAAGCTACTGAATTACAGCACTTTACCGATGAATCATTATGAATTGAGGAGAGTAGAGCTAAGGCCTGGATTGTTTTACCCAAACCCATTTCATCCGCAAGAACGCCGCCCAATTGGTTGAGGTATAGGTGCCACAGCCAAGCGACCCCGATGCGTTGGTAGGTTCGCAGTAGTGAGTCGAGGGTGCCTGGCACCGGTGCCGCTTGAAGTGCGCTGACCTGTTGAAGGGCTGTACTGCGCTTGCGCCAATCCACTGGTGCTAGGAATTCTGGGTCAAGTTCAGTTAAAATCCTTTCTGCATCGCGCAACGCAGCGGGTCTTACTTTGCAACTGAAGCGAGGTGCGACTTCGCGTGAACGGTCGCCACTAAGAGCTTGTTGTGCGGATTGTAACCGTTGCAAAAGGTCGTACTGTAACAAGAAGATACGTTCACCACTTTCCAAGTACAACTGATGGCTACTCAACGCTCTGAAAACATCCTGTTCCGTAAGTCCAGGGACCTGCAGCTGAACCTGGACTTCAAAGCCATCATGCACGGGATGCGTTGCAATACTGACTGGGAGGTAAGTAATCGACTCAGTTCGTTTACTGAAGTTTGGAGTAAAGCGAACCTGATATTCACTTTGCAATGTGCGCAAAAACCTGGCGAGAAAAGTGAGCACCTTGTGCTTATCGCGCAGCCACCAACGCCCATTTCCCGGTTCGAGCCTGAAGTCATTGTCCTTAACCAGATTCAGAATTGCGGAATAGGAGTCGTGATCTCTAGCAGGCAAGCGTAATGACAGGAACAAGCTGGAGCCATCCAGCTCCGCAGGAAAGGGCCCTGCACCAAGGCTGGCACGCTCGCGCAAAAAAGTTGTTACTGCCGATTCGCGTTGAACAGGTTGGGATGGCAATGTTCGCCTGACCTGAGGTGAGGGTTGGAGGGGATTGCCGATTGGCGGTGACGGCTCTTCTTGTGTTTCGAGTAGTTCTGAAATTCCAGCCAATGAATCACCTTGCCAGGTCAGAGGGCGATCGGGTTGATTGACCCAGGCAAAGACCGGCTGGCCGCGAAGTTCATGGATGAGTTGAACCAATTGATTTCTACGCAGTTGCAGTAAACTGAACAGTTTGCCGCCGCACCAAGTTTCGATCATCGCAGCTGCTGCGGCTTGGTTTTTTTGTATTTTGTAGGCAGTGCCGCGAAACAATTTTTCTGGTGCCATCAATTCGCGGTCAGCAGCCACTTCCAATTTAACCATTACTACATCTCTGGTGATTGCGGATGCCAAATTAGGAGGAAGCAGCAGGCGTATGTGCAAAGGTTTGCCATTCGTGGCATCCAAGCGCAAGGATTGAGGAGTTGCGCTAATTGGCTGGATATCTGTATCTGGAGAGAGTTGCGGCTTTGCGGTGGCAGAATCCTCAGCTATATCCGCTGTTTCAGTGGTACGTCTTGCCCGTTCCGCTGCAATGCACAAGGCAACGGCATGAGCGCACACATAACCCTGAATACCTTTGGCGCAGGAACATTTATTCTCCGCGAAGGCCAGTGAGCGCAAGTTAAGTCTAGGTCGCAAATGGCGTGGACTGGACCGCAGTTCGCCACTCAAAACGGGTTTATTCCAAGAGACTGAAAGAACGGCACCGGCGTCGAATAGCGCCATCGCTTCCTTCAGCACCGCCCAGCCCGCCAAATCTACAAGTGAGTCGCGGGATAGATCCGGCAAGTCAGACCAATCGCTTGGCATTAAAACTAACTGGCGTCACCGCCAACAAAAAGTACCTTGCCAAGACGTGGCTTGGAGACCGCCTCAATCGCCTCACGCCATTGATTGAGGGTGAATTTTTCGGCGACTACGGGCTTGATAACACCCTTTCTCATCAGATCGAAAAGATTATCCATCATTATTTGGATGCGCTCGCGAGAACTTTGCCGGTACCAACGGTCCATCCAAAAGCCGCGTAAGTGAATATCGTTGAAAATAAGATACCGGGTTGGGTAGCGTACAGGTTCAAATGTTGCGGCTCCAAAAGTTACATGGCTGCTGCCATCGGAGAGGCACTTGATCAAGCGCATGGCACTCTCACCACCGATGGAATTGAGGGCAAGTGCGACAGTGCCACCTTGTGTTAGTTCCTTGACGCGTTTTTCGTATCCTGAGTCCTCGAGAACCACAACATCTGCACCCAAGCGTTCCAATTCCGGGATGAGTTCAGCGCGTCGGACGACGTTTAAGGTTTTGATGCCGAGGTGTTTGGCCATTTGAATAACGGCTACACCAACGGCTGAATTGGCTGCATTTTGCACTACCCAGGATCCAGGAGCAACGTGTGCGTCCCGAAGTAAGCGCCAGGCGGTTGCGGGGTTGACCCAAGGTGTCGCTGCCGACTCAAGTGGAATATCGGCAGGGATTACATAAAGTCCGGCCGCATCGGTGACCAGTTCAGTTTGCCAAGCACCACTTTGTTCTGGAATACGCACTCGGTCGCCAATGCGGACTTCGCCCACCTCATTGCCAATGGCAACAACTTCGGCAAGACCCTCACGGCCACCAATGGCTGGGAGTTCGCGCAATTTGCCGTAGCTGCCTTGAATCATGCCAAAATCTGACGGATGGATGGCAGCTGCCAGCATCTTGAGATGTACTTGACGGGGTTGCAAGGATGGTAGGGTAACCTCCTCGAGTGACAGAACCTCGAGGGGATTGCCAGTTTGACTATATTTCAGGGCGAGCGGTGCCATAGGTGGGGTGAGTGAATAGAAAATTGCTAAACCGGCAAACTATTATTTCCCGTTTGGCGTTCGGACACTGGAGGTCCAAGAATTTCTCTCAAAATGACCGCCTTTCTCAGAGAGGAAGGGTGATTTAACATCTGCACGGCCTCATTGCGCACTTGGGCGAGTGAGCCTGATGATATAACTTTTCCTCTTCTGGATTGATTGGCCATTGAGCTGCCTGCGATGGCATAAGCCTTGCGGGTAGCCTCTGTATTTGCGCGTCGGGCTTCAGCCAGGCGTTCACGTTGCACTGCCAAGCGCCGTTGCATCGATTCTTCGACATGGGCGCGTGCGGCGGCGATGGAGCGAGCCGCGCATCATCTTCGGTTGCAGCTACCTCGCGCAGCACAGGAGGGCGAACGACAGGCTGGGGCGCTGGATCAGTTGAGGAGGGCATTTGCATGCGCTCCTCAATTTTGCGGCGTATCCTTTCCTGTTCGGCTTCGGCTTCCGCTTGTTCTCGCCATTCAGCCTCGATTTCCGCCTCGGTATCCTGTTCATCTTCTTTTTTGCGGCCGAAGATTTGACTCAGACCGTAAAGAGCAAAGATCAGAATGGGCAGTAAACTGCCCCAATCGAAGCCATTGGCCAAAAAGACTGGAACGATAGAGTTCAAGAAAAGCAAAGGTTACAGATTAAGCCTTGCCCGGTTGGCCATCCTGACCGTCTGGCTTAGCTATGGCCTGACGCATGTCAGTATCGGACTCGATGTTCTTGAGACGCATGTAATCCATGACGCCAAGGTTGCCCTTGCGAAATGCTTCTGCCATTGCGAGTGGCACCTGTGCCTGAGCTTCAACTACCTTGGCTTGCATCTCTTGAACGCGGGCCTTCATTTCCTGTTCGAGAGCAACAGCAGCGGCACGGCGGATTTCAGCTTGTGCCTGAGCCATATTTTTATTGGCTTCAGCTTGTGCCTCCTGCAGTTGAGCGCCGATGTTTTCGCCAACGTCGATATCGGCGATATCAATGGAAAGAATCTCAAATGCGGTACCTGTGTCCAATCCGCGGTTCAGTACAGTGCGGGAGATACTGTCAGGGTTTTCCAACACCCATTTTGTAGCTTCGGAAGAACCGATTGTAGTAACGATACCTTCACCCACACGGGCGATGATAGTTTCCTCCTGGGCACTGCCTACATAATGATCCAGATTGGTACGCACGGTTACTCGGGCGCGTACCTTGACCTGAATACCGTCTTTGGCGACACCATCAATAGCTGACTTGCCCGACTTTGGATTTGGGCAGTCGATGACCTTGGGATTGATCGAAGTGCGCACCGCTTCCATGACCGATTTTTCAGTGCCTTTGGTGGCCAAATCGATGGCACAGGCACGGTTCCAGTCGAGGGTGATGCCGGCTTTGTCGGCATTGATCAAGGATTGTACCACCTGTAATACATCACCACCGGCGAGGTAGTGAGTTTCGATCATGTCGCTAGACAGTTCTATTCCTGCTTTGACTGCATTGATGCGGGCATCGACGATGGCCTTGTAGGGCACACCGCGCAAGCGCATGAAGATTAGGTTGAGCATGCCGACTTTGGCACCTGAAACCAAAGCGCGGACATAAGTGGTGATAAACGAGAATACGATGATCACCGCAATGAGTAGGATCACCAAGCCAACGGCGATGGCGATAGTTGAGCCGGCGAAGGCAGCGAGGAAGGGTTGTGTGGACATAAGTTCTAAGAGGTTTGACGTATGGTTATTGAAAAAAGATTCAGGTGCAATGCTCAGTTGGCTTTTTTGCGAACGACCAACCGGAAAGCGTCTCTGCTGACGACCTCAATCGATTCGCCCTCCTGAATGAAACCTGTTTGAGAGAGGGCTTGGTGGCGTTGACCATCGACGAGGACGATGCCGCTGGGATTGAGACGGCTCAAGCTGCGGCCTGGTTTGCCAATGATCAGGTCGTTGCCGACGCTCAAGTTGCTGGTGCCTTCGGATTTGGACTGCAGGAACGCGCGTTTGCCCAGATTGGTTTTTGGCAAAACACGAAATTGTAGAAAAAGAAAGCCGAAGACGAATGCCACACCGAACAAAAAATACTAAAGTCGCTCCCAGGAATCCGTAACTCTGGAAAGCGAAGCCGGTGGCGACCAGCAGTAAAATCCCGCCGATGACACCCAGGATACCACCCGGCAGGATGATTTCCAGAAAGAACAGCGTGGCTGCCAGCAAGAGGACAAGGATGATATCGATCATAAGTTGGGTTTTTCTACGACAAGATGAAAGTTTTTGTAGGCAGTTACGACAACTTTTTCTCCTCGGTCAAGAAAACCTCCAGGAGTGGATGCCTCGAAGCGTTGGCCGTCGACTTCAACCTGTCCGACAGGACGCAGTGGGGTGGTCACAATTGCTACAGAACCGAGGTCTGGTAAACGTGAATTGCCGTAGCTGCCGCCGTGAGCGGCAACGGGTGGAATGGATGCGCTTGCAGTGGTGAGCACAACTCTTTTCAGCAAGGCGCTCTCCGGCATCAATTTCCACACTAGAATAACGCCGATGGCCGTAACTAAAAGACCGAGACTTAATTCGAGCAAAGGACCGGCGAACGCGGAGATATCAAATTCGACCCCGCCCCCATCTTTGGGCCATAAATCGGCCAGCGACCAAAGGAGTGATCCGAACATGAGCGCGAGCCCTGTGATGAGGAAGATACCCGTGCCGGGGAAAACAGGGAATAATTCCACCGCGACCAGAGCCAAACCCAGAATAAAAAATCCAGCAGTACCTCGTAGCCAGCCAAGCCGACGACGTAGTTGGTGGAAAATACAATGGCTATGAGGATGAGGCCGACGGTGCCAAAAATACCGAAGCCTGGGGTTTTAAATTCAATGAACAGAGCGAGGAATCCAAGGCCGATCAGCAGTGGTGCAATGGCGTCCATGTACTTGGCCAATTCTTCGGACCAAGTAACCTCAAATCGGCGATATTCAAAATTGTCTGCGCCGAATCTTTGTGTGAGCAAGTCGTTCAAGTCGCTGGCGATACCGTTGCCGAATAATGGTGTTGGCGGGGTGCCAAATTCGCGCATGGCTTCGCGGGCGGTGAGAGTGAGTAGTTCGCCAGCAGGTTTTAAAACTTCACCATCCAGCTCGAGCACATAATTGGCATCCATCATGGCGCGCATGACACGTGCTCTGTGAGGGTGTTCGGTGCCGACAGCCCTGGTTTTAGCCAAAATATAACTTTCGATTTTTTGGCGCATGGTGAGCGGAATCTCTTCGCCAGTCCCTTGAATGACAGCAGCTGAGCCAATGACACCGTTGGGAGCATACCAAATTTCAGTGGCGGCAAAGGAAATGAATGCGCCGGCGGAGATGGCCTCGTTATTAACGTAGGCGACGGTCAGTCCGTTAAAGCGGGAGATTTTGTCCATGATCCTGAGCATGACATCGACACGGCCTCCCGGTGTATTGATGTCCAAGACTAAAACATCGATATTTTGCGCAATGGCTTCCTTGATGCCCCGACGCAGAATGAATTCATTCGGGCGGGAAATAGCCGAGGTGATGGGAATCACATACACGGAAGCTGGCGCAGTGCGGTGGGCTCCGGTGGTCATGTCTGCAGAACTGGCGGTTGACGGCTCAGCCGGAACAGTCTCCTTTGCCGAGATGGTTTCTGATGGTTGTTCGACCCCCTTGAGGTGTTCAACCGGATCCAGGGCAAAAACCAGACCGGTAAAGATCAATAAACCAGCGCAGATAAGACGAATGATAGAGTTCCTGTTCATAGGGTTTAGATACTGATACATAGGGGTGATCCAGATTGCAAACACAACCGGACGCTCTTCGGTCGAATAACCGAAGATAGGCACACTGTGAGCGCTTCAGTGGGCTGACGGAGCGAACATCTGCAGCCCTTTGGAGTTGCAATTGCCGGTTGAAGGGGCAACTGTTTAGGTATGAAAGAGTTGCAACGATCAGTATCTATTTTGGCGACATTTCTGGGAGTTTTCGGGAGTGCCCTGGCCGACGAGCCACCAGCAGGAACCTTAATCCTCCATACGTCACCGGATCTTGAGAGCCCAGTGGTGTTGACGATAGAATTGCCGAATCCGGACATCGTTCGGCTGGATCCGGATCCTGCTGCTCCTATGCCTGCTGGCTGGCACCGCTATTTGTGGGAAGGCGGTTTGACTGGCTTTGTTCCCGTTGCGGAAATCGGTAAGGATTTGGAACCAGTTGCAGGTGCTCCCTTGCATCAACGGGCATCAGCAGACAGTCCTGTGCTTTGGATTATATCTGAGGATGACAGTGTGGAAGTGCTGGAAACTGGGGACTGGTGGCGCGTATTTGTGGATTCTCCAATTCCCTTGTACGCGTTGACGGTGGCTCGTCCTGAAATGGATTTGGTGGCGTTGGAAGAAATCCTGGCGCCGGTGGAACAACCTGAGGTTGTCGACGTGCAGGCCAACACTGTTTCAGGCGCTCCCCTGACGGTGCCGCAAACGCTGCAGAGACCTGCGGTACCTATTGGCACCATTTCCAGTGGCGGTCATGGATCAGCGGCGGGTGTGCCGGTATTGTACGAGGGTGTGGTCAGGCGTTCCCAGGATCGCCCGTTCAGCCGTCCTCCCTATCCGTTTCAGTTGGTTACGGCTGAGGGCAGAAGGGTTGCCTGGCTGGATACCAGGGATCTGGTTTTATCTGGAACCATGGCAGAATGGATTGGCCAAACGGTCCTCGTAGTGGGCGAGGAAAGCGTACGCGGCAATACCGGTGAAATTGTGGTGCGTGTGCGCAGTTTGCGACGGAAATAAGTTTTGCCAGTGGTGGTCGCTTGCACTAGGTTGATGCGGCATGACAATTCTTGATGGAAAAATTTTGTCCAAGGCGATCATTGCTGAACTGACTGAAGAAGTGGCTGCACTTGAGGGATCCAAGCCCTGCGTTACGTTCATTCGAGTGGGTGAAGATCCGGCTTCGGTGTTTTACGTGCAATCCAAGCAGCGCACAGCAGAGGCGATAGGTATTCAAAGCAGGCTTCTGGTTTTTCCTGAGACAATCACGCAAGAAGCATTGTTTGCAGAAATTGATGCATTGAATGCGGATCCGGCGGTACACGGGATTCTGGTGCAATCGCCCTTGCCAAAGCATATCGATGAGCGCACCACGTTTAATCGTGTCTCAGCTGCGAAAGATGTGGATGGATTTCACAGCGAAAACCTGGGAAGGTTGGTTCAGGAAGACCCCGCTGCCTTTGTAGCCTGCACTCCAGCGGGCATAGTGGAAATTGTACGTCGTAGTCATATCGAGACCAGCGGCAAGCATGTCGTGGTAGTGGGACGCAGTTTGATTGTGGGAAAGCCTGCCGCACTTTTGTTCATGCGCAAGGCTGCGTTTGCCGATGCCACGGTCACGGTGTGTCATTCAAGGACTAAAGATTTGGCGGCAATCACTCGTCAGGCTGATATCATTATTGCAGCGATTGGTCGCCCCAACACCATTACGGCAGATATGGTTAAACCTGGAGCAGTGGTTATCGACGTCGGTATCAACCGTGTCGCAGATCCAGCCAGCAAAAAAAGGTTACCGTATCGTTGGTGATGTTGATTTTGCCGGGGTTTCTGCCAAATGCAGTGCCATCACTCCGGTGCCGGGAGGTGTTGGACTGATGACAGTTGCCATGTTAATGAGCAACACACTGAAGGCATACAAACAGAGCCGAAGCCTGCCGTCATGAGTTTGCCTGCGACCATACTGGTCGTGGATGACCAGCCGATCAATATACGCATCGTTCGCGCCAGGCTTGAAAGGGCTGGTATGAAGGTTTTGTCGGCTGAAAATGGAATGGACGCGATTGAAATTGCCGAGACTGCGGCACCGGATGTCATTTTGCTCGATGTGATGATGCCTGAACTGGATGGCATCGAAGTCTGTAAGTTATTGAAGCAGAATGTGCAGACAAAAGACATACCGGTGATTTTCATATCTGCCCAGGATTCCAAACAAGGTAAGCTTGAGGGACTTCAGGTGGGGGCTGCTGATTACATTACCAAGCCGATCGATTTGGACGAAACTCTTGCGCGGGTAAACACGCAGTTGCGTATCAGAGACGGTCACCGGCAAAATCTTGAGTTAAATCGCCGGTTGTCGGATATGCGCAGGCAGGTTGCGATTGCGCATGTTGCTGAAGGCATAGCGCACAACCTGAACAATCTGTTGGGCGTGGTGAGTGGCTACCTTGAGTTGATGCGTCAGGTGATTGATCAACCCAATCGTGTTGAAATTCAGCGGCAAAGAATGTCCACTGCAGTGCAGCGCATGGTTAAAATAGTGCAGCAACTGATGTCGGTAGCGGATATGGATTCAGTGCGCAAGCGGCCCTATGTACTGGAGGAATTGGTTGCTAATGCGGTACAGCGCTTTTGTGAAGAAATTGAGTGCAAAGACGTGGTGGCCATTGAAAACGCGATACCTGACGTCGTGATCGACACTAACGAGGAGTTGTTCGAAGATCTATTGCTGCGCGTGCTGCGCAATTCGTGGGAAAGTTACGAACGACTTGGGGTTCACACGCAGGAACGGAAAATCGCATTGACACTTGGTGAGGATCCACGTGCGCGGGACCGTGCAGTGATTATCCAGGTGAAGGACGAAGGCTGTGGAATTCCGGCAGAAATTCGCGACACTGTGTTTGATCCGTTTGTGACCACCGAGAGTGAAGTAGGCCGGGGTATGGGCTTAGCCATTGTTCGCCACAGCATTCAGTCGATGGGGGGCTCCATCGCACTGCGCGACAATCCCAAAGGAGGCACGATAGCCGAGATTCAGCACCCGATTTGAAATTCACCTGCAAGTCTATATGAACAATCGATTTTACGGCAGCTTTGACTCCGAACATTTGCCGGGCAAGCGGCCAGCGAACGATTACCGGTCGCCGTTTCAGATTGACCGCGATCGCGTGGTTTTCTCGACTCCTTTCCGGCAACTGCAATCCAAAACTCAGGTTTTTCAGTCGGGTGAATACGACTTTTACCGTACGCGGTTGACGCATACGATCGAAGTGGCCCGTATTTGTCGGTCGATTACTGATTATTTGAACCAAACCTCTGATAAGTTACGGCCTGACTTCTACATTGATCCCGACCTTGTCGAGGCGGTTGGCCTGGCGCATGACCTTGGGCATCCGCCCTTTGGGCATATCGGTGAGCGCAAATTGAACTACATGATGCGATCCGCAGGAGGCTTTGAAGGCAATGCCCAGTCGTTGAGAATAGTAACCAATCTAATTTATCCGCGGAATCCTGCTCCCACGGGTATGAGTCCAACCCGCGCATTTGTAGACGGGATATTGAAGTACAAAGCGCTTTACAGCGAGTGTTGCGGTGTGGATGCCGCCAATCAGCCTGTTTATCCTTTGCACCATTTTCTCTACGACGATCAAAAAGAAATACGTGCATTTGTATCTGGAGATCAGGAAATTATGCTTTCCAGTCGGGCCTGGAATGAACTCAAGAGTATTGAATGCCAAATTATGGACTGGGCGGATGACACTGCTTATTCCTTGCATGATATAGTAGATGGAGTACGCGCCAGGTTCATTACCCCGGACCGATTGCAAGGGTGGTTAGAACGACAAAGTGACCTCACCAGTTCCCAGATTCAAGTGGTTGAAGAGCTGATTCAAGCAGTGATTGAGGGAAGTTTTGAACCCCGCAGCAGTATGCGCATCGGTCAGTTTATTCAAGCCTGTCGTCTGGAAAGTCACGACAGTCCATTGGCGCGGGAAACCAACCGTCATCGTTTTAAGTTGGCCATTGATCCGCGTATGGTAGAGGTGTGCCAGTTGCACAAACGGATCGCTGTGGACTTGATCTTCAAGTCGCCTCCATTGCAGCAAATTGAGTTCAAAGGCGGACATGTTCTTGAGTCCTTGTTCCGTGCCTACGAGAGTCATTACATTGAGCAGACCACTGTAGCTTTGCGGATTTTGCCCGAACCCGTATCAACCTGGGTGCTCAATGCCAGCAAGCGGGAAGACAAGTACCGGTTGTTGTGTGATCATGTTGCCAGTCTTACCGATGGACTGGCAGTGCGTACCTACAAACGGCTTTTTGATGCTGATTTTGGTTCGATAGCTGACTTTAGCTAACCAGTTTGCTCCAAGTATAACGCAGGCTAAATTTCAACTCAGGATAATTTTGAAATGCAAATCCAGGACTTCATAAGTTGTAAGCGCGATGGCGGTGAACTCGAACCGGAAGCCATCCATTGGTTTGTGCGGGAAATGACCCAAGGTCGCATTACGGAAGGCCAGGTTTGCGCTTGGTTGATGGCCGTGTATCTGCGTGGAATGAGTGCTCGCGAGACGGTGGCGCTGACTGACGCTATGATGCATTCCGGCGAAGTCGCTGATTTTAGCCATCTCCCAGGAAGCAAAGTTGACAAGCATTCAACAGGAGGCGTTGGGGATAAGGTTTCCCTTATTCTGGCCCCGCTTGCTGCAGCCTGTGGTTTGGTTGTACCCATGATTAGTGGTCGTGGGCTGGGTCATACAGGAGGTACCCTGGACAAATTGGAAGCCATCCCTGGCATGAAGGTGCGCATGGAAATGGCTGAATTTGAACGGCAATTGAGTGCAATTGGGGTGGCTATGATTGGCCAAAGCGAGACTATGGTACCTGCGGATCGCAAGCTATATGCCTTGCGCGACGTCACATCGACTGTGGAAAGTATTCCACTTATTTGTGCCAGTATTATGAGCAAGAAGCTGGCTGAAGGCATCGATGCTCTGGTTCTGGATATCAAATGCGGGCGTGGGGCATTTATGAAAGATTTGAAAGCGGCGCGTGCGCTGGCACTGGGATTGGTTACTGTTGGCAATCAATTGGGCAAACCGACGCGTGCTCTGATTACCAGAATGGATGATCCACTGGGCAGCACCATTGGCAATGCGGTTGAGGTTTGGGAGGCGATCGAAATTTTATCAGGAACGATTACTTCCGGTGATTTGCTGGAAGTCACTCTCGACTTGTGCGTGGAGATGCTTTTGGCAGGAGGTATTTGTGATCGTTCTGAAGATGCCAAAGCCCTTTGTCGGTCAGCCCTGGCGAACGGTACTGCTCTGGACAAATTTCGCGTGCTAATTCAGGCACAAGGTGGTGATGCAGGTGTGGTTGACAATCGCACTCAACTGCCTCAGGCACCTATTGTGCAAACAGTGACTTGGGATGGTCCCAATGGTTACATCCATTCTGTGGACTCGCTTTCACTGGCTCGCCTGACAATGCAGTGGGGAGCAGGAAGACGCACGCAGAATGACGTCATCGATCCGGCAGTAGGACTCAGTGCGATTGCGAAAAGAGGTACTTTTCTTAGCCAAGGAGATCCCGTAATGGTTGCCCACTGCAGGACTCAGGATCAGGTGGTTGCGCTCCAAGAAGGTCTAAAGAATTGGTTGGCAGTTGCTCCGGACGAGCCGGAACAACTGCCCATGCTGATCGAACGCATCAGCTCTTAGGGAGGAGGTCCGAAAAGATGTCAGAATCCGATGGTGCGGCGTTGTTGAAGCTTTTGTACCTGTTCGGTTTGCTGCCACAGAATGATGCCCGTTTCCAGGTTTTGCAGGGTCATGGTGATTACATAACCGCGTTGCCGTGTGCGATTGGTGTCGCTGGCAAAACCACTCAACGTACCTTCGAGAATCAGATTTGCGCCAATCTGCTGGCCGCGCTGAGCAGCAGTATCTGAGCGCACCATACCGCTTTCATGCTGATAGGCGAGCTCAGCCGCGATGTCTGCGCGTCGGGTAGCGTCAACAAACTGGAAGATGCCACTGTTTATGACTTGTCCGCGTACGAGCGTGGTTATGGCGTCGGTATTGATACGAGGGTCGGTTATGGTGTTTACATCCAGGCGGATGGGAAGCACCACAATTGTGGGCGGATTATTAACGTCTGCCACCCGTGCAACTGCCGGTGAGGCAAGCATGGAGTCCACCATCGCACTAGCAGTGGCGTTCACATCAGCCTGATCCAGGCTGAGGGTGGCGCGCGAGGGATCTGTCGGATCTGTGCGTACAACAGGTCCGCTGGTGCAGGCGGTTAACGTTAACAGTGTGGCAAGCAATGCTGCTGAAATGAGTGTTTTCATGGTAGAAAGAGAATGATGAGATTAACGGCCTGGCGTGAAAGTGCGTGCAAGTATGCGGAATTGAACGGCATCCTGGGATCGGGCAACACCTTGTATGGTGGCAGTTTCCCTGGCAGCCAGAGACAAAGTGTTCCATCCTCCGGTACCTGCGGCGATCTCCATACCGTTCGCGTCAAACCAAGCGAAGCGGTATTGAATGCTGATCCTGCCTCTGGAAATACTGCTCAATGATGCTTCGACGCGCGGGAACCCTGAGTCCGTGTAGGCGGCCCGGATATTGTCCACGATAAAGTCTCCCCGGCCCATACGCTGGCCAACTTGGGGCGATAAGTTCAGCGAACCATCTGCATTTAATATGCCTGTGATTTCAATTCCGGCATTTGGCAATGACTGAATGTTCACTTCGCCGGGGAGTCCGGCATTTGGATTTCCAGGTGCCTGGCACCCGGAAAATATCAAGGCAGCAACTCCGGATAGAATGGCCACTGAACAGAGTTTTAGAGTTTGAATTGTGTTGGGCATGGCTGGTGAGAATTAACTGGTTGGACGGGAAGGGACACTGAATTCGCGGCTGTCCAGATAGACAGCGTTACCTTTACGGGTGAGAAAAATAAAAGTTAGAGTATTTGCATTCAGGTAAACCGACAAGTCTCTGGAAAAGTTTCCTTGGCGGAGCTGGATGGTGTGTTCACCAGCGGGCAGAGTCAGAACGGCCAATTGTTGAGTGGAGGGCAGGGTGGACCAGGCGCGCAGATCGGCCTTATCGGTCAACACATTGAATAGTGTGACCGCCAATCCAGCCCATGGGTCGCGGGAGCTGGCCTCCCGTTGAGTTTGGTAGCGCACGATGGTACGCAAGACCTGGCGCACAAAAAATGGCCGGCATCATTTCTCTGAGTGCACGGGCGCCATGGCATCGATATCAGCCAAAACTTCTGACGTGGAGTTGTTGGCCGGGTTACTGAGACTACTGACTGTGATGGCTTGAATTGAAGAACGGTTGCCCGCCATGTAAGGAATAACGATTTGTAGTAACTCATTATTCCAAAAAAAACGGAATTCTGAATTCAGCTCGGGTATCTACCAGTCCGCTATCGTAGAGAACGACCACGCGTGCGGAGGACAGTTCGTCGGGGTCGAACTGTCCATTCAAGCGTCTGAGTGCCGCCGATTCCAGAGTGCGTACCTGGCGGTTGCCTGGTTGAATCTCAAGGGCGCGCCGGTATTCGATAACGGCGCGGTCCAGGCTGCCGGTCAGCTCGAATAGCAATCCGGATAGCGCAAAAGTAAAGGCGTTTTGAAATGAATTTCTGATATCGGTGTTACCTCTGGACGGCAATCCATTGGCCAGAGACTGCTCAGCCTGTTGCATGGAGATGCCGCGTTGTGAGGCTTGTTGTTCAGCGCGAGCGGCCAGACGCTGGTTTTGTTCCAGTGCCACATTTTGCTCAAGATCCGCGCGGTTTAATTCGATGCGGGCCCTGGTGAGGTCGCCCTGGCGTAAATAATTGGTAGCCAATAAATTGTGTACCATTATCTTTTCCTGGCTGAAGCCTCGATAGGGTAAGGCGAGGTCATTGAGAGCCAGCGAAGAAGCACTGAAAAAGACACTGGACAATGCCAGTTCAGGTCGCATGCGCTCAGCTTCGAAATGATCTGATGCTTCCTGCAATAAACGAATGCTGCCATCCAGATCGCCCGCCAGGCTTAAAAGTCTTCCTTGTTCTTGCAGGTAAAGGATGCGGTCGCCGCCGCCCGCACGGCGCTCGAGACGTGTCACTTCACGCTGCAGGGTGCGGACATCGCCACTCATGGCCGCAGAGCGCAAACTGGCAGCAGTGCGGTCGTAGTTTGCACCCGGCATCAATGCGTCCCCGGTGGAGGCACAGCCACTGCCCAGCGCGGCAATACCGGCTGCCAGGCTCATGGCCAGGCTGCGCATTATCCGCTGGATAGATAACATCATTGGCGATAAAACAAATACCGTCGGCAAAAGTTTCTCAAGGGAAACCCACTAATTTCTGTTTGCGAAGTGAAATTGTTGCCGTTGGCTGGCGATGGGTTGATCAATCGAGGCGACAGGAGGACGACAACGATTGGGAGTGATTGGAAAAAATTTCCCCTTTTGCTTGAGGCTTGGCCCAATTTGGGCTCACTGAGTGCAGTGCGAATGTTGTTTAGATTTCTTTTTGTGTGCGCAGTTGTGATTGTGGGTGCTCCGTTGTGGGGTACGGCCATCATGCCGCTGAGTGAAATTCAGCCTGGAATGCGGGGGCATTGGGAGACGGTGGTGCGCGGAACGGAGATCCGGTCTTTTGAGCTGGAGATACTTGGGGTAATGCCCAATATGGCTGGCCCGCAGCAACCTGTTATCATCGCATTGTCGCATGATCCGGAGCATATCACTACTGGGACAGTAGCAGGTATGAGCGGGAGTCCAGTGTACATTGATGGCAAGTTGATCGGGGCCTATGCTTATGGTTGGATTTGGCCTAAAGAACAGGCCTTGATCGGCATCACGCCGATTGAATACATGCTGGAAATATTGGATTTTCCGGACGAGTCAGCGCTCGCCCCGTTGCGACCGCGCACGGGTACCCAGGCACAGGAGTTCGAAGGAAGACGCTTGGAGCAATTGCCTGCGCCGCTTTTTGTGAGCGGTTTTAGTGCCGCCACAGTGCAGCATTTTCGCAGTCAATGGTTGCAGTGGGGTATTGACTTACAGGATGGACTCGGTGCCGGAGCGGGGTGCCCGAACATCTGAGCGAATGGCGTCCTGAGCCAGGCGCGGCGGTTTCTGCGGTCCTTGCCAGCGGCGATTTCAGTGCCGCGGCCACAGGAACAGTTACTTGGGTGGATGGCGATCGTTTCCTTGCCTTTGGGCATCCATTCATGGGGATAGGCGCCATCGACATACCGATGGCTGGAGCCGATATTATGACCATTGTTCAGAGTCTGCGACTATCGTTCAAAATGTCCCGCCCAGGTGCTGTCATTGGCACGATTACACAAGACAGGCTTACCGGAATTCAAGGTGATATGAGTCGGATACCCGAGATGACCGAAGTGGTGGTACGCACTCGTCCGGTCAGCGGTAGCGAACGCACTTTTCGCACGCAATTGTGGCGGCACCCACAGATTATGCCCGTGCTGGCAAGTATGGCGATGATGGACGGTGCTTTATTGACGCTGGAAGGAGAGGAAAATCAGACATTTCGCCTCAACACCGCGATACATTTACTTGGCCATGAGCCGATTCAACTGCAGCAAGTTGCATCAGGTCCGATGGGTATTGTCAGTCTGATTGCTGAAACCCAGTCTGTAGTGGGACGTTTGACTACCAATCCGTTTGAGCCGGTGGTGGTTGAGCGCATCGAGTTTGAACTGACTGCCGAATATGCCTGGCGACTGAACACATTGCGCCATGTCCGCCTTTTGGACAGCAGGCCGCGCGCAGGACGTGACTTTGAGTTTGCATTGCGCATTGATGGGTTGCGGGAACAAAGTGTCTTTCCGGCGGTTGCCGTACCAATACCAGAGCATTTTGCAGCAGGTGATTCATTGATTGTTCAAATCGCGGACGCCAGTACACTCAATTCGGTAGATGGGGCGGTAGGCATCGCTCCAGTCAGTGTCGATGACCTTGTCAGAAGGCTGCGCCTATTGCGCTCTCACGATAGTGTTTATGTGCGTTTGTTGCGTCCGGCCGGTGGTGCACGCTTTGACGGCGTAGAATTTCCCGGCCTGCCTGCTTCCGTTCGTGCTCAAATGGGGCAACCTGATTTACATATTCCACGGCAACCCATCAACGAGATCGTTGTCTGGGAAACCAGCATTCCTGTCAGCGGTGAGTTCCGCGGCAATTATCGTATACCACTTGTTTTACAATGACCATTCGCTCCTGCATTCGATGCGCCATAGTGTTCCTGTTCGCGGTAACTACTGCTTCCGCTGTGCGCACACATTCATTTACAGATCTGGGCTTTCAGACTTTCCTCGAAGGGGAAATGGAGAATCTTGCGCTGTCCCATCATGGCTGGCTGCAAACGGCTCCGGCGTTAACCCAGGTAGCTGCATTGGAAGGCTCGTTAGCCTGGGCGGCGGTACCCGCTCCTGAGGGCGGCCTTTATGTCAGTACCGGTCCCGGAGGTTCGGTGTTCCATGTCCAACCAGACGGTAATGCGCGCAAGGTTTTCAGCATGGGACAGCAATTGTTGCGCGCGCTGGCAGTTGATGGCGAAGGACATCTGTGGTTGGGTGCATCCCCGTCAGGCACAGTGTACCGGGTTCCAGCAGGCGGAGGTCCGGCGCAATTAATTTATCAGGGTCGCGCCTCTTACATTTGGGCCATTGATGCCTCAGACGACGAAACACTTTGGTTACTCACCGGATTACCTGCACGGCTGATCAGGGTAGACCTGTCTGGAGACGAGCCGACCGAAACTGTATGGTTTGAGACTGGCGACGATCATTTCACCAACTATCATCGCACTGAGGACGGGCGCTGGTTGTTGGGTAGTGCCGGTAACGGTATTTTGTATGAAGTGATAGACCAAGGACAGGGAAGGGCTTTGTTCAAGGCTGATGATGCAGAGATTAGGGCAATATCCAGTCTGGCTGATGGTCGAATCGTATTCAGCACATACAGCGAACCCTCGGGTTCGGCTGCTGATGCTCCGGAAAATTCAGGTGCGGATATCGTATTCCCGGTCATTGCCGAAGGCGGCAGGGGCGGCAGTGCTAACGCCAACCGCGGTCGCAGTACATTATTTGTGCTTAATGAGCAGGGATTGGCAACGGCAGTCTGGCAATCAGCCCGCGCAGGGATTATGTCTCTGCAGACTCCCGGAGGTGCTTATTCTCTGGTTGGCATGAACCACGATGGTCGTTTGTTTGCCATCAGTGCACGCGACAGTTGGCATTTGGTGCAGCGGGCACGCCGAGGTGGGGAAGTCAGCTTGATACTTGAGGATTCGGGCAACCGCAACGCCTGGTGGGTAGTCACTTCCCAACCAGCGGTGGTATACCGCCTGGGCGGTGCCAATAACGAGCCCGGAAGCTTTGTGTCCAGGCCGCGCGATTCACGTCAGCCAGCGCGCTGGGCAACGTTCAGATTGCGGTGGAAGGCAGCCTGCAGCTTCGATTGCAAACCCGCACAGGTAATACTGAGCGACCGGATGCTACTTGGGATGAGTGGCGCGATGTTGAATTAACCACTGCTCTCGGAGGGACGCAATTCTCGGGCATGGCGCAATCTTTACCCGGTCGATATCTCCAGTATCGGCTTAAGGAAATCACGGGCAATGGTCGTATCCACAGCATTCGCCTATTTTGCCAATTACCCAATCTGGCACCTGTATTTACCAATCTGCGGGTTGTGCCGGTCGGTATGAGTCAAATTGTAACCGAGCAGGGAGGACCGGTTGCGCTGGACTATGGTGCAGTGTTTCAGCAGCGCAATCTGGATAATTTTGTCGAGGGACCCAGGCCTCGAGCTCAGGTGCGCCGTCTTGCGAATCCAGGCATGCTGACAGCTATCTGGCAAGCTGTGGATGGTAATGGTGACAATCTTGAGTTCACCGTTGAGATGCGTCGGCAGGATGGGCCTGGGGGTGAGTGGATCACTTTGGCGACGGAACTGCGCGAGCCCTTTTTCTCTTTTAACAGCCGTGGAATGCCCGAGGGTTTGTACCGGGTGCGCGTCACTGCCAGTGATATTCCGGACAACGATCCTGAGATCGCTCTTTCCACAACCAGGGTCAGTGAACCCTTCCTGATCGATGTCACACCACCTGAAATTGTTGTCAATAATCTTCAGGTATCTGGCAATAGCCTGCGTGTCGATTTCACCGCGGTCGATCAATGGAGTGTCCTGGCTGCGGCTGGTTACAGTCTGAATGGTGGGCGCACGGTAATGCTGCGTCCAGTCAGGGGTCTGTTCGATAGTCGGCAGCTCGATTTCAGCATTCAATTGGACGATCTACCTGCCGGTTCGCACACGCTCCTGATAGAGGTGATGGACGAATCTGGGCATATCATTTCTTTCCCGCAGACCTTTGCCATTGAATGATCAGGCTGATTTTGTGGTGTCTTTGTGCCCAGGTGCTGGGGACCTGTTGTTTGGCCTCGCAGCCTGAACCCAGGTTCAATGTTGATGGGTTTCGGATTCCGCAAGCGGGCGAGGTGCTACAGTTTCCGCGTGCCCACGCATCTCACCCCGAGTTTCGCATTGAATGGTGGTACCTTACCGGTCAACTGACTGCTGAAGAGGGAAGACGATTTGGCTGGCAGGCGACTTTTTTTTCGTTTTGCGGGTAATGCCAATCCGGTCTTTTCGGGCGCAGTGGGTTTTCGCTCGGATCAAATTTTTCTGGCTCACATGGCGTTGCTGGATGTAGCTGCGGATCGGTTTTACCATCAATCCAGAATGAATCGCGATGGATTTCAGGCAGCAGCTGCCACAGATCTGCTGCATGTATTTAACGGTAACTGGTCATTGCGCATGATTGATCCTGAGCGAGAATGGATGCGGTTTCAGGGCAGGTTTGATGAGCATGGTATTGCGCTAGATCTGACCTTACGTCCGCTAAAATCGAGAGTGGTGTTTGGTGAGGACGGAGTCTCGCGGAAAGGGGCAGATCCGGATGCGACCAGTTTCTACATTAGTTTTACCAGGCTGGCAACGGAAGGAACCTTGCGGTTGGCTGATGGCTCCAGCCTTGAGATAACCGGCTTATCCTGGATGGATCACGAAATCGCAAGCCGTCAACTCAGCGAAGATTTACAGGGATGGGACTGGACCGCGATCACCCTGAAGGATGGCACCGAAATCAAAGCATATATCTTGCGACGGGCTGATGGGACTGCAGATAGCTTCTCGCGTTGGATCACCATTGATCGCGCAGGTGTAGCGCGTGAATTTGGGCCGGACAGGTTTACGTGGACAACATTGCGTTCCTGGATCAGTCCGCACACAGGGGGTACATATCCCATTGAGCTGTTATTGGAGGGGCCTGCGCTTGACCCTGAGAGCGGGGAAACAGTGCTTTTGCATCTGATCCCGCTGCGTGACGATCAACAGGTTGTGGACAAACTGGGCAACACGGATTATTGGGAGGGTGCGATGCAGGTGCGCGATGGACGCACCGGTGAAGTGGTTGGTTCTGCGTATCTCGAGTTGGTGGGATATTCTGGAGAGGTGTCCGGCGGGCTGCGCTGATTGTTACGTTTGTGTGACAAATGTGACAATGTAGTTACGGAATTAATTTCGAGTAGACGCCTCAAATGCGTATCTCAAGCTGAGGTGCGATGAAATTGGGAAGATCAATTCTCGTTAGTGCATTGTTAACTGTCGGCTTGGCCGTTCCTGCCTACGCAATGGTGGATCCAGATCTGCCGGAATATCGCCCAGTTTCGGGAATATCCGGTACGCTCAATTCCATTGGTTCTGATACATTAAACAACCTGTTGTTGCTCTGGGGCGAATCGTTCCGTGCGATTTATCCCAATGTAAACATTCAGATTCAGGCGGCTGGCTCGAGTACGGCACCTGCAGCGCTCATGGAGGGAACTGCACAGCTGGGCCCTATGAGTCGCGAAATGACCGCATCCGAGCAGGATCGCTTTGAGGCCCGCTTTGGATATAAAGCGACCCAAGTGCAGGTGGGCATCGACGCACTCGCGGTTTTTGTCCACCGCGACAATCCCATCGAAGGGCTAACATTACCGCAAGTGGACGCTATTTTCTCGCGCACCAATCGCCTGGGTCACCGGCCTTTACATACCTGGGGTGATGTCGGCTTGAGTGGAGATTGGGCCAATCGGCCATTTTCGTTGTACGGACGTAATTCGGTCAGTGGCACCTATGGGGTTTTAAAAACATAGCGTTGGGTGGTGGTGATTTCAGTCCGCGCTATCAGGAGCAACCTGGTTCTTCCACGGTTGTGCAATCGATCACTGCCAATCGCTTCGGGATCGGCTATTCCGGGATTGGCTACGGCACATCCAGTGTGCGCGCCATAGGTATTGCCCAGCGTGCAGGCGAACCTTTCCATATGCCAACGCCTGAGAATTGTTTGAGTGGGGATTATCCCTTGGCCCGCTTTCTTGTCATCTACGTCAATAAAAACCCACGCCAACCACTGGATCCGCTGACATTTGAATTTTTGCGTTTTGTGCTTTCACGCCAAGGTCAGGAAATCGTCGCTCGCGACGGCTTCTTTCCTCTGCCTGCCGCTGTGGCAGCAGACATCCTGCAGCGTTTGCAATGAGCTCTCCCTACGTGCGCCCGCCTTTGCCGGAGCGTTTCCAAGTGGCCAAACGCACTTTGGCCTTCGACCGCTTCATGCAGACTTTCATCAAGCTGGGAGGAGGTGGAATTATTGTCGCGGTGCTGTTGATCTTTGTTTTCATTGCATTGCAGGTGATACCATTGTTTCGCGGTGCACGGGTTGATTTTGTCAAATCGGTACCGGTAGCACTGGATGAGGTGGTTCTGATGGGCGCCGATGACTGGGGCGAGCTGCCGTTTTTTGTCGATGCCTCGGGGTCTATTTTCTTCAAAGATTTGCCCGGATTGAGCCAGCCCGATGGCGGGCGGGGGATTTTTCAGGTGGGTAATCCGCTTCCTGCTGGTTTCGTACCCTCGGTGATGCGGTTCAATGAAAATCAGAAACAAATTTTGTTCGGTTCGGATGACGGCCGGTTCACGATTGTACCGTTGCAATACCGCACTGTGTTTCCTCCTGAGGGCGGACGCCGGGTCGAGGTGAGCCTGGAAAGTTTTCCCGTGCTGCCTATCGGGCAGCCTGGTTATCCAGTGCTTGATTTGGCCTATGGCGACTCTGGTACCAACAAAATGGCAGCAGCGGTACAAGTGGTTGATGGGTCACCACGTTTATTTGTGCAAACCTTGTTTCAGCGGCGCACCTTACTGGGGCTGGGTCCCTTGACAATTGAGCGCAGTTACGATCTGACACCACTTTTGTCTGCCAAACCTGTACAGGTGCTGATCCCGTTTGAGGCCAACGCCGTAGTAGCGCTGAGCGAAAGCGGAGAGGTCAGTTACTTCTTCTATCAAAACGGCGAATTTTATTTGCGGCAATCGTTCACGCCATTTGCCGGGTTGGAGGACACTGCTGTTGCCAGTATGGACTATATATTGGGTGATGTCAGTTTGATGTTTACCCATGCATCCGGTGTGATGCGAGTCTGGAGCTTGTATCGCAGTGAAGCAACCGATTCGCGTATATTTGGCGAAGCCAAGCGATTTCCTGACCTGCCTGCTGGGGCTGACTTTTATTCTGCATCCCTGCGCAATAAAGGATTTCTGGCTGGGACCGGCAGTCTGGCGTCATTGCGCTATATGACCACTGAGGTGGTGCGCTGGGAGCAGCAATTGCCTTTCACCATTGTTCAGGCCCGTATAGCTCCTCGGTACAACGCATTGTTCTTCCTGGACGATACCAGCCAATTACACATCTATGACCTGCGTGATCCGCATCCAATGGCTGGATGGCGCACCTTTTTCGGCCGCATTCGCTATGAGGGCCAAGCGCATGCCTCGTTTGAGTGGCAGTCAACGGGGGGACGGGATGATTTTGAGCGCAAATTGTCATTAGTGCCGCTGATTGTCGGTACACTTAAGGGTACATTGTATGCCATGTTGTTTGCCGTTCCGATTGCATTGCTGGGAGCAATCTATACATCCCAGTTTTTGCGTCCTGCCTTGCGGGCATACATCAAACCTGCCGTGGAGATAATGGCGTCATTGCCTTCAGTGGTGCTTGGTTTTCTCGCGGCTCTTTGGCTGGCGCCCATCGTCAGCAATGCAGTACCCGCAGTGCTCACGGCTATTTTTGCCATTTGTTTGTCTGCGGTCATCGTGGGCAATGTTTATCCAGCGTTGCCCAGATCGGTGCGCAGGCTCTTGCCTTCCGGGTATGAGTTTGCTGTCCTGGTGCCGCTCCTGCTTTTTGCGGGTTGGGCTGGCTGGCAGATGGGGAACCTGTGGGAGGCGATGTTTATTGGTGATTTTCGCCTATGGTATCCGCAGGCGTTCGGGTTATCCTTCGAACAACGCAATGCCTTCGTCGTCGGTTTCGCGATGGGTTTTGCAATCATCCCTATTATTTTCACACTATCTGACGACGCCATGACCAATGTGCCTGATGCCTTCAGGTCTGGCTCATTAGCGCTGGGTGCCAGTCGCTGGCAAACTGCGATTCGCATTGTTATCCCCACTGCATCCCCAGGGATTTTTTCCGCACTGATGATCGGTTTGGGCCGTGCTGTCGGAGAGACGATGATTGTGGTGATGGCTACGGGTAATTCGCCTGTAACTGAATGGAACCCGTTCAGCGGCATGCGTACTCTTTCCGCCAATATCGCAGTGGAGCTTCCCGAGGCTCCTTATTTGGGAACCCTATATCGCACTCTGTTCTTGAGCGCCATGGTGCTGTTTCTGATGACATTTCTGGTAAACACCCTGGCCGAGATATTACGCCAGCGTCTGCGCGAACGCTACCGCGCTGTTGAATAGCATGAAGAACTCGCATTCAGTGCAGCCCAAAGGGGAAGTTTTCGTCTGGTTTACCGGGATGGGTCTGGCCGCCGCCTTGGCGATGATAGCCGGATTGCTCTTACTGGTTTTTGTCAACGGAGTCAGTGTATTCTGGCCGCAACGCGTCGTACAAATCGAATTGCGGGAAGATGCCCCTGCTTTTCACGGTGGCCGTAGTGTCACTGGTATCATTGTTGGTCAGAGAGCCAATGCCACTCATCCGGATCGCGTCGAACTTAAGCTTTTCGTAGGTAATCGAGAGACCTACGGTGCCTCATTCGCGTTTTTCGATGTTTCCCATATCGCATCCACTTCTCAACCGGCTGAGGTGTTATTTGCCGAGCGCATGGAGTGGGGCAGTGGTTTACTGTTCCCGCAGCGGATAGTTTTTTGCCGATGGCACAGCGGTCCAGGCTACTGACAGCAGTTTTGGGGATACCTTGAATAGCCAACTTGCCCAGGTACACGAGCGCCGCCGGGAGATTCACCGGATCGAACGCAACCAGATTGGCCGCATTAATGAACAAATGCGTCGTTTGGATCTCGACCGTCGCTACCTGGAAAATCTCAGCGAGCGCACTGTAGCACAGCAAATGCAACTGGATCGCATCCATGAACGCATAGCGGTTTTACAGTCCGATTTTGAGCCTCTTGCGGCACAAGCTGCAGCACTGCGTCGCCAACTTGTAGAAAATCGTCTCGAGTACAGCCTGGCAACCGGACAGGTGCGCAGCATCACAGTAGGCGACCTGGTGCATGTTTATGCACCCAATCAACTGCATTTTCTGCAGCGTGTGGTTTTGTTCTTCCAGCATATCTGGTCATTTCTTTCGGAGTATCCGCGTGAGGCAAATACCGAAGGCGGTATTTGGCCTGCTATTTTCGGTACATTTATCATGACCGTATTGATGAGCGCGGCAGTGACGCCATTCGGAGTGATGGCGGCGATTTATCTGCGTGAATATGCGCGCCAAGGCCTGTTTGTGCGTGCGGTGCGTATTGCCATCAACAATCTCGCGGGTGTGCCTTCTATCGTTTTTGGCATATTTGGACTCGGGTTTTTCGTATATTTTATGGGGGGTAATATCGACCGCATATTTTTCCCCCGTGCTACGGAAATGGGAACACCCACTTTTGGCACCGGAGGTGTGCTTTGGGCTTCCCTTACATTGGCATTGTTAACTGTCCCTGTGGTGATTGTGGCAACCGAGGAAGCCCTTGCTGCTGTTTCGCGCGGTGTGCGTGAGGGTTCGCTCGCTTGCGGTGCCTCCAAGTGGCAAACCATTCAGTATTTGGTGCTGCCAGCCGCTGCTCCCGGCATTCTCACCGGACTCGTGCTTGCCATGGCACGTGGCGCCGGCGAAGTTGCGCCTCTCATCTTGGTTGGCGTGGTCGCTTTTGCCCCCAGCTTGCCTGTAGACGGTTTATTCCCCTTCATCCACCTTGAGCGCAAGTTCATGCACCTGGGGTTCCATATTTATGACCTTGGATTTCAGTCACCGGATTCGGAGGCTGCCCAACCCATGGTTTTTGCTACCACCCTGATACTTATTTTGCTTGTTGTGGCCTTGAATCTGGCCGCGATCCTCATCCGCAACCGCCTGCGCCGCCGTTACGCTTCGCAAGCCTTTTAAACTTCTCATCATGCCCGATCCAGCCATCAAAACTGCTGTCACGCCTCAAGCATCGGTAACCACTTCCGATGTTCCCTTGCGTGCCGACTACATCAGCGTGCGCAACTTTAACTTCTTTTACAACGGGGTCCATCAGGTCTTGTTTGATCTCAATCTGGATATTCCAGAGCGGCAGGTGACGGCCTTTATCGGTCCCTCTGGTTGCGGTAAATCGACACTGTTGCGCAATATCAATCGCATGAATGACCTCATTGATGGCATTCGTCATGAGGGAGATATTTTCATTGATGGCCACAGCATCTTTGACCCCGATATTGAGGTGATTTCCTTGCGCAAGCGCATTGGGATGGTTTTTCAGAAATCCAATCCGTTTCCGAAATCCATCTATGAGAACATTGTTTACAGCTTGCGCGTCGCTGGCCGCCACCGAAAGTCTGAACTCGATGAGGTCGTCGAGCGCAGTCTGCACGCCGCAGCCTTATGGGACGAAGTTAAGGACCGATTGCATCAAAGTGCCTTTGGCTTGTCTGGTGGACAAATGCAGCGGCTCTGCATCGCCCGTGCCATCGCCAATCAGCCCGAGATCATTTTGATGGATGAACCCTGTTCCGCATTGGATCCCATAGCGACCGGGAAAATTGAAGACTTGATTCATGAGCTGAAAAAGCAGTTCACGATTGTCATCGTTACCCACAATATGCAACAAGCAGCCCGTGTCTCTGACCGCACTGCATTCTTTTATCTGGGGAAATTGATTGAATACAACTCAACTGAGGCTATTTTTATGAATCCAATCAATTCACAAACCGAAGCCTACGTTTCCGGACGCTTCGGATAACCATTATTTTTCGCATGAAACGCTTTTATCAGGGGGAACTCGAAAACCTGCGCACGCAATTACTTGTGATGGCTGAGCGCACTGTGACCAATATCAGTGATGCCCTTGCTGCCCTGCATGGAGGCGACATCCAATTGGCTGAGCGCGTCATAAAGTCCGATGATGTCATCGACGAACTGGAAGTTGCTATTGATGCCGAAGCCAGTCGTTACATTGCCTTGCGCTCACCCGTTGCCTCAGATGTGCGTTTGTTGATTGTCATTATGAAGGTGAGTCACGATCTCGAGCGCATGGCCGACGAGTCCACCAGCATTTCCAAGCGCGTTATTCGCCTGATGGAATCCCGGCACATGCTGGAAATGGGGATGTTGCCAGAACTGTCCTTGCAGGCAGTTGATTTAGTGCGCGAGGTGGTTGAATGTCTGGTAGGCGATGATTCCGGCAAGGCTGAATCGCTGCCCATGCGCGACAAAGAAATTGACCAAATGCACCGGCGCAACTTTCAGTTTTTCACTGAAAAGGTGCAGGGTTCACCTGAACTGGCCAGCGATTACATCGATCTGATATTTATCTCAAAAGCTATTGAGCGTATTTGCGATCACGCCACCAATATTGCCGAGGAGATCGTGTACTTGCTGCGTGGGATGGATATTCGTCACACTGAAAAGACCAAGCGCGCCAATGTTTGATCCGGTAGCTGTAATCGCGGATCTGGTGCGCGCACCAAGCGTTTCCACAGATTCTAAGTTTGCCGAGGGTATGGCGGCTGCCCGCGCTCGGTTGGTAGCATTGTTCATGCAAATGGGGCTGGATGTTGAAGAGGTGCCAACTCCTCTTCACCCAGCTATTTTTGCCACCAGGACAGGGCCGGCAGATTGGCCGCACGTGGTTATCTATGGTCACTATGATGTGCAACCAGCAGATCCTCTTGATCTGTGGCACACTCCGGCCTTCGAGCCCACCATCAAGGACGGGCGTATGTTTGGCCGGGGCACAGCGGACAACAAGGGGCCGATGATGGTTCACATCACCGCTGCAGCCCGATTGTTGGAAAAGTATCCTGACCTGCCTTTGCGGCTCAGCTTTTTGATCGAAGGGGAAGAAGAAATTGGCAGTCCGAGCTTCAGCGCTATCCTCGACCATCTGGGCGATCGCATCAAAGGGGATTTTGTGTTGCTATCGGATACGCAAAGCCCAGGTACTGATCAAATTGCCATTACTACTGCATTGCGCGGCATAACCTGTGTAGAGGTAGAATTGTCTGGTGCCAGCAGCGATGTGCATTCGGGTTTACACGGTGGTGCTCTATTAAATCCGATTCGGGCCTTGTGTGATTTATGCTCCTCACTGCACAATCCCGACGGTACTGTCAACATTCCTGGATTTTACGACTCTGTGGTGCCGCCTCAGGATTGGGAACGCGCTGAAATAGCAAAGTTACAGCAAACCCCGCAGCAATATGCCGAATCGCTTGGGGTCAAAGGGTTTACCTCGGTACACGGCTTGAATCCTTTCGAGGTTACCCGCCTCATGCCTACACTGGAGTTCAATGGTATCAAAGGTGGCTATCAGGGCGACGGATCCAAAACCATCATACCTTCCAAGGCTTCGGTCAAAATCAGCTGTCGTTTGGTGGCCAATCAGGATCCTGTGGTCATCGAGCAACTGGTAATCGACGCCATTCGTGCGCGTGCCCCTGAACTCTTGCAGTTGTCGATCCGCAAGGATCATTACGGACCTCCCTATCGCGTCACTCCCGCAGGAAAAGAGCCTGCTGATCCCGCCCAGAATCCGCACCTGTCTGCCGCTTTTTCGTGCCGCTGGTGATGCCATCAGCACAATTTTCGGCCAACCGCCGCTTTACATGATGGAAGGTGGGAGTATTCCTATCATCGGGATGCTCAAAACGGTAACCGGAATGGATTCACTCATGCTGGGTATGTTCACCGCTGCCGACAACCTGCATGCACCGAATGAAGGTTTTGATCTGGCGATGTTCCACAAGGGTACACTGGTCAGCGAACAGATTTTACTCTCTTTGGTCACCCCCTCCGACACTAAATCGAGGTAAACCTCAATGGGCGTCGGGAGGGATAAATGGTTTGGGGAGGAAAATGGCCAGTAGGGCAGCAATGATCAGTATCCCTGCCCCTGCCAAGTAGGTTATGTCCGACCCAAATTGCCAGAAGCACACAGCGGCAGTCAGTGGACCAAAGGCCCGGCCTAACGCGCCAGCGGAGCGGAATGCGCCCAAATAAGCGCCTTGTTCACGTGGGCCACAATACAGGGAGACCAAAGCCGTGAGGGTCGGACTGCTCAAGCCAATGCCAATTCCCATCAATGCAAGTCCAATGTAGAACAGGGTAGGGTTATAGGCTGCTGCCAGTAGAACCAAGCCCAGTAACCCACACAGAAGCCCCGAAATACACAAAGGGATTTCTCCGATGGAGTGGGCATACCTGCGCACGATAAATCCTTGGGTGAAGGCGAGAATGAAACCGATAAAGAGGAACATGCGCACCATGTCCTGTGGCTCATAAAACAGACGTTCAAATGCTAGAAAGGTAAGGGTGAATTCCATTCCGGCAAAGGCGAAAATAAAGATAAAGTACACCCTGCTGGCGTGGGCAACAGCCGGGTTTTGCAATCCGAAGAATCCAAACCAGGAGCGTTTATGCGAGTGCGTCGCGTCGTTGGCAGGTTGGTTCAAGCTATCTTTAAATACGCGGCTCACCCAGGCAAAATTCAACAAGCTCAACACGAATGCCGCCAGGGCAGGCAACACGAATGGATGCGGTGCCCAGGCGAGCCATGTTGCACCCGACTCGAGTAACTGTGCCTGCAGCAAGTAACCGTAGCCACCGATGGCGGGACCCAGAATAAAACCAAGGCCAAAAGCAATGCCCACTAACGCCATACCTTTGGATCTGTCGGCTGCGCTGGTGACATCGCTCACAGCCGCAGTGGCCACAGCCAGATTGCCAGCCATAATGCCACCCAGAATACGGGCAAGAATGAGAGCCTCAAAGGATTGACTCAATCCCCACACCAGATAGGAAATTGCGGTTCCCGCTATGGTAATGCGCAACACCTTTCTGCGTCCGACCCGGTCTGACCACGCACCCCACAGTGGGGCTGTGATGAATTGCAACAGGCTGAATAACGTTCCGAGCAAGCCACCAAACAACACAGCGACCAAAAAGGTTTGTTGACTGCCCTCGGGCGTTATAGATACCAACCACTGGTGCAGGTTGCCGATTAGACTGTTCTCACCTTGCTGCCCCAGATAATACTGCAGCATCGCAGGAAACAGCGGAAATATTATGGAGAATCCAACCAGATCGATGAAAATGGTCAGAAATAGTGCTCCGAGCACCCGTTTTTTGGAAGCGGACATAGACAAGGCTAGTGGGTTTATTCAGCCTGGCTGGCTTGGGCGAATTTACGCTTGAGTGCGTCCGCCACCACCGGCGGCACAAATTTGTCAACCCTGCCCGGATCGAACTGGGAAACCTGCTTCATCAAGGTCGAGCTGGTGAAGAAGTAGCGGGCAGTAGGCATGAGAAATATGGTTTCGATGCCCGGATCCAGATCCCGGTTCATTTGGGTCATTTGGAACTCATATTCGAAATCGGAAACCGCGCGCAGTCCGCGAATCAGAGCGATGGCATTTTTGGAGCGGGCAAAGTCCACCACCAGGCCCTCAAAGGTTTCCACGGAAGCGTTGGATCCTGCGATCTGTTGCCTGATAAAGTGGCAACGTTCCTCGACGGAGAACAAAGGATTTTTTTTTGGTATTGGGAGCCACTGCCATGATCACGTGATCGAAAATACAACAGGCCCTTTTCAGGATATCAATATGGCCGTTGGTGACTGGATCAAAGGTGCCTGGATAAATGGCTATTTTCATGGCTTGTCACCCTAGGGTAATTTTGTTGCGATTGGCAATTACCATACAGGCACAATTTTCATGAAGCATTTGCCCAACTTAATCACCTTTTCCCGCATATTGGTTCTGGCGCTGTTATTCAGTTTGGCCGGACAGACATGGACAGGTGCCGCCACCATCGTGTTTTTCAGCGCTTTGTATGGTGCCATATCGGATTTTCTCGATGGCTATTTTGCCAGAAAGTACAATGCCATCACCAATTTCGGTAAGATAGCGGACGCTATTGTGGATAAAGTGATGGTGCTTGGATCATACGTGCTGTTGATGGTAACAGGGTTGCTTTCGACGTGGTGGCCGATTCCCGCTTTAGTGTTGTTTGTGCTGATTGCAGCGCGCGAATTGGGAGTCACTGGGATGCGCATGCTGGCTGCGCGCAAGGGGATCGTTCTGGCCGCTGAAAAGGCTGGCAAGCGCAAAACAATTTGGCAGATCACCAGTATCTGCGTGTTGTTTGCGGTGCCCATGTTTGAGCGCGACTTCGCAACCTGGCTGGGCATCAATCTGGATTGGTTGGCTTTCTGGATTCTGGTCAATGGCTACCTTTACTTTCTCTATGCATCCTGGCTGACGGTGAGTTCGGGGAGTCAGTTATGTATTGCAATATGGTCCCTTACTGCGTTCCGCAGGGGAGGTCAGCAAACATGATTAAGGCGCAACGGCCGCTTTGGTGGTCACTGATTCCTGCCCGTTGGGTGGCTTTTGCCGCGACCTGTGGGCCAATAGGCTACTGGGGCAAGGCTCCGGGCACCAACGGCAGCATTGTGGGATTGTTACTTTACACGACAGTGATGCATACCTGGACACCTGCCTGGCAACTTTTGGCTATTCTTGTAATGTCGGCAGCAGCTGTGGTGTTCTGCGGGCAGGCTGAGGTCGTCTTGCAGAAACGGGATCCGGGCGAAGTCATTCTGGACGAAGTGGTAGCGGTGCCTCTGTGTTTTGTCGGTTTATCGTCCCTGCTGCCTGCCGATGCAATGTTTTGGCCTTGGGCTATTGGCGGGTTTCTCCTGTTCCGCTATTTTGATATCACCAAGCCTTTGTTTGTTAATTCCTTACAAAAGTTGCCACACGGCTGGGGCATTGTTGCCGATGATTTGGCTGCCGCCTTATGCACATGGGGTGTTTTATTCATTTTTGTGCTTGTAGTATTTTAGCTTTCCTAAAGTCTTCCTCCTACTATACAACGATTTTCCCTCTCCCCCATGAGTTTACATTTAATCGGTCTGATCACCTGTCAGGGTGCAGACTACATGGTTCCCGCTGAACTGGGTGCTGTGCAGGCTGCTCATGATTGTGGTGTTCCCCTGCAAATTTTTGCTTTTCCAGGAAATTCCTCCTACAGCGAAATGAGTTTACTGGATGCTGAACAGCGCATGCTGCTGAAACTGGAGGATTTGTCCGGACTGATCATTATTTTTCCCGGCAGTCGACTTTTGGAAGATCTGGCACGGCTGCGGGAAACCAAACCCATTCCGCCCATTGCTCTGGTAGGCAGGCAATCTGATATCTTTCATGGTTATACTGCTGACGGACTTAGCGGTATGCACGAAGCAACCTCCTTTTTGCTCAAATCCGGTCACCGCCGGATTGTTTTTTTTGGGTAACAGTATGTTTCGTCCGGAGGCCAGTCGACGATTGCAAGGTTACATCGCTGCACACAAAGCCTTTGGTCTGGAGCCTGACCCCGACTTGATATTGGCGGATGGTGATGGAGTGTGCCGTAATTTTCGGACTTTGTTTCTGGACTTTTTGCAGCGCAAACTGAATTTCACCGCCTTGGTTGCTCTCAATGATCACGCTGCCATTGAGGCAGCAGGAATCCTGAAGAAACAAAAAATCCGCATTCCTGACGATGTGGCAGTGGTGGGCTACGACAATATCAGTCGATGTTCCTGGTTCCAGCCACCCTTGGCGTCGGTGAATCCCAATTCATTTGAGTTAGGCTACAAGGCATTCCAGAGTGTCGCAAATCACCTGTGCTCGGGCGAGCCGATGCCTGGGGCTGTGTTGTGGCGGTCCCGGTTTGTACCTCGGTTATCCTGTGGTGTAGAATCCTCCCGCATCCAGAGTATTGATCCAGAAAGCAAAGTAGGGCGCGATGAGTTGTTGCCCAAGTGTAGTGACCACTTGATGAACAACATTTTCGGATTGAGCCGTGAACAGGCGGAAGGCTTGTGTGCGCCTCTGGTTGCTGAGTTTTTGCGCGGAGGCAATATTCTAACCCCATTGCGGACGTTGTGTGGGATTTTTCAGCGCCATGGATATAATTTGAACGACCTGCACAATTTGTTGACTCTATTTCAGCTCTATCTGGAAGGTCTGGAACTGACAGGGCACGACATGCGCGAGCGTCGTATGCATTTAAGTCAGGCGCGTGTACTCATTTCGCAGGAAGTCACTGTCCCTGCCATGCGAATGCATTTTGAATCGTCCCGCTTCCAATCTCTGTTGGACCGATTTGATGACGCCGGTGGCAAGCGTCCGGAGGCAGGATTTCCGCTTCAGGCGTTTGCGCAGTTGTTGAAGGATGTGGGCGTAAACTTTGCATGTGTTTTTTTGCGCAGTGAATACCTCAATTCCGGGTGTGAAGTGGATGGGGTTTTGGGAGTCTGGACCAAGGACAGTGAACACGATACCTTGATCTGGAGTGGCTTTGAGAACTTGCCCTTTGTGGAATGGAATCTCGCTTCGGTCCTGAAGCAAATCAACGTGAGTGAACCAGCTGTTCTATTGCCGCTGGAACATGTGAATCAGCAAATCGGCTTTGCTGTATTGCCGAGGCGGAATGCCTATGCTCATCAGTATGGACGGTTGGCTCGGCGCTTGTCGGTATTGGTTTTTTCCGACTACCTGAGACGGGAGTATATTGAGGCTTCTATGATCGCGCATCGGGCCAATCAGGCCAAAAAGCGATTTTCTCGCCAATATGAGTCATGAAATCAGAACGCCTATGAACGGAATTCTGGGGATGACTGAGTTGACTCTCGAAACGCAATTGAGTTGTGACCAGAGAGAGAATTTACTGGCTGTACGCACCTCAGCAGAAACCTTACTATCTTTGCTGAATGACATTCTGGACTTCTCGAAAATTGAGGCCGGAGAGCTTAAACTGGATCTGGATCGGGTGGAAATCAGACCATTGGTTGTCTCCGTTCTGCAAGGGTTTAAGGCGCAAGCACAGCGCAAAGGAATTTTATTGAAGTCATGCATCGCTGATTCGGTACCGCGCTTTGTTGAAGGTGATTCACTGCGATTGCAACAAGTACTCAACAACTTGATTGGTAACGCGCTTCGCTTTACCCACAAAGGGTCAGTGGAACTTGAGTTGGAACTGGGCACAGGTGACAGTGAAAGTGTCGGACCAAAACTTATGTTCCGTGTTCAGGATACCGGCATCGGCATCGCCAATGAACACAAGTTGAATATTTTCAATGCCTTTACCCAAGCTGATCCGAGTGTGGCGCGTAAATATGGTGGCACCGGCCTTGGACTTACAATAGCCAAGCGATTGGTGAATCTGATGCATGGTGACATATGGTTTACCAGTGAGCAGGACATGGGTACCACTTTCTATTTTTCATTGCCGCTGAAATTGTCTGAATCTTGTGCGCACTGTGAAGTTGTCCAGGAAGGAGAGGTACCACAGGTGCCTACTCAAGACGATAAGTTCAGTGAACTGGACGTATTATTGGTTGAAGATGAGCCGATCAATCGCAAGGTAGCTGCCAAACTACTGGAGCGCGTTGGACACAGGGTAACTACTGCGGCCAATGGCGCAGAAGCGGTCAAGTTGGTGGAGAGGCGGTATTGGGATGTTGTGTTGATGGATGTGCAGATGCCGGTCATGGATGGTTTGGAAGCCACCAGAACCATTCGTCAGCTGGAGCGCCAATCCCCGGAACGTACCCCGGTCTTCATTGTTGCCCTTACGGCCCATGCGATGAAGGGGGACGAGGAAAAGTGTCTCCAGGCAGGCATGAACGCCTACATTTCAAAGCCGATACGTCCTGCCCAGTTGTACGCTATTCTGGGACGGGTCATGCACGGAGTTCGATAAGGATTGTGTGCCCGGAACTCTGGATTGCCCACTAACAGTGCATGGCACCGGCCATGGCAACAGCCTTGAGCATACCTTTGGCTTTGTTCACGGTCTCCATGAATTCGGAAGCAGGCACTGAATCGGCTACCAGGCCCGCTCCGGCCTGAACATGTAGAGTGCCCTCGCGCAGCAAAGCCGTTCTGATGGCAATACAACTGTCCAGGTTGCCATCGTAACTGAAATAGCACAACGCACCTGCATACGGTCCTCGCTGTTCCTTCTCTTGTTCTGCAATAATCTGCATGGCGCGAATCTTGGGCGCGCCCGGAAACAGTGCTGCAGGGAACGTTGCGCGCATGAGGTCGTAGGCGTTGTAGCGATCGTCAATGGTACCCTCAACCTGAGAAACAATGTGCATCACATGGGAATACCTCTCAACGATCATGTACTCAGGCACTCTAACTGAACCATATTTACACACGCGACCGAGATCGTTGCGTGCCAGATCAACCAGCATCAGGTGCTCCGCTTTTTCTTTTTCATCCGCCAGCAGATCTTTCTCGTAAGCCAGATCTTGCTCGATGGTTTTGCCTCGTGGACGGGTGCCTGCAATGGGTCTGACTTCAGCCAGGCCGTCGGTCAGGCGCACATGAACCTCAGGGGAAGCTCCCACCAGCGCAAATGGACCCGGGTCGTACAAAAACATGTAGGGCGAAGGATTGACGACACGCAGAGCCCGGTAAAGTGCGGTTGAGCTATGTTCGAATGGAATACTGAAACGCTGACTGCCCACTACTTGAATGACATCACCGGCGCGCACGTATTCTTTGCAGCGCTCAACCATAGCTTCAAACTCAGCCTGATCAAAGTTGCCCTGGGGGACTGGAATATTGTCTACTTCCGGGACTGGAACTGTTGGGATTTCCCGGCCCTTGCCCAGGGTGTCCGCGAGTTGGCGCAGGGTGGTCACGCCGCGCTCATAGGCTGCGCGTTGATCCTCACCAGGACCGATGAAAACGTTTACCAACAATCGTAACGTTTGTCGGGCTCGGTCAAAGATCACCAAAGTATCGGTGACCATGAAATGAGCCACCGGCATTTTCAGTACATCATTGGCTGCCTTGGGAACGGACGGTTCCACACAGGAAATGTATTCGTAACCGAGAAACCCTACCGCACCGCCCACAAAACGGGGCATATTAGGCAAGGCAACAGGCGTGAATTGTTCCATCTCCTGTTGTATCAAAGTGAGTGGATCTTTGGGAGTGGGGATTGTTTTAGTTGTGCCGTCGCGCTCGGTAATAAAAGTTTGCCCGCCGAGATGGGCTTCAAGTAGCTTTCGCGGTTGGCAACCAATGAAAGAGTATCTGTTGACGTTTGCGCCACCTTCGATGGATTCCAGCAAAAATGCAGGGCCGGATGCTTTCAATTTGGTGTAAACCGAAACGGGTGTTTCAAAGTCAGCCATTAAATCCAGGCATAAAGGAATCAAATTCCCCTGGGTACTGAGTTGTTGAAACTGCGAAAAGTCGGGCGTAATATTCACGATGATTTGGAGTTGGAAAGGGTTTTGGTTTTGCGTGGCGCCCTGATGATGCATCCACAGCCCTTGCCGCAACACTTGCCAGTGCTGGCGCGGCGTGCTGCTGCCACACGAAGATGCCTGTTGCCAAACCCAGCAGGAACAGGGCAATGACGAAATACACCATGGATGCACTCATTTCCATGAAATGTTAGAATTCACCTTTCCACCGTTTTGTAAAAGCGCGCGCACGACTTTTTACGTCGGGGGGCCCTCACTTTTACCGCGTGCCTGGTGGCGATCCAGCACCTCAAACAATTCCTGCCAGTCGCTTTCTTCGGGTTTCAGTTCCTCTCTGGGTTCACCCCGTAATTTGCGGATTTTCCAGGTAGCCTTGTCCCTGATCAAGGAGAATTCAACATTCACCCGACGGCCACTTTCTTCGTCTCTTCGGTCCCATCCTAAGGAAAAAGTCATGGTTTTCTCGCTTTGTTGATAGCGTTAAACAAATCTTCAGCTGCCGAGGCTGCGCGGTCAGCAAAATCCGGTCCTGAGCTGGCGTATATGATACCACGCGATGAGTTGATCATCAAGCCGGTGCCGTCAGTTGTTAATCCGCGCTCAGAACTGCTTGCAGGTCACCGCCCTGGGCGCCAATTCCGGGTACCAGCAGGGGCATGGATCCGACGATAGAGCGTACAGCGGCGATTTCCTCAGGGTAGGTTGCACCCACAACCAGAGCCAGATTGTTGTTCGCATTCCATTCGTTCGCCGCTTTTGACGCGAGCAATTGGTACAAAGGCTTATCCTGAATCTGAAGTTCCTGCAGCTCACCGGACCCAGGGTTGGAAGTGCGGCACAAAACAATGACCCCGCGTTCACTATAGCGACTAAAGGGCAGCAATGTGTCCCCCCCCCATATAGGCATTCACGGTGACCGCGTCGGCGTCGTAAATTTCAAATGCCTCCTTGGCGTAATAATCCGCAGTACTGCCGATATCTCCCCGTTTGGCATCCAGAATGGTGACTATGTGCGGGTAGGTCGACTTGAGATACTCAAAGGTGGAGCGCAGCGAAGGCAGGCAATCCTGACCTGCATAGTGGGCGAATTGCGGTTTGCAGCAGGAAATGAAAGGTGCGGTGGCATCGATGATGGCCTTGTTGAAGGCGAATACCGGATCTTTTTCCGAACGCACACAAGCTGGCAGCTTTGCCAGATCCGGATCCAGACCTAAACAAACCAGAGATTGGCTGCTCTGCCATGCAGCCTGTAACTTGTCATAAAATCCTGACATAAATTTGCAGTGAGACCCAGGTAGCCCATTCGTTCAAGGTTTTTTTGGTCTGCCCTTGGCGTTACGGCCTTAACTTAGCTGAGTCCTCCAATACTGAATCCGATCTTTAATTTGCTGTGCGCCTGGCATGCCCGGTTTTTCGCGCATGCGCTGGGCACGCTCCAAGTCAAAAACTTCCAGCCAATCCTCACCAAAAGCAGGGTCGATCGAGCGCACCTCTTCCAAGCGCAATTCAGTCAACTTGCGCCCGGTTCTTTCGGCCATGCCTACCAAGGCCCCGATGATATGGTGGGCATGGCGAAAGGGTATTCCGCGCAGAACCAAATAATCCACCAGGTCTGTGGCCAGCAAGGCCGGGTCTTTGACTGCGGCTGCGCACTTGGCCATTTTTGGCTGCATGCCTTGCACGGTACCAGAGAGAACTGCCAGACAATCGCGTGTGGTATCCAGAGCGTCAAAAACGGGAGGTTTGTCCTCTTGCAAGTCTCTGTTGTAGGTGAGTGGCAAGCCTTTTACCATGGCGAATAAAGCGCTCTGGTGACCAATCAGCCTGCCCGCCTTACCTCTGGTCAGTTCCATGGCGTCAGGGTTTTTCTTTTGTGGCATCAAACTGGAACCGGTGGTGAAGGCATCTGGTAAAGAAACAAACGCAAATTCGGCGCTGCTCCACAGGATAATGTCTTCAGCAATGCGCGAAAGGTGGACACCGCAAAGTGCACACGCTGAGGCAAACTCAAGGAACACGTCGCGATCAGCGACTGCATCCATACTGTTTTGACACACGCGTGGTTTGCCATTTCGGTCCACAAAGCCCAGTAACCGGGCGGTCAAATTGCGATCCAACGGTAAAGTGGATCCCGCCAATGCGCCGCACCCCAGCGGACACCAATTGGCCTGGTCCTCGATGCGCTCAAAGCGTTCCAAATCGCGACCTAGCATTTCAACCCATGCCAGAATATGATGCGCCATGGAAACAGGCTGTGCTCTTTGCAAGTGCGTGTATCCCGGGATTTGCACGCCTTGGCAGCGGTCAGCGGTATCGACTAAAGTCCCAATGGTTGCACGCAGACTGTCCTTGAGTTGCCTGCAGGCATCTTTAAAAAACAGACGCATGTCGGTGGCAACCTGATCGTTACGGGAACGTCCGGTATGCAGTTTGGCGGCAGCAGGTACACGCTCAGTCAAGCGCTGTTCGATGTTCATGTGTACGTCTTCCAGATCTATCGACCAATCAAACGTACCAGCGGCAATTTCAGCACCGATCTGCTTTAAGCCTGCGTGAATGGCATCGCGCTCTTCCGGCGAGATTAAACCCACCTCTGCCAGCATAGCGGAGTGGGCGGTGCTGCATGCGATGTCATAAGGTGCCAGGCGCTTGTCAAAGCTGACCGATTCGCTGAAACGTACCATTAACTGAGCCGGGCCTTCACTGAACCGGCCACCCCAGGTTTGTTGCTTGCCAGTGCTCATAATCAGGCTTCAGGGAGTTGACGGCTGGCAATTTCGGTAAGCAGCAAGTCAATGGCCTCGGCTGTGGAGCGTGCGCCCTCTACACTCTTGCGCACGCGACTGCGCACGGTGACCTTACCCTCAGCAGCTTCGTTTTTGCCGACGACAAACATGTACGGTACTTTTTCCAATTCGGCGCGCCGGATCTTTGCCCCCAGCTTGTCGCTTTGGTCATCGATGGAACAGCGTACCTTTGCCGCCTTGAGTTTTGCTTGTACCTCCTTGCAGAAAGGCACCTGGTCGTCGGTGATTGGCAACAACCTGACTTGTTCAGGTGCCAGCCACGTGGGGAAATTTCCGGCAAAGTGTTCGATCAACACACCGGTAAAGCGCTCCATGGAGCCGAACGGAGCGCGGTGAATCATAACCGGACGGTGAGGTTTGTTGTCAGGCCCAACATAGCTGAGGTCGAACCGGATGGGCAAGTTATAGTCAACCTGCACAGTACCCAGTTGCCATTCACGGCCAATGACATCGCGCACCACAAAGTCAATCTTGGGGCCGTAAAAAGCGGCTTCGCCGGGTTCTTCGGTGTAGGGAACGCCGAGAGTGCCAGCCACTTGGCGCAGGGCTGCTTCGGCTTTGTCCCAAAGCGCGCCATCGCCCGTGTACTTGGACGAATCCGGGTCGCGCAGGCCAATGCGCACGCGGTAGTCTTTCATGCCCAGGGTGCTGAATACTGTTTTTACCAATTCGAGACAGCCACTGATTTCCGAGGCGACTTGTTCTTCAGTGCAGAAGATGTGGGCATCGTCCTGTGTAAAGCCGCGCACGCGCGTCATACCATTCAACTCGCCTGATTGTTCCCAGCGGTAAACGGTACCAAACTCTGCCAGACGAACGGGGAGGTCGCGGTAGCTGTGGGGCTGGGAATCAAAGATTTTGATGTGCATCGGGCAGTTCATCGGTTTGAGCAGGTAACCGTCAACATCACCTTCATCCACGCTATTGCTCAATTCAGCGCATGAGCAACCGCGATGCACCATGTCATCCATGGCGTCACGCTCGATAATGGGCATGAACTGGGATTCTTTGTAGTAGGGGAAATGCCCGCTGGTGCGATACAGACCTAATTTGCCGATGTGCGGTGTAAAGACCTGTTGGTAGCCTTGGCGTTGCAGTTCATCCAAAATGAAATTTTGCAGCTCCTGGCGAACAATAGAACCGTTAGGCGTCCAAAGGATCAATCCTTGGCCAACTGCCTCGTCAATATGGAACAGCTTCAAATCCTTTCCAAGGCGGCGATGATCGCGCTTTCTGGCTTCCTCAAGCTGCTGTAAATAGTGTTCCAGCTCTTCTTTGCTCGGAAAGGCCGTTCCGTAGATGCGTTGCAGTTGCTTATTCTTTTCGTCGCCTTTGTGGTAGGCACCGGCGATAGAAAGCAGTTTGATGGCTTTAACCTGCTTCGTGTAATTGACATGTGTGCCGGCGCACAGATCGGTGAATTCGCCATTGCGATAAAATGTCACTGGTTCGCCATCAGGGATATCCGCCAGTCGAATGATCTTGTATGGCTGATTCAGTTTGGTGAACAATGCTTCGGCCTCATCCCGGGTAGCCTCAATGCGTTCGAAACGCTGGTTTTCTTTAATCACCTTGCGCATTTCGTCTTCGATGCGCTCAAGATCCGCCGCGGTAAATTTATGCTCCAGGTCAAAGTCGTAGTAGAATCCGGTATCTGTAGGAGGTCCAATATCCAGCTTGGCCTCAGGGAATAGCCTGAGAACCGCCGTTGCCAATATGTGCGCCGCTGAGTGACGCATTTCCTCCAATGGGGTCATCGTTTTCATGTCTATATAAAAACGTGCATGTTCAATCATGCACGCTGCATTTGCCAGCGTTTTTTTAGCCTGCCTAATGGCAATGAGTGCAGATCTGCCTAGACACTGCTGCTCAAGCAGCAATTTCAGGGATTTGCCGACGCCATTCTATCGATGGGCTGGATCAATGCCGAAGCCGCTGCGGTCAGGTGGTGCCGGGCGCTCCGGATGAACGACTGGATTGCGTTCAAGTTCCTGCAGTAAGTGCTGGATAGCTGCATCCAGTTGCGGATCGCCACCCTCCATCATCAATCCCGGATCGTCGAGTACTTCGATATCAGGATCCACGCCATGGCCTTCAATCATCCAGTGACCATTGGTGCTGTAAACTCCGAAGGTAGGCACGGCTGTGCTGCCGCCATCTATCAGGCCAGGCACAGAGGTAATACCTACCAAGCCTCCCCAGGTACGCGTACCGATCAGCTGCCCCAGACCCGCACGCCTGAACAGGTAGGGGAACGCGTCGCCGCCAGACCCTGCCAAGCCGTTGATGAGCATAGCTTTTGGACCGTTATGTCCATCGGAAGGAGTTGCCCAGTCTTTGCCGTCGCGGCGCGCCCAATACATCTGGACCGGACGGTTCAGCAATTCGACAAACCTGTGTGGCAACTGACCGCCGCCGTTCCAACGTTCGTCGATAATGAGGGCTTCCCGGCCAATTTGGCCATAAAATTGGCGGAACAATTCGTTTTGTCCGTCAACGCCGGTGTTGGGAACGTAGATATAGCCAATGCGACCACCGGAGGCGCGTTCAACGTATTGCCTGTTGTGTTCGATCCATTCGCGGAACCTGAGTGCAGAATCGTTGCCGATCAACCGTGTGACCAGAGTGCGCACGGAGTCTGGATCCGCTGGATCTTTGGCAACTTCAAGGGTAACAATCTGTCCAGCCAAACCGGCAGCAGCCAGCCAGGGATCCAGGTCGCGTGCCAATTCCAGTTGATTGATACTTAAAAGGTAATCGCCTTCGTTGACTTGTAAACCTGGCATCGCCAGAGGACCCCTGCCATCGAAATCCCAAGGTGCGCCGCGCAGAATGCGGTCGATGCGGTAGGCTTTTGCGTCCTCATCCCAGGAAAAATCGGCTCCCAGCAAACCGATGTTCAGACTAGGTTCATCCTCAAAGTCACCACCACTGATATAAGCGTGGCCAACATTCAATTCGGCAATCATTTCGCCCATTACGAAGAGTAGGTCTCCACGGCTGCTGACGTAAGGCAGCAGACTTGAGTATTGTTCCCATACTGCATCCCAGTCCACTGCATGCAGATTCTCGACATAGAAGAAGTCGCGTTGTCTGCGCCATACATCGCGTAACATTTGGGCCCATTCAGCGCGCGGATCCAGCCGTTGTTGCATAGTTCCGGTATTTACTGGATGCTCCCAACGCTGATTGGGCGAAGTGTTGACCACGGTCATGCCGCTATCGCGGATAGCCAATACTTTTTTGCCGTCTGCGGACACCGTAAAATATTGATGTTTTCCAAAATGGAAGCTTCGCGCGGGTTTTCAGCACTCAGATCAAGGACGACCAGATCGCCGCCGCTTCCCCAACGGTTACTGCGCATACGCATATAGACCAGATGACCCCGATCATTGACAGCTATGCCGCTGAATGTTCCGCGTGCCACTGGTGCTGGCAGAGAGCGTTGCTCAAAATTCTCCCAGACAAATTCCATGGCGGGCTTGGGTGCTTCCTTTGGGTCAGCGGCGGGAGCAGTTTCGGCTGGTTCTTCTCCGGTCGTTTTTTCCTCAGGCTCTTCACCTTCGTCTTCTGTGGTTTCCTGTGCTTCCGGTTCTTCTGAATCTTCTTCAGCGGCTGCGTCCTGCTTTTCTTCTTCTTTGCCGTTTTTCTTTGGGCTTGCGGGTGCTGCAGTTGCACCTTTCTCCTCATCACTGCGCGGATGGAAGGGGACCTTCAAATCCGTTCGCAAAGGAACCACCATAATGCGTCCAGTATTGTGATAGACGAAAGTGCTGCCGACATCTTCATACTGCGGGTCGGTGAAATCCGCGTTGGAGATGTAGTATAAAAATTCGCCCTTGCGGTCAAATGTCGGGCTCCAAACTGAAAACATGCCACTGGTCAATTGCTTCCGTTCGCCGGTATCGACTGAGAAAGCCCATAAGGAACGGGTCAATAGACGGTGTTGGCGCGTGGATTCGCCGATCGAGTAAACCAGCCATTTGGAATCTGGCGACCAGTCTGCTGATAAAGTTGGCCAGGACGGATCACTATCCACCAAAGTCAATGGTTCAGGCTGCTCGCCCTCGGCTGGGATAACGCCAATCCAGATGCGCTGGGCTTTATCATTGACTGCAAAGTGCTTGGAATCAGGCGCCCACAGTGGAGTGTAATAAAAATTGCCGGGCTCGTCTGTCAGTTCGATGGGATCGCCGCTGCCGTCGGCACGCATCAGGGTCAGTTGGTACTCACCGCTGCGGTCGCCGCTGAACAAAATCCATTGTCCGTCCGGACTCCAAGCAGGTTGGCGTTCAGCAACACCGCTGGTTCGGGTCAAGTTGCGAGCGCTGCCGTGACGAGCGGGCAGCGACCAGAGATCGCCCCGGGCCTCCAGCAAAACTCTGGCACCGGTTGGAGACAAACCGCGTTGATTGATCGTGCGCGAGGCGTCTACCGTTTGCGTGCGCTTGATAGGTAAGGCACCGGGAATGCGCACTTCAACTGTGCGCACCGTGTAGTTTTCCAACTCCAAAACCTTAAGCAGTTGCCCATGTTGAAAGACGATTTCGCCCTGGCCCTCAGGTCCGGGTCCCAATGAAGGGGAAACGCACATCGTTGCTCGGTGAAAAAAGTATCTGGCTGCGCTCGCCTGTTGTCACATTGAATCGCCACACATTGAGGCGGTAGGGTGAACCTTCATCTGACAGGTAATAGATGTTATCACCCTGCCACATCGGCAATGTATCTGTACCTTCCCAATCGGTGATGCGGGCGGATTCGCTGGTTTCCAGGTTTAGCGTCCAGATATCCGTTGCCATACCTCCGCGATAACGCTTCCACGTGCGAAAATCGCGTGTATGGGTCATAAATGCGATGGAATCGCCGTCTGGACTGAAGGTGGCATTGACACCATAAGCCACTGGCATGCGCTGTGGCAGACCCGGTTCCAGAGGAGCAATATACAGTTCGGAAACCCTGCCCGAGCCCGCAAATGCTGATGTTGAATACACAACGCCACTGCCGCAACGAGTCCATGTGTGCAGGTTTTTGCCTCCCGGATGGGTGGTCAATCGACGCGGAACACCACCTTGAACGGGAATGGCATATATGTCTCGCTGCCCGTCGTAGTTGGCGATGAATGCGATCCATTGACCATCCGGACTAAACGCCGCTTGCAAGGCCGAACCTCTTGGGAATGCCACTGGTTTGGCAACGCCGCCCTCGCGTGGAACAATCCACAACTGAGTCGCGTAGCCAAAGGCAATGTAATCAGCACTGATTGCAGGAAAGCGCAGCATGCCTGCCGGCGGTGTTTCCGAGGCAAGAGGCGAGTTTTCTGCCTGTGCCTGAAGCGGCGTTGCGGCAGTCAGCCATAGTGTACAGCCTACAATCAACGCCGACCAGCAGTTGGCGGCGTATTTGGTCAATTCAATCAATCGCATGATGGTAAAGGTTAGAGTGAGGCCAGTAGCCGTTGCAATTCGGCTTGCTTGTTCAGATTTGCAGTCAGTTGATCGCGGGCTCCTTGAACAACCCCAGCTGGAGCGCTGTTGACAAATTTGTCATTGGCCAGCCGTGCCTGCGAGGCGGCGATAGCTTTATCCAATTTGGCTAATTCTTTCCCCAGCCGTTCGCGTTCTGCCGCCACATCAATAGCGCTGGCCAAATCCACATACCAGGTGCCCAAGGCGGTAACCGATGCCGGTTGGCCGGCGGGTGCTGTTTCGACCAAAGTCACAGTACCAATTCCTGCCAGTGATTGTATGGTTTCCAGATTGGCGGAGATAATGTCTGCTTGCTCCGGGTCAGCGCTGTAGCTGAAGGCCACGTCGCGTCGATTGCTGACGTTGTACTCGCTTTTCAGCGCGCGCAAGCGAACGATGGTTTCCTTGACCGCTTCAATTTGGCGCACGGCCTGTTCATCTACGCCAATTTTGCGCGCTGCCAATGCCGCACGCAGTTCCGCGCTTCCCGGTAAACGGCTTTGCTCCATGAACTCAGTCCCATGTTCCAAAAAGCCCAGTGCATTCCACAGTTCTTCGGTGATGAATGGTACCAGAGGATGTAGCAGCATCAGAACCTGGCGCAGCACAAAATCCTGAACAGCCAGTGCGGTCTCCCTGCTGGCTGGGTCGCGCAGTTTGGTTTTGCTGGCTTCCACATACCAGTCGCAGTAATCATTCCAGAAGAATTCATAGGTGAGGTGCGGGTAGGGATGCATCTCAAACTCGATAAACGCTTTGGCTACCCCATCAGTGGTTTCAATCAAGCGCTGCAGAATCCAGTGGTCGTAGCGATCCAGCACGCTTGCGTCCATACGTCCAACAATGGCGTCCAGATCGCCGTTGTCCACGCTGTTGCCGTTCATC
>JAJOKB010000107.1 GCA_021208135.1 Verrucomicrobiota bacterium | reverse complement strand
CAAGACTGTTCGTCACGAGGAGGGGTGTTTGTCTTTCCCCGGCATACGGGGGGATGTGGATCGCCCGGACGCCCTGGAAATGTCGTTTCAGGATTTAAATGGCGGTAAACATCTGCTGCGTGCATCGGGGTGGTTTGCCAGGGTCATCCAGCACGAATACGATCATTTGCAAGGCATTCTTTTTATCGATCGCATGGGGCCCAGAACGAGGAAATCCATCGAAACAGCCGTTAAGCGCTTGAAAAATGCGGCTTTGGCGGACAGACCTGAAGACACCTGAATTTTAATCAGCCTACAAACACTCACCAAAAATGAAATTAGAACAAGTTGCCGTGCAGCTCTATACTCTGCGCGATTTTTTAAAGACTCCTGAAGACTACGCCAAGTCATTGCAAAAAGTAGCCGAAATTGGCTATCGTTCGGTACAGGTCTCAGGGCCACGACCGCTCTCACCAGCTGAAATTCGCAAGCTGTGCGACCGCTTCGGACTGACTCTTAACTCCACCCACGAAAACTCCGTTGAGATTTTGCAAAACCCTCAACAGGTTGTGCGCAATTTGCAGGAGTTTGGCTGTAAGTATACTGCGTACCCCTACCCCGCCAATATCGACTTTGGCAGCGCAGAATCGATTCAAGGCCTGATCGACCAGTTAAACGCTGCAGGCAAGGTGCTTGCTGATGCAGGATTGGTACTCACCTATCACAATCACCACCATGAATTCCGTAAATTCGATGGCAAAGTGATCCTGGAAAGATTTACGATGAGACGAATCCTGAGTATGTCCAAGGCGAAAATCGATACATACTGGGTTCAGTATGGCGGCGGAGATCCACCGCCTGGTGCCGCAAACTGGCCAACCGTCTGCCTTTGCTTCACCTCAAAAGATTACATGGTGACCGAAGACTATAAGATAAGCTTCACTGAAATCGGTAACGGTGTGCTTGATTTCCGCTCAATCATCGACGCGGCCGAAGCTTCCGGATGCCAATGGTTCATTGTTGAGCAAGACTCCTGCCCCGGTGATCCCTTTGTTTCATTGGCCAAGAGCTTCAACTACATCCGCGACAACCTTATCAGCCGTTGAAAAAAAGAACCACGCGGCAGCTTTTGGCAATCGAGCGGGCGTTTCGAGTGAGCAAACGTCCGCTCACTGCTGCCGAGGTTCATGAATTGGCGGTCAAAGAGATGCCGACCTTAGGTGTTCGGACCGTTTTCCGCAGACTGAGCGAATGGGTGCGGGAAGGGCGCGTGGTAAGAGTGGATTACCCAGGTCAGCCGCCCCTCTACGAGATAGTCGCCGGACAACACCATCCCCACTTTATCTGTCGGGACTGTCAACGGGTATATGATCTGGATATGGAGGTTGCCGACGTCCCTGTCATCAATCCGCCTCCAGGCTTTTTGATCGATGGTCAGGAGACCATTTTTTATGGTGTGTGCCCTGCCTGCCTGACCGCAACTTCTGCGCCTGCGACCGGCACCTGATCTTGCATACTTTTTGCTTTATACTCCTATCGCTGAAACATCCAATCGCTGAAATATGGGCAAATTTATTCAAGAAAACTGGAACTCCCGCATGGGAGCCATTTTAGCTGTCGCAGGCAGTGCAGTAGGTCTGGGGAACTTTCTACGCTTCCCAGGTCAGGTCGCGCAATATGGAGGCGGAGCCTTCATGCTGGCTTACGTGATTTCTTTTCTGCTGATTGGATTGCCGATTTGTTGGGCGGAATGGACTATGGGAAGGTACGGCGGCAGGCGCGGATTTTTCTCCTGCGTGGGTATCATGCACGCAGTGACCAAGCATCCGATGGGCAAATATTTGGGTGTGCTCGGCATTGTGATCCCAGTCATCATTTACATGTACTATGTGGTCATTGAAGCCTGGTGTCTGGGTTACAGCTTTAATTTTCTCATGGGCAATGCCCAGTTCTCAACTGCTGCAGAAGCGGAGGCTTTCTTTGTCGGTTTCACAGGCTTGGCCGGTGATGGTTCAGCCATGGGATTCGGAGCCTCTCAGGTAGGCTTCTTTCTGTTGTTCTGCTTTATTTTAAATTTTGTCCTCATCTACCGGGGTGTATCCAAAGGCATTGAATTCTTTTGCAAGTTTGCCATGCCTGCGCTGATTGTACTCGCGGTCATTGTGTTGATTCGGGTGCTTACTTTGGGAACTCCTGATGCTTCACAGCCCCAAAATTCGATCATTAATGGCCTCGGCTTCATGTGGAATCCCAACAAGGTCGTGGTCGATGAATTCGCGCTCTCACCTGACGGGTTGCCGGGTGAACTGATTGGAACCACCGAAGTATTGGGCCGGAGTTTTGTTGAAGAAGCACGGGCGCGCGCCGAACTTGACCCCGCGCTGCAAGTACGGGAAATCACCATCGGTGAACAGCTGAAACGTCCGGGCCTATGGTTGGCTGCTGCCGGGCAGATATTTTTCTCTTTGTCAGTCGGCTTTGGTATTATTCTGACTTACGCCAGCTATTTGCGAAAAGAGGATGATGTTGTTTTGAGCGGACTTGCCGCGACCAGTGCCAATCAATTCTGTGAGGTAGCACTGGGGGGGATTGATCACCATTCCCGCCGCCGTAGCCTTCCTGGGCGTGGCCAGCGCTGCCGGTGGCACCTTTGCCCTTGGGTTTATGGTTTTACCCATGGTGTTCTCACAGATTGGCCGGGGGCGCCTTTTTCGGTTTTCTTTTCTTCTTTTCTGCTATTTCTGGCGGCAGTCACCAGTTCACTTTCCATGCTCCAACCAGGCATCGCTTTCCTCGAAAGTGCATTGAGAATCAATCGCAAACAATCCGTCGCCATTTTGGGCTTTATTACAGCTGTGGGTTGTATGTTTGTGGTTTACTTCAGCGGACAGGGACTCAAGGCACTGGATACGTTGGACTTTTGGGTGGGAACCTTCATGATCTACATTCTGGCAACTATCCAAATTGTCGTTTTCTCATGGGTTTTTGGTATTCGCAAGGGTCTTCAGGAGGCTGCCTACGGTGCTCAATTTTCTATTCCGGCTCTGTATGGCTGGATTATGAAATTCATCACTCCGGTATTTCTGTTGACCATCTTCTTCTTTTGGCTGACAGAGAATATTTTCCGCTACAATCCCCTTACCGGACAACGCGTGGAGGGCCCGGGGGCCCTGGACCAATTGATCGGAGCCAACGCCAATATCGTGGCACAACTAAGCGTGCTATTAATTATACTGTTCGCTGTCTTTGTCACTATCATTGTCAATAGCTCCAGCTATTACAAAACCCTTTCACACACAGAGGAGGACTGAACGATGTCAACTGGCGGATGGATAGTAATGTTGGTGTCTGTAATCACCAGTACAGCCTTGTTTGGCTGGTGTATTTGGCGTGTTGCGCGCACGCCCAAAGCCAGCGAAAAAATGCATGGTTTCGAGTTCGAAACTCCCGACGAAACCGAACAAAATCAACTGGATAGATCCAATCTTTAGATCAAGTTAACCGCATCCACATCCAGGACGTTCGCCAGATTTGGATCCCACTGAAACTGGCTCCTAAGCTGTTGCAGTTCAGCTACCAACCGACTGACATTATCGGTAAAATACCATACCTGAAACCGGTAAAGGTTCTTGATTTTCGGTATTGGGCACGGAGCCGGCCCGCGGATCTCTATTCCCGGAAAAGAGGCTTGCAGTCTTGGTTCAATAAACTTCACCCATTGTTCACTATACCAAACCACCTTATCTTCATTGGTCCCGCGAATGATGTGGTGAATGATGTGCCGGTAAGGGGGATAGCCGAATTGCTTGCGTAATTCCAGTTCCTCCAAGGCAAAGTCATCAAAATCTTGTCTGCGTGCAAATTGTACCGGAGGGGCGTAAGGAAGAAACGTTTGCACCACAACCTCGCCTGGCTGATCACCGCGCCCGGCCCTACCGGCGACTTGAACCAACAATTGAAAGGTTCGCTCCGATGCACGGAAGTCAGGAAGATGCAGCGATATATCAGCGTCAATCAAACCAACCAAAGTTACATTTGGAAAATCTAGCCCTTTGGCGATCATCTGTGTTCCAACCAAAATATCAATTTTGCCTTTGCGAAATTCATCGAGCACCGTTCTGAACAAATGCCGTTTCTGCATGGTATCGGCATCGATGCGCACAATACGCGCCTTGGGCAGTAGTTTGGTGGCGATGTCCTCGACTTTTTGCGTTCCCGAACCTTTGTAATGGATGTCTGGTGACTGACATTGAGGACAATGCCTGGGGACTGCACGCTCGGCCCCGCACATATGACAGCGCAACAATCCCTCAGCCTTATGATGCGTCATTGAAACCGCACAGTGTTCGCACATTTCAACATGACCACACTGCTGACAATTCAGCGAGGCATCGTAACCGCGTCTATTGATGAACAAAATGCTTTGCTCCTTGCGCTCAAGCCGTTCCTGCAACCGGTCCAATAAAAAACGGGAAAATACGCCTGACTTTTGACCCTTGCCACGCACTTCGCGCTTCATATCCACCACGTGCATGATCGGTAGCTGCCGATCAACCACACGCTGGCGCATTACATTCAGTCGATACTTGCCTATACTGGCGTTGTGTACGCTTTCGAGTGAGGGCGTGGCTGAGCCTAACACACACAGGCATCGCTGCAGAAAGGATCGATAAACCGCGACATCCCGACCATGATAGCGAGGGCTTTCTTCCTGCTTGAAAGCCGGTTCATGTTCTTCATCGACCACAATCAGCCGCAGATTGCGCACCGGTGCAAATATTGCCGACCTGGCACCAACAACTACCCTGGCCGCCCCTGTCGCCAGCGCGTACCAGGCATCGTAGCGTTCCCCGTCAGATAAATGACTGTGCCAAACCACCACCTTGACTCCGCTCTCTTGCTCCAGTCTTGCACGTAATCTGGCAACCGTTTGCGGCGTGAGAGCTACCTCAGGCACCAAGAAAATGGCGCCACCTTCGTTCTGCAGTGCTGCACGTAATACCTGCAAATACACTTCAGTCTTTCCCGATCCGGTGACTCCTTGCAACAAATGGGTGCGATAACAGCCGTCTGAGAGCGACTTTATAAGACTATCCGCCGCCGCCTGTTGTTCAGCGTTCAATGCATGGGCCACCGCCTGTACATGCTCACCTCCGGCAATGCCATCATTGTATGCCTCGCGCTCCAGACGTCCTTGAAATTCCCTCAAAAGCTCCTTTTTAACCAAACCGCTCACGGCAGCAGTAGACACCTTCAAGCGTTTGCACAGTTCTGCTTTTACGAAGCCGTCCCGGGACGATTGATCCGCAATAAAACGGTAAAGCTTTGCCTGTTGCGGCGCACGGCGGCGCAGTTCAGCCATTTCTTCCGGTGTCGCCCGCCGCGAAAGCGCGATAAATGTACGCTCCTGAACACGCATTCCTTTTCGGACCGCAGCAGGTATCATCAACTCAAGGATCTCCGGCAACCCGGCAGCATAATACTGTTCCATCCAATGAGCCAAATCCAGGAGTTCAGGCGACAAAACCGGAAAGGGCTGCTCAATCGATTGTACAAACTTCATTTTGTTTCCGGAAAGTCATCCGGCGCTTGCAAAGCTGCCACTACCGCAAGTTCACTGCGCCGCAGCAAGGGAACCTTTACCAGCATACCAACACTTATCTGCGCGCACATCGATTCAGGCACTTTGTAGGCCAACAATCTCCGCAGTCCGGTCAGCGGTTGCACGGCAATGATCATAACGATTCAAAAACTTGATTGCACCCGCTATATTTGCTGCAGGATCAACTCCTGTAATCCAGCAAAAAACACGTAGGCAGCCAGATAAAACCGACGCTCCTGCGGCAACATTGCCAACGCCAAATCTCCCTGTTCAAGAGCAGAGTCCGGGATTTCAGGAAAAACTGCACGCCGCAAAAATAACCTTACCGCGCTGATAGCCCGCAATACGCCTTCAACTTCATCTTCCTCAAGCGCACACAGGCCTTTGCCGAAGTTAGGCTTCTGCAGCACTTTCAAAAGCACGGCGCAATCCTCTTCAACCGATTCCAGCAAACTATCCTGCCATATTTTTTGCAAATCCTCATCGGCTTCAATGGCACCAACCGCCATCTGGGAAACGGTTCGATCCAGCACAGCGTCACCATGATTGCGCAAAACTTCTTTCAGACCGTCCAGAAAACTTTGCGGGACTTTGCAGTTAATCTTCACCATTGCGCTCCAGAATCGCCTGCAGCTGCCACTGCTGCAAGGTGTAAACGTAGTTTTCGGCAGGCTCCCGCTCTCCCGTCCAAACAATCGACCTGCCTTCGTGGTGTACTTGCAACATCATTTTGGTCGCTTTGCTTCCGTGTACCCAAACACTCGCTTGAGTACATACACGACGTAACTCATCAAATTGACCGGATCATTAAGCACCACAACATTCCAAGGTTCAATGGGTTGCGTGTCTGCTTTAGTTTTTGTTAAAGTTATAGTTGTGGTGTCAGGCATTTAGCGCAAAGTGATGTTGATTGCTTTATTCTCATGAGCGAAAACAAACCACGTATAGAACGCAAGCCCTGGCCACTCAGTTGGATTCTTATTGCCATTCTGGTCTATATTCTGCTCCAGAAAATCTACATTGTGTTTTTCTGATTTTCGCTGACAACAAGCACCACTCAATCTTTTCAACCGCTATGCCCTATGTCTACAGATGCCACTGCAACCATTCAGGGAGTAAGTAAAATCTTTGGCTCACATACGGCCGTTGCCAGCCTGGATCTAACCATTCCCCCAGGAGGCATATACGGCTTTATTGGCCCCAACGGCTCTGGCAAAACCACGACGATCCGCATGCTGCTGGGCATGATTGAGCCGGATGTCGGCAGCGTGCGGGTGTTTGACCGTCGACCAGGGCCGGATACCCTTCGCTGGATAGGCTACTTGCCCGAGGAGAGAGGTCTGTATCGCAAAATGCGCATTGATCGGCAGTTGCAGTATTTCGGCAGCCTCAAGGGCCTGCATGGTTCTGAGTTGAAACGCTTGATCGGTGAGTGGCTGGAACGCTTTGAACTCACCGGCTGGGAGTTGAAAAAGGTGGAGGCATTGTCCAAAGGCATGTCGCAGAAGATTCAATTCATTGCCGCAGTTATCGCCCGGCCAAAACTTCTCATTTTGGATGAACCCTTTTCAGGACTGGATCCAGTCAATCAAGAGGTCTTGCGCGAAGCTATCCTCGATCTCAGAAAACAAGGCACTACCATCATTTTTTCCACCCACGACATGTATGCCGCGGAACGTTTGTGTGACCGGGTGTTTATGATCTACAAGGGAAAAAAAAGTGCTCGATGGAACCTTGGATGAAATTCGTGACCAGTTTGGCACCGATGCCATTCACATTGCCCTGGACGGACGTGAACTCGACCCTTCAGGCTGGCCCGGTTTGACTCAATCCCGCAACATGGGTCGCTACTGGGAACTCCGATGTGAGGGCAATCCACAGGATATTTTGCGTCTGGCCATGCAGCAAGGCCCCATCAAACAATTCGCCATCATTCACCCCACCCTACAGGATATTTTCGTCCGTCTAGCACGCCCAAATCCAGAGGAAATGCGCCATGAGTAAGATTGCCACAGTTGCCTGGAATGAGTACCGCCAGGTGGTCTTCACCAAGTCGTTTGTCATTGGACTCATTTTCCCCGTCCTCCTCTACGGCGCATTCTTTTTGTTGTTTTGGATCTTTGGTGACACTTCGGATACCCGTGACCGCAAATTCATTGTGGTCGATGAGACCGGCGCCATTTATCAGCGTCTCGCCGACGTCGCTCAGGAGCGCAATACCGGACCTCAGGTCTTTTCAGATGGCCGCCAGCGCCGTCCCAGATTTGTGCCCGAACTGTATCAGGGAGAATTAACTGGAAATGATGTCATCACTTACCTCTCCGATCAGGTCCGCGACGGCGATATTTTCGCCTTTGTTGTGATTGGACGCGATTACTTACCCACCGACGGCGGCCCAAGAAATTTCCTTGCCTACTATTCCGACAATCCCGGATTCAACGCACTGCCGGATTGGCTGGAACGCCAAATTCAATCCATAGTCGAAGAGATCCGCCTTGAAGAGGCTGGCCTCAACCGCAGGCAAATCAACGCACTTCTCAACCACAACTCCATCGGGCGGTTCGGCTTGGCTGCAGTGGACGACAGTGGACAATTGATCGAGCCCCGCGAGGAATTGCGCTGGTTGGTCGCAGTCCTACCCATCGGGTTTGTCATGCTGATGTTCATTGCCATTCAAATGGCGACTCCAGTCATGCTCAATTCAGTCATGGAGGAAAAATTTCAGCGCATTGCAGAGGTGTTACTCTCCTCCGTCACGCCCTTTCAGTTGCTCACAGGCAAATTGCTCGCTGGCATGGGCATCAGCCTGACCTTTGCGGTATTTTATCTATTTTCATTGGCTGCCACCTTGAAGACTTTTGATCAGATCGGCTGGTTGCCCTTCAGCCTCTACTTCTGGTTCCTGCTTTTCCTGATTTTGGCTCTGCTCACTTTTGGTTCCATGTACGCCGGTATCAGTGCCGCCAGCGGTGACCTTAAGGACGCCCAAAATTACGCCGGCATCGCCAGTATCATTTTGGTCATCCCTATGATGCTGTCCTTCATCGTAGCAGAATCGCCCGACGGGCCATTTTCTGTGGTGGTTTCCATGATCCCTCCCTTCTCTGCCATGACCATGCTAGCCCGCATCGCGGTCCCACCGGGTCCTCCCGATTGGCAAATTTGGCTGGCTGTCTTCTTTAACTTCATTTTCGCACTGGTCACCATTTGGGCAGCCAGTCGCGTTTTTCGCATCGGCATTCTCTCTCAAGGCAAATCACCCTCCTTCAAAGAATGGCTGCGCTGGGTCTTCCGCAATAATTAACACCGCGGTGGACTGAAGTCCACCTTCCCGGAGGGCGCGCCGTTAACCGGGGGCATTGCCTTCTAAATCGACGCGAGCCCCCTCAACCTTATCCCTGTACACTGTTACCGTGTGCGTGCGGCCTGCATGGTGTATGCCGTGAAATCGAATCCAATCCACACCATCTGGCAGGCAAGCCCATTGGGAAGTCAAAGAATTCTGATCCGTGCTGCGCAGACCGGCCATCCCATTCAGCAGAAACTGCAGAAATCCGCCCATACCCGTCAGAAACGGGAGACGCTCATTGCTCGGTGACTCGGTTGTGATCAAATACGGCAGCCGAAAGTAACGACTCAGCTCGCGCAGTGAGGACGTCACTTCTGCCGTGCGACCAAGGCGGCAATCGATGATTCCGTCAATAGCAAACCCCATCATGATTGGCTGAGCTTCGTAATGCGGACGGTAATAATCCACCGTTCGCCCCATGGTGGCGCGATCCATGGGATAATCCCACGGATGAATCAACAGGGTCGCATCGGCCTGCTTGATCACCATGCCATGTTGCCACTGGCGCATCTGCAAAGGAATGCCGCGATCTTCGTCCCACGGTATAATCAAATTGTCCGCGATCGTTTGCCAAAGCGCGGGGGCGGCTTTACCGACTGCGCGCAACAACTGCGTTGCGGTACGCAGTGTCCAGGCTGCTCCCCAGTTTGTCGTCGCATTGTCGTCCACCAAACCAGCGTGTTCGTCCGAACCACAGACCTGCAAAATGTGGTACTTTTGGTCTGTGGGATCATACACAGCCCTGCCCGCCCAGTATTCTGCACAGCCGCAGATAACCTCCAGGCCCTCTTGTTCCAGCCATTGACGATCCCCGCTGGCATAGGCGTACAAGCACTGCCCAAGGGCGACGCAACTGACAATGTGCCTTTCTTCCGGAAATGGATGCAATCGGCAACATTCCTTACCTGTCTCTCCCGACATCCAACCATAGCGCGCACCCACCTCGCCATTGGCTTTGGCATTGGCATGGGCTCCGGCTAAGGTTTTGTGGCGATAAGCGACACAGGATTTGGCCCACGAAGGATGAAACAGAGCCATGGGTGGCAAGGTCCACAACTCGGTATCCCAAAACACCAGACTGTCCCAACCGTTACCGAACAAGCCGCAGGGGCCATGCGCCTCCGCCAGATCCGGACGCAGACTACAGTTTAGGTAAAACAGACACGCGTTGCCCAAACGCTGCAAGGCCTTATCGGAACACTCGATGCGACTGTTCCATAGCTGGACCCATTCTGCCTCATGACGCGAACGAACCGCCTCCAAATCACTGACTGCACGTGCCAAACATCCGGCCGCTGCAGTGGCTGGATCTGACTCCTGCGTGGAAGCCACCAAGGCCACAATTTTAGTCACCTTGACTGACTGTCCATATGCAACCCAGTCAGGCAAATCCGTCTGCGGGCAGAGTGTGAACCCGTAACCAAAGTAGTGTGGATTTGATTCGAGGATAGTCCTTCGACCAAAACTCGTGACCGAATATGCAAGCGGTGGCCAAATCTGGTGGAACCAACTCCAAAAACAAGTCCTCGCCCTCCTGATGGGTGCGATTGTCAGCGATTTCAGGAATATGCATGCAATCCAGCACCTCATCCAAATAAATGCGCCGCCCACCACTAAGCACCTTGATTTCAGCGCTGATCACCCCAATGTGCGGATCGCCTCTGGCCAACCAGGACTCCCGCATTACCTCTATCGTGCCTTCACTATTGTGTTCAGTGTATCCGGTTCGCACGGTGGCCGTTTTCATGTCCAGTTCCTGCCAGTGCTTAGCCAGTTTGCGATCCGCCCGACGTAACTCCCGATCCGCTCCACTGACTCGCAAACCAGCCCAGTGCGGCAATTCCAAAAGCCCCTCAGGCCGGTGCGGATTTTCAGTCGCGGCCCCCCACAAGCCAGCCATAAAAGAACCAGGCCCAGGGAAATAGTCCGAAACATCCCCCATCGCGTCCACCCGCATCCCAATCAAACCGTTGCCAATGCAGGCATCGCGGTGTCCTGAGATTCCAGGGCTATCCGTGCGTAATATCCAAGGGGCGGAGTCGCTGTGAGCGCAATCACTCCACCAGTCCATTGTCACAAGTCCAGTTTTCATGTTTCGGTCTGCAGAATTTCAGTACTATCCAATACCAGCTTCACACTTTCAACGGAAAACCTGGACACTACCCATGCAACGGAGCGTTCTAGTCACATCATAAAGCTGCTCATGTAAGAGCTGGACATTACAGTAGGGATACGCTTCCTCGCCCTACCACGCTTGAATTCACTGAAATCGCCCAACTGACGTCCCCCTGCCTCCCGCAACATAGAAACAATGGCGTTCAACGCCTGGCGCTGAGTTCCGCCCTCTTCTCCTCCGCAAAGCGACGCACACTTTCAACGGTAGCATAACACCCCTGACTCTTACACCACCCCAGATACCAGCGAATCACGATTTTATAGGATTCCTTTTGCCTGAAATCCATCGCCTCCCTCTCTAAAACCTCTACCAACGTGGAAAATGCACAATCTTCATGACGTTACTAAATTACAGGCACACAAAAAATCAAGCAAACAAAACTCTACCCCTAGGAAATCCCATCCCCACTCCGCAACTTCCTCCAAAGTGCAATTGACACAAGCCCTTTTTTGCTCAAATTTTCTTAAAACATTTAACCAAAACCGTACAATAACAAAGAAATTCCGTGATATTGTTACACTGAGTGTAACATATTACACTGTTGTGCAAGTGAGAATCATGAAATACAATCACGTAATATTTGTCGGTAGATTTTTCTTCGCTGGTTTCGTCTGCGCAGTTCTAGCCATGCTTTTGGGAACGTTGTCGAAGGAAGCCACATTGCTTGCTCCGTTCTTCTACGGCTTTTCCTTTGCGGCTGGTGGGGTCGCATGGATTCTGCTTGCACGTTACCTGAACATCTCCCGTTCCAGCCAATTCTGGCTCACTTGGATCGCCTGCGCGGCCTCAGCTTTTGTCGCTTGTTTGGTTTTACTTCAGTTTGGCTATGTCGGATACGGCTATTACCCCAATCCTGGTTTGAAACATTATATTTATATCTCCTCCCTTTCTGTGGTTTTAAGCCCATTTTTAGTGTGGATGTACCGTAGCTCACCAGAACAGAAACAACCCACCGCAACCGCTGAGTAAGATAATACCGTTGGCACAACAAATCGCGGCATGTAACGGCTTCGCCGTACCTGCGCTTCGACGTTAGGTTAAAAGAATCGGCTTCGCCTCAATGAATTCAGAACCGCTCCAGTTTCCCCACCAAATCACTCCGAAAACCACACTTTCCCACTGCTCACTCAAACCCAAAATCCTAACCAGGCAGCGCAGGTAACGAAGCTACGCTCCGTACCTGGCTGCTGACGTTGTGCAGAATCAGATGAAAGATGTTCCAAAACACATAAAAGCCAGCGCACCCGAAGATACCGTATGGTTTGGTGGTCCTGTTGATCTGACTCAGGTCGCTTTGCGTGTTGCGGGAAAAGATCCTCAAGAGAAGGTGAATCTAGAAACGGTATCCCGCCTGTTGGGTTGTAATTCGGATGCTAAGGTGAGGACGAATTGGAGACTGCGTGCACCCGACAGTGAAGATGGAGATCTTGATTCTCAGGTAGAATGGATCCTCTCTCGCTTGACAGAAGACTTGGACCGTTGGAATGAAGTTACATCGCAGTACAGTATCGACCTCTTTTGTGGCTTATTTCTTGAAAGGTCCAATCGCGGAGCAAGTCTTCTCCCAGAGACAATGAGGAGGCTTGCTGATCGAGGTATCAAGCTGAGTCTAGACATCTATGCACCAGAGCCCAACAAGGCAGCGCAGGTAACGAAGCTACGCTCCGTACCTGGCTGCTGACGTTGGGTGAAATTCAAGAGATAAACCTTTTAGAGCATTTCCTTAAGGGGACCTCTAAACACTTCGCTAATATCCAAAATTAAAATAAAATGACTGAACCAACGAAAGCGAAACCAACGAAAGAAGAGCTTGCAGGATATTTTGCCATTTACGATCGAGTTGGCTCCAAGCTGAGTGGATTGCGAGATAACATGGAATTGAAAGAAGGTATTCGTGTAGATCGGGATTTAAAAACCCAGATCGCTACTGCAATGATTCTGGATAATAAAAAACCAAGTGATACTGAAGATGTAATTAGAAGTGATTGGAGTCACCTGATTGAGAAATGGAAAGAGGAGGAGTATGTAAAGCCAAAGAAAAGTGGATGCTTTGGTATCATCATCTTTGGATTCATAGCAATTTCAATTCTTAGCACTTTTGGAACTTGGCTAAGCACTTGAATAAACTACTTAACCAGTCAGCATTCACAACTGCGTAGGCTTCGCCTATTCCGTATGAATTCTCTTCGTTAGGTTGATTAAATCGGCTTCGCCTCAATGAATTCAGACCTGCTCCAGATTCCCCAAGGAAAGCACTCCGCAACACCCACTTTCCCACTGTCTACTAAAACCACTACACCCAACAAGGCAGCGCAGGTAACGAAGCTACGCTCCGTACCTGGCTGCTGACGTTGGACCAAATAAAAATGAATGAGCATGGAAGTCGTAAAGTATCAGCTAATCATTATTGTCAGTATTTCGCTGACATTTCTCATTTTTGGCGGAAGCCGGCTTTTTATTTGAGCATATTCTGGACTCTTTGGACCGTCGTTCTATTGTTTTATCCCCCGCTTATATTTACACAGCTCGCGTTTACATGGGGCAGTTACTTGGTTTGCCGCCAGTTCTCAGAGAACCGTCGCAAGATCAAGGAACTTGAGGCCTGTTCATCAGGATATGGCGATGATTTCCGCAAGCGGATCCTTGCCGCCGGGCACGAATCGGCGTTCGAAGTTGTTGATGGGCGCGAGCATTGGAAGGAACTTAAGCACGCAATCACCTCCGCACGAAACGAGGTTGTGATTTTATCCGGGTGGATTTCTTCAAATGTATTGGATCGCGACCTATTGCAGTTAATTGAAAGAAGAATTCGGGATGGGGTTACTTTCATCCTTGGCTATGGATGGCAGAACTCGAAGGGAGAGCATGCTGGGTTTGAGAGCAC
>JAJOKB010000026.1 GCA_021208135.1 Verrucomicrobiota bacterium | reverse complement strand
GAGATAACAGAGGTGCTGCAGCAGGATTATGCGGACATTCCCTTTGCTGGGCTCCGGAACCAATCAGCGCATAGCCTATGCCAACTCCGCCGCCTCGGGCGGTACGGTATTTTCTACCGATGATGCCGCAGCTAAAAGCGAAATCCAAAACATCAAAAAGGAGATACTGCAATGGCTCTAACCAGCAAAGCTAACCGGGCCCCAGCGGTTTCTCATCCGGACAAGGACAAGGCCTACGAGGAACTCCGCAAAGAACCGCAGAAGCGGTTGAATCTGGATGTGCCCCTGGATCTGCACCGCAAACTCAAAGCACGCGCCAGCGAGCAAGGCGTGAGCATCCGCGATATGCTACTGCCGCTGTTGAAAGAGTTGGTCGAATAACAATACTCAATTACTCATTTAATCAATTGGGTATTGTCTACAGTTGCAACGGTTTGCGGTTCCGTGCATCGGGTACGCTTCACAGGCGGAATATCCTAGTAATGGGATGTTCGTGTCGGAAGGAGGCTTTGCCCTGCGCATTCCCTTATGTGTTTTAGACCTCTAATTTTAGTTTGCTAAATTCTGTTTTAAGATTCTAAGTTTAGCTTATTAAAATGAAAAACCCATTTGCACCCAATCTCGTTCCGCCACCCCGCGAATTATCGATCCGCAGAGCGGAAGAATCGGTACTGAAGGACCGCTTGAAAGGACCGGCCCGCATCCTGATCGAAGGCCCCCGACGCACAGGCAAAACCAGCTTAGTCCGGGCATCGGTAGCGGAATCCGAATTACTGGCCATTGACTGGAAAAACCTGACTACGCCACAAGAGGCGTTGGTTGCCCTTAATTACCAGGTCGAGGATTTTCTGAAAAAATCCAATCCTGTTCGCAAGCTCTTGAGTTCGCTTGGCGAGCGGGGGTTTTCCCTCGAGGCAGGGTTATGGGGAGCAGCTTCAAGGCAGCTATCGGACCAGCGCACATGCTCAATCCAACCGAAATTTCCGGGGTTGTGGGGCGGCTTCTTGCCGCGCTGGACAAAGTATCTGACAAGCAGCGGATAGTGCTGTACTTCGATGAGATTCAGGATCTTGCGGCAACCAGGGAGGGACTGGCCTTCCTTGGTCAGTTAAGGGGGCAGTTACAGTTGATGCAGCACCTGCCCGTGGTCTTTTCGGGTTCGGTAAGATCATTGCTCGATACCGCATTCTACAATGCGGAAAGTCCCTTTTACCGGCAGTATGAGGCGTTGCCGCTTGCCCCCATCGCTTTGCCGCTCATGCGGGAGTGGTTGTTCAAGCTGTTTGGCACTAAGGACATTTGTTTGACCGACGCTGCCTTTGACGAGATGGGCCGCGTGACCAACTGGATCATCGGCGATGTGCAACGCTTCGGCTCATACCTCTGGAATTGCGTGGAATCTTCGAGCGAAGTGGACAGCGACCTGCTGCACAAGCACCTTGCCGACTTCATTGCCACCAACCGCACGACATTTGAAACTTATATCCGCCGCTACACACCTTCGCAGAAGGGATTGCTACGGGCTATCGCATGGAAGCAGTTTCATGCGGAGGTTCCCGAACTGGGTTCAAGGGCCGTGAGTGGACAGTTTGGCTATGACCCCGGTATCGTTCCCAATGCCCTGCGCACATTCGAGAAGGACAAAAATCACCATTGACGATCCGCAACTGGGGCTGCGCATAGACGATCCGTTCTTTGCGCAATACCTCCACCGCTTCTGGACCTTTGCCATTTGAGCATTGTCTATACTTGCAACGGTTCCGAGGAGGGCGAAAGGGATTGACGGGTGCATGCATTTAGCGCATTCATTGCCTGCATGAAAAGAATTCAATATACTGTGCGTGATATTCCTGTTGAGCTGGATCAGGCTTTGCGCGAGCGCATGCGTGCCGATAATGTTAGTTTTGAACACGGCTTTGCGCGAGACGTGAAGCGCGGGTGCGGACTTGGCGATGAGGTAATGAACCGGGACTTCGATGATCTTGCCGGAAAATGGGTGAGGGATAAAGATTGCGACACCGCTCTGGATAAAATGCGGGCGACCATCGACCCGGAGCTTTGGCAATGAGAATGCTGCTCGATACCAATCGCTACCGTGATTATGCGGAAGGCGAAGCCGCTGTTCTCGACAAGATGCGTCGGTGCGAGAAAGTTTTTCTAAGTTTCGTGAGCCTAGCTGAACTTAGAGCAGGTTTTGCATGTGGAAACAAGCAGGCCGACAACGAACGCCACTTGAGCTATTCCTACAAAAAACCATCGGTAGGAGTGTTGTTCGCGGACGCCCAAACCTCGCACTTTTATGCCTTGTTGTACCGACAGCTGCGGGTACAGGGCACACCAATCCCAACCAACGATCTGTGGATTGCCGCCTTAGTTGCTCAACACAACATATCACTCTACACAAGGGATACTCATTTTGATCATCTTCCCCAACTCCAGAATATAGTGCGAATGGCGAGAAGGTGCAAAGGCGAGGCCAAGGGTTCTCAAATTGGATCAAAAATGACGGATTTGAGCGGTAAGCCCACCGTCAAAAACAGGGACTGTCCGGTTTTGATGGGGAGGTGCAGTCAGTTAGTTCTTGCTCGAGTTGTGAGGAGAAAATAGAAGGCGCGTATGGAAATTGTTTATGTGTTAACCAATCCTGCCATGCCGGGTATAGTGAAAATTGGGATGACCGGGCAAACTGAAGTAAAACAACGTATAGATCAGTTATATACGACTGGAGTTCCGGTTCCTTTTGAAATTGCGCACGCGAGCAAAGGTTGAGAAAGCTGCTGAACTGGAACGGGCATTGCACATTGCTTTTTCGCCACACCGCGTAAACCCGCGCCGGGAATTTTTCCAAATCGATCCAGAACAGGTGGTGGCAATACTGAGGGCAGTTGAAGTTGAAGATGCCACAACAGCGGTTAGCGCGATACCCAGCTCGGTTGATGCGGAATCGCGTGATGCCGGTAGCAAATTGCGTAACCGGAGACCAAACTTGAATTTCCAGGAATGGGTATTCCCGTAGGGGCGGAACTGGTGGCGACTTTTGCCGAAAATACAGTTACAGTATTGGGGCCGCGTAAGGTTGCCTTGGGCAATGAGGAACTATCACTAACAGCGGCAACCAGACAACTTTTGCAGTTGCCATACAGTGTAGCGCCAGGACCTTACTGGACTTGGAATGGAAGACTGCTCAGTGATCTTTACGAGGCGACGTACGCGCGGGCGGAGGGGTTCTGAGAAGAACCCTAACCGAGAAACCCAATACCGCTAGGCGGTAATATTCGCGCTCCAAAATTCCTCAAAGTGCGCTGGCATATTCTGCGGCCAAAAGACTTCAACTCCGGACATAGAGAAGCGGCGGGCGTTTTCTACCACCACAGCGGCGCGAGCGGCGCGAGCGTTGGGAGTGTTTGGGCAAAACTGACGTCCGGTTGAGGTGAGTCCCTTTGGATAGGGGTCAAAAACATTCTCAAGGTGTAACTGAATGTTGCGCAGGCTGATATTTTCCACCGGGTGATCTGGCATTCCAGTAATTACTATGCGCCCGTTGCTGTGCAAAACCATGTCCGAAACCACTACGTTGCGGATTTTCCCCGGTTTATTGCGCTCATCACAACATCCAAGATCTATATGGATAGGCTGGTTAAAATCCGGGTTGGAGAAGGCATTGCCAACAACGTTATTGCAGACAATGTTTTCCAGAGTCGCACCATTGCGACAGTAAAGGCAAAAACAGCAACGGATTGGCGTACAACACAGTTACTGAAACAAACATCCCGCATATCCAGGTAGGATTCATGTGCGCCTAATTTCAATGCGCGGCAGTTGGTATCAATCACACAATTCGTGACCACTACCCTCTCGCATGGAATTGAGTCATCGGTTGTTTTCAAAACTATCGCATCATCACCCGCAGCAATTACGCAATTCGAGACCCGCACGTCCTGGCAACCGTTGATATCGATCCCGTCGGTATTTGGACCGAACAAATTGTTGGCAATCGTAATACCTTCCACGCGCACATTCCGACAACGTTTGAAGTGCAGGGTCCATCCTGGAGAGTTGGCGATTTTTACGCCCTCCCAAACGAGATCCTCGCAATCGATACACTCGATCATCGGGCTTGGACGTTTATCCAACTCATAATACCATCCGGAGGGTTTCGGTTCTTTGGCCCAGAAGGAGGGCCCACTGCCATCTATACAACCGGGCCCTGTGATACGCACGCTGCGGAGGCCATCGAGAACGAGTAGATGGTAAGGTTGCAAGTCCTTGTGTTCACCAGCTTCCATCACATCGTAATCCGCAATATTGGGTGATCCCTGCAAGACCGCTCTGGCTTTAGTTCCAAATGAATACCGTCACGCAGATAGAGGGTCCGGTGAGAAAATTTCCGCGCGGAATAACAACATGGCCACTACCACCATCCGCAGCGGCGGTGTCAATTGCGCGCTGAATGGCAGTTGTGTTCAACGTGGCACCATCTGCAACAGCACCGAAATCGCATATATTCTGATAAGTCATGGAAGTAAGGAGGTCTGGTTAAAAAATTAAACCGTTTTCTAACGATCCAGTCTTCGGCTGCCAATCCAAAGGGTAAGGCTGGTAAACTCCAGCATCAATTGCTGCGAGTTGCCGTGAGCGGAAGCCATCCTTGGACGGATGTCTCCGAGTAAGCACACAAGGGTTCCTCCGTGGTCGAGAATGCGCTCCTGCACCCGCCGAACAGGAACCTCCTTAAAGGAAGCCACGCCCTTGCTGTAATAGTACGCTGCGATGCCAGCGGCTTCGCCAAGTGCCATCCAGGCAGGTTCCATGCGAATGGTACTGAATCCTATGTGACTGGCGGACACGGCGACGGGAACGATGAGATTATCCACTTCCTGCGGAATCATCACCTCGTAAGGAACAGTGTAGGGAAGACTGCCGTAGTTAAAGAACCCTCCAATGCCGGTTTACCGGGTTCAGCTTTGCGACAAGCGTGGGAATCAAGTGCATAACAACTACCGGTGATGCTGCTGGAATAAACAGGAGGACGATAACCTGGCAAAAGCGGCAAGGTATCATGGGCTGTGAGGGTGAAGCTGCCGCGGATACGACGCGCTTCACGAACGTAAACCTGCCGTGGAAAGTTTCCATTATCGGTGTATTCGTCCTTGGCAAAGCCCCATTGGCGCACTTTGGAGCGGAAGCTTTCCGGGAGGGATTCATCGGTTGCAGCAAAATAGAACAGTCCTTCTGTGTAACGACGAAGACGGAGGGCGTACTGGTCACGCCATGCCCAATCAGCCTCGGGCCATGGATTGTTTTCTTCCGGCAAATCCGTCGAGATAAACGCAAGGTGCTGATTATTCGCGTCGGTCTTGCGGTTTGGCAACATTACCATGTTTGTTACGAAGCCGATGCCATCGAGTAATAATTCCCTGCCCGGAATTCCGGCAAAACGTTGCTCTTTCCAACATTCCGCCAATAGCAGGTATTCGCTTCGGTCGTAACCCTCCGGTCGGGCAAAAGCCACTTGATTGGCCGCGTTATCGGTCAGGCACAAGCGATAGTTGTAGGCCTGAATGCGATCATCGCCTTCTCCGGTAGAACCATCCGCCGGGGGTAAAAACCAAGGTTTATACAACACCCCCGCCATGGGCTCACGATATTCCTGCACCGACTCTCTCCCCAATCGGTAGGACACACCAGACACTGCAGCAAGGTCGCCCTCGTAGGTGCAATCGGCAAAACATTTTTGCCTGCAACCACTCGAACTCGCCAGAGGCCAGATTGAGCAGGCGCAAGCCCTTAATCTGTTTGCCTTCAAGCTGGATGTTATCGCTATTAACATCCAATTGCATACGGGTTCGCACCGTTATCGATCCACTGAACTCTTTCAGCATGGCATCAAACACCTTCGCAGCCACCGAAGGCTCGAAGTGATAGCCGTCCGTGCTGACACGATACTGCTCGGAATCGGCTCCGTAAGTTTCACGATAATACTCTGCGTTGCGAGAGACGAACTGCAGAAACAACCCGGTGGTGGCCTCGCGTTTACCGATGTCCGTCGCTCCAAGTCCGTTGCAGGTAAGCCGCCAATATAGGCACTTCGCTCGAGAAGCAGCACTTTGGCACCTTCACGTGCAGCGGCGATAGAACAGGCGATCCCAGCTGGAGCGGCACCCACAACAATTAAATCCAAAGAGGTCATGAGGCTTCAGATTGAGATCGAAATCTTAAAGCGCAAGTAGGAGTTGCCGGAACCAACCAAAAGACCCTCAAAGCCAGAAATCGGTTTTCTGTCGCAGATACTCCATCAAATCCTGGCGCATCCGCTCAATCGATTCAGGAGGCTGACAAATCTCCTGCAAAGGGGTGCGCAGAACAGCGATAACCCCCTCCTGATACTCAGCGGGTAATTCCCGCAGCCACTGCTCTTTCACCGGATAACCTTCGTCCCGCGCAAACTGAAACACCGCCTTCAGAAACACTGCTTGAGGCAGTTGGCCACCCGCAAAGCCTTTCATGGCTCTTAGAGTCAAGTCGTAGATCGGCTCAAAAAAACTCGGCATGTTGAAGGTTACGGCACAACACATCCGCAAACTCTGAAGCTAATTGAAAGGAAGGATAATGCGTCGCAATCCGCTCCATGCGTTCAGTCAACATGAACTCCTTAACCATTGCATGCGCTCGCTGGCCTTGAACTGCAAACCAAACTGGCCGCGATCAAACAAGTCCGGCACGTGACCCTTGCCAAGAGCGGAGGGAATGCGCCAATAACCTGTTATCAACCCCAGCTCCGCGCTGAACAACTCCAGCGCCAGCATCTTTTCTCCATGCGGTCCTCGCCGCAACACAAGGGCCTCAATCTGTTCGTTGCGGGGTGACATCGACCGGATCGAACTTCGGGTACCACGGCACCACCACTGATGACCAATTTCATGCCGTCGGTAACCGACATTTTGAGAAAAATCAGTTCGTGCCTGGGAACCATTAGCAAAAAACCGCTGGTGGGATTGGGCGTGGTGGGGAATGAATAACATTCACAACTCGGAATCGGTGAGGTATTGCGGTTCCCCCTTCCCCTTCTCCCTGTGAGAAAGCCCAACGCATACACCCCCTTGCGCGGATACTCCACCAACACACTACGCTGGAAAACCGCTTTGTTTTCAACGTAAACGTATCGCGGATCTGCTTGACCGTATTATAGACGGTTCTCACTCCCGGGACCGTATTCACCAGACGCTCAAAAAGGTTCACCATCAATCGCCCAATCAACTTTTGGGACAACCAGCCCATCATGGTGATGATCACCAACACCAACAGCACTCCGGCCAATTGCAGGAGCATTTCGCTCCAGAAGGGATTCAGCGGATCCTCGGGAATAAAGAAAAAGAAAATGGACCGTGCGGGAGCCCCCCAAGCGTTGGACAAGGAAATTGATGACAAAAAGCGTCACCCCCACCGGAGCTACCAGTAGCAACCCGGACACAAACGCGTTACGAACTCCTTTTAATCCACCGGTCATGCAATTTGTATTAACTCCTTTGTATCCGGAACGTCAGTGATGATCTGTGAAGGCTCCGGTCGACCCCAATATAGCGCAAATTCGGCAACTCGCCAGGCCAGATCGACGGATCTCCGTAGGCAACCCGTAAAGTGGAATCAACCATCGCTGCCACGTAGCGCTTTGCGGCCAGCGGCAAGTTATCAAAAGTGCGACACTGTGCTGATGTCTTCCGCCCAACCAGCGTACTGGCGATAGACCGGTTTTACGGTACGGTGGACGGCGCTGTCGCGTGGGACGTGTTGCAGCAACTGACCATCTGGCGTCCGGTACCCAGTGCAAATCAGTAACTCCCCACCCTGCCAGTCCTCAATGTAGGAAAGGGCGTCCAGCTTGTTGATCACCAGATCGCTCAGGCCACCATAGCGAAGGGCATCCCCTTTCTCCACGGCATCAAACCACCCAACCATGCGTTGGCGGCCAGTGGTTGTGCCAAACTCCAATTTCTTGAGACGCTCTCCCAGAGGATGGCCTTCTGGAAACTGGCAGGGGAAGTGGTGGGTACCAACCTTGGTATCGTAGGCCTTGCAGACGCCGAAAATGTGCGCCGGTTGCAATGGAATTTCCAGCGCTTAGGAAAAACTCGGCTGGTACGGTATGCGAGGCTGTCACATTCGGAGAAAACCCGCCCCGCTTGTCCAACCAGTATGCCTGTCCAAACTCGCCGATCAGGTAACGCCCTTCACGCAGCAAACGCAGGACTTCCTCTCGCACAATTCCCACGTTTGGAGCCAGTCGCCTGCCAGCCTGCCAATACGAGTCAATCACCGCATCCAGATTAAGGCTAAAGGGGCGGTCTCCGCGAAACCGTGTGTAATCAAAACAGTCTTCAGCAAATATCCCCTTCTCGATCAAAAAGGCATTGGCCCGTTTTTCGGCCTGAGTCAGCACGGTCAAAAAAAACCGCTCCAAGTTTCCTCGGGCACTCGGCAAACGTGTTGGATGGTGCGCATCGCCCGATCCAATTTTGCGCTCAGTCTGCGGGCAAAGGCTTCCCGCTCACCACGGAACTCATCATAGGTGATCTGAAACTGCGCTGTTTCATCCATGTAAGCGGGTGAAATCCCCCTGCCGGTGGATCCGCGCTTTTCTTCGCCCAGTACCTCGACCCGGTAATATTCGTAAGCCAAATCCAGGAGTCGGTGACCGATGTCACTGACCATGGTGCGTTCGTCGATGAGCAGCCGATTCATCACCGCATAACCCGCCTGTTCGATATAGGCTGCCTCCCAGATAAACTTATGTGGATCCGCCACCACCCCTGCGCCAATGCCAAGCAACGGAATATCCGCATTGATCACTCCGGCCGGGAAAAGATTGAGCTTCAGGCCGCCACAGGTATGACCGGAATTCGCGCCACCATTCACCTTCATCACCATCCCCACAATGTCGGTACGGCCCTTGAGTTGCTGCAGCTCGTGTACCACTTCGGGTATAAGTCTGCCCTTACCCTCATCGCCAAGGCTGATGCCGGTATCCAGAATAATGGGACTGCGGAACGCTGTTTTTGCCATGTTAAAATTGTCTCCTGCCTTTGCTAAAAAGATAATGCGTCTCTCTCCATGCAGGAGATAAGACGCATTTTGAGGCATTAAAGGTAAGGCCCAGCGGAACGCAAAACAAATTTGTCAGACTCACGGGTCAAGCACGACCGCTGTACGCCAGACTTAATAGTTGTCTTCCTGGATTTCCTCTGCTTGCCTGCGGGGTTTGCACATCGAAACAGGCAGTATCGATATCATGACACCTTTGGAAATCATCAAACAGAACGCTGACTCCATTTACAGCGAGGCGGAAATGATCGCCAAGCTGCAGGAAAACCGCCCATTGCGCATCAAGCTGGGCGTGGATCCGACGCGGCCGGACCTGACTTTCGGGCACATGGTGGTGTTCAACAAACTGCGCCAATTCCAGGATCTCGGTCACACTGCGGTGCTGGTAATCGGCGATTTCACCACACTGATTGGCGACCCATCCGGCCGTTCTTCCACCCGCCCGGTGCTGACCAAGGACGAAATCCGCCACAATGCGCAAACCTACGTGGAACAAGCGTACCAGGTGCTGGATCCGCAAAAAACCGAGGTGCGCTTCAACAGCGAGTGGTTTGGCAAAATGGGTTTCGAGGATTGTCTGATGTTGTCCCGCCAAATGACGGTGGCGCGTATGCTGGAGCGCGATGACTTCTCCAAACGCTACGCTGCCGGAACGCCTATTTCCATTATCGAGTTCCTCTACCCTCTGGTGCAGGGTTATGATTCCCTGATGCTGGATGCCGACGTGGAGATCGGCGGCACTGACCAAACCTTCAACTGCCTGGTGGGTCGCCAGATCCAAAAGGAGGCCGGCAAAAAGGAGCAGGTGGTTCTCACTCTACCGCTTCTGGTAGGCACCGACGGGGTGAAGAAGATGTCCAAGTCGCAGGACAACTACATCGCTTTTAATGATTCCTCCAAGGACATGTTCGGCAAAATCATGTCTATCAGCGACAGCGTGATGTGGGATTACTACCGATTGCTGCTGCTGAAAACGCCTGCCGAAATTGCAGCGATGCAGCAAGAACACCCCATGGCGATGAAGAAGCAGCTGGCTCTCACCCTCACCAATCGAATTCACGGTGCTGGCAAGGGAGATTACGAACTGGAACAGTTCGAAAAAGTGTTTTCCCGCAATCAACGTCCTGACGAGATGCCGGTCTTCGCATGGTCGCAACTGGCGGACAGCGACGAGCAAATCCTGGTCAACATCCTTGGTAACACAGGTCTGTTACCCTCGAAAAAGGAGGCTCGCCGCCTGATTCAACAAGGCGCGGCCAAAATTGAGGACGTTGCCTGCACGGATCCCAACCACGTGATCCAGCGCCCATCCGCGCCAATCGTACTGCAAGCAGGAAAACGCATTTTCTTCACCGTCAATCCCTGATTCAAAGCCATGCCAGAGGGTCAATCCCGTTTCATACCTTCGCTCACCACAGTGCAAAAAGCGGCTGAGTCGCTACCCGCAGCCGATACGGCTGACAAAGAAAGCATGGATGTAGTGGTGGATAAGTACCGCTCCCTCACCTTCAGACGCCTGAAAATCAAGGACGCGCGCGGCAAAGGATATCGTTGGGTCTACGAAGGCAAAGTCAGCGTCAACTGATCTCCCTTCAACCGATCATGCCGGATCGCTCGCTGGCCCCCTTTGCCTTCAGCTGATCCAGTTGCGGCTTGATCACATTCTCATAATAGCCGGGCTCGATGCCGTGAGATAATGTGATCCCCAGATGGTTGCGCATAAATTCCTCCACGGTCTGCCAACCTTCCTCGGGGAAGTTGATCTTTTTGGTATAGGCACAAATCGTGAGAACATTTTCCAATGACTCTATGCGGGAGGTTGCACGCAAAATCCGCTCAGCCACCCGCAAACGGATGATCAGTTCAACGCGGTCCAGCGGTTTTGCGAGGAAATCATCCACACCAGCATCCATGGCCTTATAGTAGCTTTCCTTCATGGCCACATTGGCGGTGAGCATGATAAAGTATGTGTAATCGGACTTGGGATGACTGCGGATTTTTTCGAGCAAACCCAATCCATCCATCTTTGGCATCAACCAATCACTGACCACAATGCGTGTAGGCGTGGTCTGAAACATGCGCCAGGCTTCCTCGCCATCGGATGCCACCGTCACCGAATGACCAAGCTCAGTCAAAATGTTACTCAATAGTTTTCGCGATATGAAATCGTCTTCGGCAATCAGTATTTGCATAGGCTGGAAATGCATTTACCATAAAAACATAATTCACGGATGCAAAGCCAATTATGACTCAGCTCAAAATCCTTACGTTCAACATAGCGCATGGCCGTGGTCGCTCGGTGTACCAGGGCTTCTCGTCGCGGAAGCAATTACTGCTCAATCTGAGTGGTATTGCTCAGCTGATTTTGGACTCGGGTGCGGACATTGTGGCCTTGCAGGAAGTGGATCGTGATTCCAGCTGGAACAAGCGGCTGAATCTCCTCGACCTGATCGCGAACGAGACACCGCTGGCTCACAGCGTCCTGGGGGTAAACACTTTGCGCTCCGGACGATTTCAGCTGGAATACGGCAATGCGTTGCTCACGCGGTTTCGCGTCTCTCACTGGGAGAACCATCGGTTCGGAGTACGGATGGTGGGCGAAAAAGGCTTTCTGTATTGTGAGGTGCTGCTCGATGACGGCTGGCAATTACCGATCATCAACCTGCACCTAACCCAAGTTCCCGCCGCCGTCGCGTGCAACAGGTGGACCAATTGATTCATTTTTTGGAAAAGCGCCGCGAACACTGGGGACACTCGCACCTGCCTCCGGTTTTTTGCGGCGACTTCAACACTGGCCGTCGCAATTTGGATGATGCCACTATGTATCTTTGGCGTCACTTATCGACCGAAAGCAGCTATACATTGCTCCCCACGAGAGCTAAAACCTTCCCCTCGCCTTGGCCACAGCGCACCCTTGATTTCATTTTCCTGCCACCGGTGTTTTGGTGGAAAAAGAACAGGTGATCAAAACCACTCTCAGCGACCACCGTCCGGTATTGGTCACCTGCCGCATCGCACATCACGCCTAAAAGGCGTAGGCAACTGAAAAATCCGCCCACCAACTGCTGTACTGATTTTGACTAACTCTTTCCGCTCCTCCAGTGGTCGAGCGCTCCGGCAAGTTGAAGTGGTTGTGAACTTTTAATGCGGCCTGTAAACGCTGATTGAATCGGTAGCTGACGGAACTCTCCGTGCTCCACGCACTGCCGCGCAGGACATCACGATCACTGGACTCTCCCAAGTCATCCAGTGACTGGCTTTGCCAAAATATCCCTAGCTCCACCGTGGCAGGCCCATGACTCATGCGCAAGGAACTCTGCACCACGTGTCGCGAGCGACCGGGAACAGTAAAAGTTTCGTTTGGACGGGTGGACACCGTGGCCGCTGAATCTGAGTACACATACGCACCACGCCAATGAAACCGCACTCCGGTAAATTCCGCCATCCGATCCGCCTGAACCTTGAAGCCCTGAATCCTTCCCCGTTCGCCGTTTTCAACCCTGCTCACAACAAAGGTTTCGCTCGCCCCGACCCCGTCCACAGAGTATTCCTCAAAGCGCACTGCTTTGTAGAAAAACTCGGACAAGTCCATGCGGTACAGCTCGAGACTAATTTGACCAGAGGATCCTGTGCGGTACTCCACCGCAAACTGATAATGTTTGATCAGGGTTGGATCCAATCCCGGGTTTCCTTCACTGATGCTGCGTGTAGGCAGACTCACACGTCTGTAATTCACGATATCGAAATACTGCGGTCGCATCAGGATTTGACTGGTACCTCCACCGAATCGCCAACGCGGCACAGAATGATTAAAAATATACACCGCTGGCAGCCAATTATGATAGCTATTGTCTGCGGGCATCTCGACCGGTGCGCCGAGCCCGGTTAGTGTTCCCACGGTGTGAGTGCTGGTATATTCGTAGCGCAGTCCGGCCTCACCCTCCCAACGTTCAGTACGCCACCAGTTCAACAAATAGGCTCCTGTAACCGCTTCCTCACTACGGTACCGCTGCTGGGCGGATTCGTCGGCGGAACGAATTGGATCAAAACGCAGAAAATCCGGGTTTTCGGCCAGAAATCGCTCCCCTGCTTTGGGATCCAACCCGCGCGGCAAATCGTAGCGACCTCTCACTACAGGACGGCGAATGTCTGCATAGGCAACACGCTCCAGCGGCAAAGGCATTCCGGCGCGGGGAAAATACACCTCCCTCTCCTCATCGTTGTTGCGCTCCTTCTCCCGGTGTTTGATACCACCTAAAAGTCGAAATCGCTCAAAGCGTGAGAAGTCGAAAGAACGCTCCAAATCGATCCGCCCCGCGAGATCCTGGTCGGTGGTCCGGGTGCGGTGTACACGCAAGTTACTCAGATAAGCCTGACTCAAATCGTCGGAATCCCAACCGGCAACCGGAACCAGTTGTGGAAAATTCGGATCTTCAATACGAAAGCGAAAAGCGGCCTCCGGGTCGCTGAAATTCCAATTCCACCAAGTAGGCTCACTCTTCCAGTAGTGGTGGTAGCCGGATATGTGCAATTTGTATTCTCCCACATCCGTTGTGATGCTCAACAGATTGCGCAACCGCAATCGCTCGGTAATGGTGTTACCAAAATAGCGCCTCGTGCCGGCATTGGTTACCTCTGCCGATAGCATGGAGCCATTATTAAAATTCAGCTCACCCCGAAATTCCGCTCCTTCATTACCGCTCTGCAGTTCCAGGCGGTTACGGTAGAACACGTCATAAAAATCCTGTACAAAGAATCCCCAATAAATCCGGGTGTTCTGCCATGGGCGGGCGGACCAACCCAACTGAAACTGTGTGTTGGTCGTTTCAATTCTATCCAGCGAGATGCGTGGACGGTCTGGAATGTATACCTCGCTTCCATCCACAACCAAAGGTTCTCCATTCGCCGAATATCGGAAACCTCCTCCTTCCAGTTCCAGAGCAGTGAACGGCTTCCAGACCGATTCATAGTGCTCAATGTAGCGAAAAACCTCTACATGACGAAAGTCGAAGATCAAGGAATTGGAAAAGCTAAACGGCAACGACAAATGCCCTCGTGCGGTAAGACCCGGGCGCATGCGACCGGAAAGGTCATTGTAGTTTAACAGCGCCGATAAAGTAGCAGATCGACCAGTCCTCGGTTCATTACCATATGAACCGAAAAACCCCGAAAGTCTGACCCCTCTCCGTCTGCATCGGCACCCGCACTGCGCCCCGGATCGCCAAAACCTTCGTACTCGGAAGCAATCGGATTGCGCTTTTGCAAAACCTGCCGCGCTCACGAGGAC
>JAJOKB010000042.1 GCA_021208135.1 Verrucomicrobiota bacterium | reverse complement strand
AGCAACGCCATGCGCTCTTCACTTTCCAACAATCCCCGGTCCCGCCGATACATCAAGGTCTCAGGATCAAATACACTGGCGTACACCCGGCGAATCGCATCCAGCAGGGCATCCAACCGTTCCTGGCGAGATCCTTGATTGCTCAGAAAAATACTTTCGTACTTGCCGGAAAACGCATTACCACGGTCATCCTCGAGAATTGAACTGGACCGAACAATGCACGGCATTTCTCCAAAATAATCTAACATGCGTGCCAATTCATCCACAATCTCCGGCTGAAACTCGCCAGCCAGTATCCGTCCTCGTCCTTCCTTCAAATCCTGCAAAAATCCGTTATCGGTTCGTTGCTGATCGCGTATCCACCACAGTCCGTTACGCACCAGAAAACTGACAAAGGCAGCCGCGCCCACAAAGAATGAATCATGCACCTCCAAACGCTCGAATAACTTTGGCTGCTCTTTGCGCACAATTGCCCGCGCCACCAACATCCCGAATGCCTTGCCGCCTATACTACCCTCGCCTATCTGGCGCTCCCGGATCTCAGCAAAATCTTCCAATCCTAAATACCGGGCCACAAGACCCGATATACCGGAGCGATGCACACGAAAGGCTCGCCAAGCTTCACTGAGCAGCGCTTCTTCAGTTTCTTGGCTCAAGCGACCATGGCGCTTGGCCTCAAGCGCACGACCCATTTCCTCAAATAGCGCATCCACGCGTTCATGCGGCGGACCACCACGCAAAGATGGCCAACGGGTGCGCGATAATAAGGGTGCCAGAACGGTACTCTCATCCACAGGCAACAGGCGCTCACCGTGTTGAACATGCACCGTATTCATAACCTGTGCAGACCGATATTGCACCTTGAGCGGGCGGATGTAAAACCGGCCTTCCAAACTGAAAATATCCAGCAGAAACTGGGTCGTGCCACGCACCGTTTCAATGGCACTGTGCGGATGATAATCCCGCCTTACGCCAAAATATGCCAATGTGCGTAACTCCCGCAATCTCGGGCATGTGAGTAGAAAAAAAAATCGGCCATGGCTGATCGGATAACCACGCTTCCGCCAGGTAACTGATACTGTCAAAGACGTACGCCGCCTCACAACCAACTTCACCAATCACTGCATGCACACGGCGCACAAAACCTTCAAAACTCACAGAAGCATCAATCGGTTCCTCACGTCTGGAATCATCCTTTCCAACAACCGCGGATGATCGGCAAAGCGAAAATAGACCCGCCTACATCCAGCCAATCGCGCTGCATTATCGTAAGCGGTTACCATGCGCTTGTAATCGTCAATGGATTCGTAACCAAGAACGACATTATCGCCGGGGTCGAGACCACCCAATACCGTGTCCAACCCCGGCCAACCTGTCGATGCAGTGAAGTCTGGCTTGCTCACTCAGACAACTCCCTGATCCAACATAGCATCGGCAACTTTAATGAAACCTGCAATATTGGCTCCAGCCACATAATTGCCAGGATAACCGAATTCTTCCGCAGTACGTCGACACTGGGCATGGATGCTCTTCATGATTTCACGCAACCTGCGGTCCACTTCCTCACGCGGCCAGTTGATGCGCATGGCATTTTGACTCATCTCAAGCCCTGATGTTGCCACACCCCCCGCATTCGCAGCTTTGCCAGGTGCATAGAAAATCTTCGCCTCCAGAAATGCCGCCACCGCTTCAGGCGTGCTCGGCATATTTGCCCCTTCAGATATCAGCTTGCAGCCATTGCGCAACAGTTCAACAGCATCTTCTCCATCCAGCTCATTCTGCGTTGCACACGGAAATGCCGCGTCACATTCCAGACTCCAGGGAGTGCTGTCCGCACGGAACTCAGCCTTGGTGTATGTTTCCACATACTCTTTGATACGCCCGCGTTTGATGTTTTTCAGCTTCTTCACATAAGCGAGTTTTTCACTATCAAAACCCTCAGGATCGTAGATGGTGCCACCGGAATCTGATAAACTGACCGGCATCGCACCCAGCTCGAGCAACTTTTCCACTGTAAACTGGGCAACATTGCCCGATCCCGAAACCACACATCGTTTGCCTTCCAATGAATCATCCCGCGTAGCCAACATTTCCTGGGCAAAATAAACCGCTCCATAGCCCGTCGCTTCCGGCCTGATGAGCGAACCTCCCCAATTCAGACCTTTTCCGGTCAGCACTCCGTTGAAGGCATTGGAGACTCGCTTGTATTGGCCAAACATAAATCCGATCTCACGCGCTCCCACTCCAATGTCTCCCGCCGGAACGTCGGTATCAGCCCCGATGTGCCGTGCCAATTCAGTCATAAAACTCTGACAAAACCGCATGATTTCAGAGTCCGACTTGCCCTTGGGATCAAAGTCAGATCCACCTTTCCCACCGCCCATGGGCAAGGTTGTGAGCGCGTTTTTAAATACCTGCTCAAAACCCAGAAACTTCAATATGCCCAAATTGACACTGGGATGAAAGCGAATGCCACCTTTGTACGGACCAATGGCACTGTTGAACTGAACACGCATCCCACGGTTCACATGGATTTTGCCACTGTCATCCTGCCATGGCACCCGAAAAATTATCTGACGCTCCGGTTCCACAATACGTTCCAGTATCCCGGCATCCATCAGCTCCGGACGCCTGTCCAGAACTGGCGGAAGACTTTCAAGTACCTCCTCCACTGCTTGCAAAAACTCCGGCTCAGCGGGGTTACGACGTTTTACTTGTTCGAACACGCGCTCAATATACGCTTTTGGATCTTTCATTATCTCTGGGGTTTTGAAAAACCTCACTATGGTACCCCATACCAGCTGTGTCACGCGGAAAGCCCGTGCATTATTACCAATCATCCCAACCTTCTCTCAATTTGAATGAATCCTGAACGCGCTCGTCTAAGGGTTTGACGGTACCGCTAAAACGCAATTTATTTTACTTATGTTTCAATTGTCCAACCCCCGCTTCCTCACGGTGGCCCTGATTTGTCTAGCCACGCTATTGGGCACGAATTTGCAGTCGCAGGCTGAAGCTGCAGAAGTTACTCCATTCATTGGTTTTTGGGAAATCCCCGAGCCCGCAGGCGATACCGCAATCGTCATAGTCAAACGCGGCGGACGCCTATCCACTTTCTGGACCGGCTCAGGCGGTGGCCGCGGGATCATTCAAGGTCGCTATACTCTTGAAGATGGGCGTTTAATAGCCACATGGCCAGACGGGAACAGAGATGTGTTTCGCGTACTGGGACAGGATTCCATTCAACGGGAAACCTTTTTGCGCGGTGCTTCTTTGGATTCCACCCCCACTTACAGAATTCGCGGCACTCGTGTCGACAATCGTCTGCCGGGCAGCCTCGCCGTAGCTTCCGACACGCCACGCGAACGCCAGGATACCGCTGCTCAGGAAATTATCACCCCTGTCAGAACTTCATTTCTCGGCTTTTGGCGCGTTGAGCAATCTCCCGGTGGTGTGTTGGGCGTGGGCGGTCGCTCCGAACGCCACTTCTTCCTGCACATCAACCGCAATGGCCAAGCCAGGGTCGCCTTGCGCAATTGGTCTGCCGGTAATGATGTGGTAGGCAAATGGGTGGAAGAAGGTAGCGAGGTGCGCATCACCTGGCCCGATGGTCAGAAAGATACCCTGCGTGAAGATGGCCAGGGTGGCCATGAATTGTTGAGCTTTTCCCCTCGCAGGGCATTCACCGACCGACCCAACGAGCGGCGCTCCGCAACTCGATCCTCCGTCAATGATGCCCAGACTCATTTCAGAGCTGGCGATTTTCGCATGGTTACCACGACAGATGTCGTAGGCACGTGGGTTCCCGTTCAAACGAATGACACCAGCAAAGGTCACTTGGAACTCGAAAATTGGGGTCGGGCCTTTCGCTTTCCTTCAACCACTGGAACGGGATCAGACTCAGGACAGTGGCAATTGCAAAATGACCGTGTAGTCATCACTTGGGTGGACGGCAGCCGCGATGTGCTTCGGCTCGAACTGCGCGGGTTTGTGCGCGAATCCTTTCCCGCTGGTGTCGCTTTGACCGAACCACCTGCAACATCGGTGCCCGTTCGGCGTTTCGCTGAACGCATCACCGCTGAGCGTCGCTAAGCGCAAGGGCCAAAGCATCCCACGCCAACAGCGCACAACGATAGCGCGCAGGAAAACGCCGCACCCCACTCAGGGCCGATAGTTCCGCTAACCGATAGGTCCGCGGCTTCCAGTTGGGATCATGCAACATCTCCTGCACGCTCAATTGCAGTGCTTTGGCTTCTGACAAGCTCAATCCAACAACCGCCTCGGTAAGCAAGGAGGCAGAGGCTTGCGAAATGGCACACCCCTGCCCCTGAAAGCACGCATCTTCAATGCGCTCCGCTTTCACACTCAAGTAAACCTCAACCTCGTCACCACAAGCAGGATTGTATCCTTTGGCGCGATGGGTCGCGCTTGCAAGGGCACGCCTGTTTCTAGGCCGATTGTTGTGCTCAAGAATGATGTCCTGGTAGAGATTTTCCAGATTTGACATGACGTTTGCCTAAACAAATGGTTTTTCCAATTCAGCAAAGGGAACTTCCGTGAACGTGGGCCTGCCGCGAGGATCTTGCAGTGGTTGGCGACAGGCAAATAGCCGCTGCACCAATGGACGCAGAGCATCAGACTTAGCTTGAAAGGATTGCCTCGCTGCCCGCGCGGCAGCAAGCCTGGCGACCTGTTCTCTGGCCTCATCACTTTTGCCGGGTCGCAAGCCCCGCTCGCGGATCTTTGCCAACAGCTCGCGTACAAAGTCCTCACCCTCATCCGGCGAAAACCAGGCAGGTACAGCTCTGAGACGAAAAATTGTCCGCCCAAAGGGTTCCACCGCAAATCCCAATTCAGAAAAAAATGACAAATGCTCCTCCATAAGGGCAGCGGACACTGGATCGAATTCAATAGGCACGGCAAACAACATCTCCTGACTGTAGCGACCACTGTCTCCAATGGACGCCAGAATCTCCTCATACAAAACCCGCTCCCGGGCCGCTGGAATGAAGAGTTGCACCAATCCGATGGGCGACTCGAAAACCGCCAGGCGGTTGCGCAACACACCCATCAGTCGCCAATCAGGATCGCCTTTTATCCCCGCTGAGGGCAGCACGACGTTATCTGCCCCCTTAGTCTCTGTGTGGGAAATATTTCTATCAAATCCTTGAGCCACAGACTTGGAGCTGACAGATTTGTCAGATTGCACAGCCGCGAGGTCCGGGGAGGGACGCACCTCAGGAGTCGGGGGTGCTATGGGCGGGCGGACGGCTGGAACTAAAGCTGCCGGTGGGGCAACAATAGTCTCAGACTCAACCCTAACCGCGCCAACCGGAAGCTGGCGGGCATCTGCCCGCAAAACGGCCAATACCGCTTCCATAACAAAATTGCGTACATTACCCTCACTTTGAAATCGAACTTCCTTTTTAGCCGGATGGACATTCACATCTACAAGGTGCGGTGCCACGGTCAGGTAAAGGAACGCCATTGGATAGCGATTGCGCGGCACGTATGAATGATAGCTCTCCAACAAGACATGCGTCAACAAACGACTATCCACCGGACGCAAGTTGACGAAACAATAGATGTCGTTTCGATTGGGACGGGCGGCAGAGGGCTTGCCAATATACCCGTTCAGTTGCATGTCTCCTGCAGCCACGGCTTTTATTGGCAAAAGATTCTTTAGAATGGGGCGGCCAAAAATCTCCCCGATCCGTTCGCGGACGCTGGCACAGGCTGGAGATTGCCAAACTGTTCGGCCATCTTCTACCAAGGTAAAGGCCACCTCCGGATGCGCTATCGCAGCCAGCCTCGCATACTGAACAATGTGGGCGGATTCAGTCTTGTCGGTCCTGAGAAACTTTCTACGGGCCGGCACCGTGGCAAATAATTGTGCCACCTCAACCACAGTGCCCGCTGCCATGCCACAATCCGCAACGCGGGCTATTTGACCTCCTTGGACTATGATTTCAGTACCCACTTCATCCATTGGGCGTCGGGTACGTAGCGAAAATCGCGACACTGAGGCAATACTCGGTAAGGCCTCACCTCGAAATCCGAATGAATGGATAGCCAGAATATCGCTGACATCGCGGATTTTGCTTGTGGCGTGGCGTTGCAACGAAAGCACGGCATCATCCCGGTCCATGCCACAACCATTATCTGAAACACGCATCAGACTCTTACCCGCCTGTCGGTACTCAATATCAATCCGCGTGGCACCTGCATCAACGGCATTCTCAACTAACTCCTTAATAACCGCAACCGGACGCTCAACCACCTCACCAGCGGCGATTTGGTTGGCAACGTGATCAGGAAGTTTGCAAATCAAGGGCATTCAGTGATTAATAGTCATCATTGATGAACCGTCTAGCCAACGAAAAAAAGTCTCTATTTACGACAACACGCCGAAAACCCCGTCGATTGGTTTCCATGGGGAGATGAAGCCTTCGCCAAAGCAAAAGCCGAGGATAAACCACTGCTCATCTCCATAGGCTACTCTGCCTGCCACTGGTGCCACGTCATGGCACACGAGTCGTTCGAAAATGACCGTATTGCCAAGCTCATGAACGAACACTTCGTCTGCGTCAAAGTAGATAGAGAGGAACGACCGGATGTCGATCAGATCTATATGGATGCTGTGCAAATGATCAACGGCCATGGCGGTTGGCCACTGAACGTGTTTTGCTTGCCAGACGGTCGCCCATTCGCAGGCGGCACCTATTTCCCTCCCGACGACTCCCGCGGACACAATATAGTTCCTTGGCCGCAACTATTGATGAGAGTAGCCGACTACTTTCAACGCCAACGCTCAGATCTGATCGAAAATGCAGACGCCATAACAGGTAATATGGGTATGGCAAATCAACCGGTAGCGGGCAACAAGGATTCAGTCGATGGTGACCTGTTGTTATCGGCAGGAGAAATGCTGCTGCGCTCCCATGATGATGAATTCGGCGGCTTTAGCGGAGCTCCCAAGTTTCCTCCTTCCATGACTTTGGATATGCTTTTGGCCCTGAGAGCAGCTGATGCAGTGGATCTTAGGCGCCCACAAATGGCCAAACGCTGCGACCAAGTCATAAACACCACCCTCACAGCCATGGCTCATGGCGGGCTGTTCGACCAAATTGGCGGCGGATTTTTCCGCTACAGCGTCGATCGTCACTGGCTCATTCCACATTTCGAAAAAATGCTCTATGACAATGCCTTGCTCATAGACATCTACGCCAAGGCATCCTTCCGCTTCCCAAAGGCAGTCTACTTAGCTGCAATTGAAGAATCCGTGACCTGGTTACTCAGGGAACTCAGGTTGGATGATGGATTGTTTGGTGCTGCCTTGGACGCTGATACCAGCGCTGGTGAGGGTCACTTTTACACCTGGACTCAAGATGAAGTAACTGCTGCTCTCGGGCCTGACCAGGCATCGAATTTCTGCGACCACTACGGCATTACGACAGAAGGAACTTTCGAACACGGCAGAAGTCAGCCAGCATTGCTGGAAAGCGATTTTGCCATTCGCACCCTTCACCAGGCCAATCGGGAAGTTCTGCTTAAAACCAGATTATTGCGCGAAGCACCTGCCAAGGACAACAAATGTATTTTATCGTGGAATGCACTCGCAATTCGCGGACTTTGCACTGCGGCAGTTCGCTGCCAACGCGCCGACTGGTACGGAGTAGCCACGCAGTCCGCAGAAAGATTGTGGCAATTGTTCATGAGCCCGGATGGCAAGCTGCGCTCAATAGCCTACAGTGGAGACAGTCAGGGCAATGCCACCTTGGACGATCACGCCTTTTTTGCAGAGGCCTTGCTCACACTTGCGGCCGTATCTCCCCTATTTGCAAACACCCAACAAAAAGTACTGCTCGATCGAGCCGAATCGTTGTTGGTGCGTGTTAAACAGTTGTTCGCAGATACAGAAGATACAGGGTTTTTCTTCACTGCAAATGACCACGAGCAACTGTTTCATCGCAAAAAAGATTGGTTTGATAACGCCATTCCGTCCGGGCAGGCAAGTTTGCTGCAATGCCTGGTTTTAATGGAAGCCTTGCAACCGGAAGCGGATTGGGGACAAACCATCACTGGGTTGGCCTCCGCCTACGTCGGCATGGCACAAAAGGCTCCAGCCGCAGCCTGCTATGCTCTTTCAGCTCTAGTCCAGCGAGCCACAGGAATTGCTGTGTTAAAACTAGGAAACAAGGTGTCTATAATCGATCTGCACAATGCCCTTTTACAGCGCCCTTGGCGAAGGATTTGGCTCGAACATGCGCCTTTACTAGCCGACACGCATCTCCAGTTGTGTGTAGGTTCGACCTGCCTGGAGCCTACCGAAGATGTAGATAAGTGTATGAATGCCCTTGCAGATCCAACCTAAGCTCTGCTAAACCGACCCCTTCATATCATGATTCACTTTAGCAAATATCACGCTCTGGGAAATGATTACCTGGTCCTCGATCCTGCCAACTTGGCGACCTTGCCCTCTCCTGAATGGATTGAACGGGTGTGTCACCGCAACTTTGGACTGGGATCAGACGGAATTCTACATGGTCCCTTGCCCAGCGATCGTGCACGCTTTGGGCTGCGCATCTACAACCCCGACGGTAGCGAAGCGGAAAAAAGTGGTAACGGATTGCGGATCTTTGCACGCTATCTTTTTGACCAAGGTCTGGTCAGTGGCGAAACCTTCACCGTGGATACCCCGGGAGGCGTGGTGGCTTGCACAGTTCAAGATTTGGGCCGGAAAATTACCGTTGAAATGGGTAAGGTGCAGTTTCTGACACTGAATGGCACGATTGAGCTCAACGGTCGTCAATATACCTACCACTATGCCTCGATAGGCAATCCTCATTGTGTGGTTCCTGTCGATCATCCAACTGAAACCATGGCACGCGAATTGGGACCATTAATCGAAAATGATCCAAGATTTCCCAATCGCACTAACGTACAATTTCTGCGCGCAATCAATCGCAATGCCATTGAAATCCAAATCTGGGAACGGGGTGCTGGCTACACGCTGGCCTCAGGCAGTTCCTCAAGTGCAGCCGGCGCGGTAGCCCATAAATTAGGACTGGTGGACAGCCAGGTCACTGTCCACATGCCAGGCGGCCTGATCGAGTTGGGCATCGCAGAGGATTATGCCATTACCATGACCGGACCCACCACTCAGGTCGCCAGTTTGCCCTCGCCCACGAATGCGTCTCCGACGTGTAAGCGGTGTCAGATAAATAGCTCAGAGCGTCGGAATCAGCTCTTCGAACCACTGGCCAAAAACCGTTGAGTAAAAGTAGGTCACGTCTCCAGGCTCGGTTCCAGGAAGCATATAAATCCAGGAGATGAATTCGCCGGCCCAGAGCCAGGTCCCAACCACAGATCCAGTCCAAATCCAGATGTCGTCCTGGTAAACATACAGAAACACACTGTCTGGATCTGTCGTGAGTGCATAGGTCCAGCCGAGGCCCGCGTGATACACAAAAGCCCCTTCATAGACGTAAAACCCAAACCAAGGTAGATACCTCCACCCGGACTCTGTCAGCTCACCCGCGGCCCAGATGTCAGGAGTAGGCTCTGGATTGGGTTCCGTATCCTCAATAACCGCACCAAAACTAACAGTTACAGCATTAATGTGCGGGGGAACACTGTTGGCACGATTAAAATCGCGGTTGGAGGTGATTCCAAAATACCCGATATCCCGTCCCGAACTGCCAATCGAAAGATTGCCGCTCTCGAACGCACTCACCGCGGTTTCCCCGGATCCTAGGGTGTACTTGAGCAAGAATGTATTTTCATTCTTGTCAAGGGATAGAAAAATGACCAAGGGCACTTCCAAAACGACTGGCATCGAGTCCGTAAAGAGCACCTCTTCGTCACTGTCAGCAAAGTAGAAATCAACTGCGTCGTTGAAGAACTGTAACTCAAACTCACCCACCAAATAGCCATCAACAATCGCATCCTCATAGAATCCAAACATGAGTCTGGGACCTTGGGTTCCGGGATAACCTGAAACATTCCAACGCGAAAACTCAACCTCGACATTGTAGATCCCGGTTGGGTTATCCACCAAAGCGATGGTGATGTCCGGCCAGGTCGCGTTGGAGGCATAGACTAAGTTACCTTCACCATCTGTTGTCGCACCGTTGATGCCTCTATTGAACACAGCGCCGCCAACAGTGTCCACCGTGTTAAGTAATGCAGTTCCCGCAGGTTCATTAAAGAGCCATTGGTGCATGACGGTGGAGGCCTGAAGCGAACCCAATGCTATTCCGAGCATCGTAGCAGCTGTAAGTAGGAATTTTGAACTATTCATTTTCAAGTAGGTTTGCTGGATTAGGGTGATGGTGGTGTTGTTAAACGGAAGAAATACCTGGTGCCGTCAGCCACTTCCGCGACCGGAATCAACCAATCGCCTGAAGTCTGCTGCCAACCCGACTGCAAGGGTACAATCGCCCACTGCACCAGATCGGAACTTGTCTGCAACGCAAAGTCCGCTGGTTCTCGTTCGTCATCCACAGCGATGTGAAGCATAACCCCTTGGGCGCCATTGGAAATTCGTAATTTTGGCAACTGAGCACTGGGCACCAACAAATCCGGAGCCCCGGATACCAAAGCGATAGACTGCAAAATGGGAATGCCCGCCACCGGCAAGCTGTTAAAATTGCCTTCCAGTCTCAATCTTATGGAGTCCATTCGATCTGCACCCTCAGGCAAAGTACCTGACTTGCTTGCTGCAATTAGGCCGCCCCCGGATTCAACCCCTGTCTGCCAGGTACCGGCATCAAGATTCACTACCAATAAATGGGTCGAAATACCCGAAATAGGCACCTCATCAGCCACCCACTCTATAGTGGCAACTTCTTGCGAATCTCCTGCTATCCAGGAAAGTGATAGGCGAGGCATACCCGGTTCTTCAGGCAAGGCCGTCGCCGCTGGTATAAGCAGCCGCATCGATAAAGTATAAGTACCTGATTGCAAGGGCGTTGACAGATCAACAAATGCAGTGCGACGACCACTGCCGCCAGCACCATCATTGCGTATGTGCAATCCTTGACCAGCTACAGTCTGAGTGGCCGGAATGTTCACATTCCATCTCGGAATCCGCCAGTTTCCCGCACCCTCGGCAGTCGTCACAGCATTTAGAGTAGCACCATTGCCAGCTGCAGAAAATAGCCATTCCGAGCTTAATTCTTGCGCGCCCAATAAACCAGAACTCATCCAAGCAATAGCGCCAATGCAAATCTTTGTGTATTTTGACATAATTAGCCTATGGATTGGGATCATAAGCGCTGTCAGGCAAATCCGCCCCATTCACTGATACCAGATTGGTAAGCTGACTCGAGCTGAAGTCACGAAAATCAAAAGTATCATTGTGCACCAGCGGTGTAATGAACACATCCCGATAAATGAGCGACTGTCCAGGTTCAACGCGTTCCCTGATCGTATTGAGACGACTCTCCCGGAAAACAAACGCCATGTTTTGGCCGGATCTGCGCACATGGCCGACTCCATCGCTATCTATGAACAACGCAGCACGTTCATCGAGTGCGATTCCGATAATCTCAGATGTGCGCTCATCTTGTCGTAACCTCGCCATCATTGCCAACTGCCTGCCCATTCGGCGACGCTGCCAAAAATGTACGTCCACCAGTGTGTTGTGCATCAATGGCAAATCAACAAATCGATCAGCGATAATCATGCTGTTGCGGTAGGGATTGGCGATAGCTTCAGCCGATATAACTGCGGTCTGGTTGCCGGGATGATAGATAAATTCTCCCAAAACCTGAGCCCCGGCTGAAGTGCCCCCCACCACAGCCCCGCGGGCATAAGCACGCTCAATAGCTCTGGCCAACGCCGTCCCCGACCAGAGATTGATATACTCGGATTGGTCACCTCCAGCTATCCAGATCAAATTTGCACCGGAAACAACCCATTCCACATACTCGGTTTCTGCCTTGGCTCGCGTATTTACAACCAGGGTCTCCACCGAATTCGGACGCAGCGCCGTATTCAGGTAACTCTGATACCCACTACTATTACCTGTGCGCAATACCACAACATCACCTCCATTCACAATTGGACGCGCCAACTCAATAAACGCACTGTCCACTTCAGAACCTCCTCCCATGAGCAGAATCCCAGGCCCACCTAGCGGCTGCAACTCTACGGGTCTGACAGGATTACCAGTGAAGAAATGTGATAAGTTGCCCGGCTTGGGCGGGCGGACGTCCGAAGCATCCACCCGCGCCATGCCAAAGACAATACCCAGAATGATGAACAATGAAATGGTTTTGCGCACAGCCATGCCTTAGCCTCAAGCCTTTATCCGGCGACGCAACAGAACGCCAGCAAATCCGAGTACACCCAGAATCAACGCATAGGTGCTGGGCTCGGGAATCGATGTAATCGTGATGCTGTCAATTTGGGGAGCAATAGCCCCACTGACATTAAAGGTACGGTTCGACGTAATTCCAAAACGGGTAATGTCGCGACCAGCACTACCCAACGACAAATTACCGCTGTCCCCACCAGTTATCAAATCAGCCCCCAACAAATAGCTGTAACCAAAACTAAAGGTGTTACCCACAGTATCAATCGTCATATTGAGGGTTAACGGCGACTCCAACAAAGCAGGTGCAAAACCGATGAACGGCACTTCTTCAGAACTGTCTACAAAATACAGATCCACGCCGTCCCCAAAAAACTGCAATTCGAGTTCACCCACCACACTGTTTTCCATGTTCGTTGTCGCATAAAAACCAAACATCAGTCGTGGACCTTCTGTTAGCGGAAAATTGCGCACATCCCAATTGGATATCACAATCTCCAAACCGTATATTCCAGTGGGATTTGTAGGCAGTAATGCCGTGCGATCAGGCCAGTTGGTGGTGGCTCGGTAATTCAACTGTCCAGTCCCATTTGTCGTTACACCTGTAATGTTTCCAGAGAAACTGGCTCCTCCAACAGATTCCACTACGTTGGTAAGTGTTGTCCCTGCGGCTTCGTTAAACGTCCAGCTTGCCAGTGTGTTGGCGCTGAGTGTGGCGCTTCCCAGCATAGACAGGGAAGCCATCATTAATGTTGTCTTGGATATGGATTGCATAGAATTAAACTTTCATCACGTTCAATGCCAACTCCATTGAAGTCCATACTACCACCGTCCATTTAGCACTTTAGTTGTATGTCCTGCTTCCTGAATGTATAAAAATGGACACAAAAAAACCGATGCCTTAGACATCGGTTAACTTTAGAAAGTGACAGGGCAAATCCTCAGTTTTGCTGCAAAACCTCAAACAAGCGTTTTTCCTTAACCTTGTTCGCAGCCTTACCCACGCGATCACGCAAGTAATACATGCGCGCACGCATTGTTACAGATTCGCGATCAACCTCAATCTTTTCAATGTTCGGACTGTGCACAGGAAATACTCTTTCAACACCTTCACCGAAACTGATTCGACGTACAGTGAAGGTCTCGTGAATGCCGGACCCTTTGCGGGCAATGACGATACCGGCGAAAACCTGGATACGCTCTTTGTTACCCTCGCGCACTTTAGCGTGCACGCGAACACCGTCACCAACTTTAAATTGGCTGCGGTCGTCTTTCAATTGTTCCTGGGTCAGTTCGTTGATAATGGTGTTCATGACTGGACTGGTTTGTTTAATAAATCTGGTCGGCGCTTGATAGTCTTTTCCAGGCGCTGCGCCGCACGCCATTTTTCTATTTCAGAGTGATTTCCGGAAAGCAAAACCGGGGGAACCGGCATGCCTCTAAACTCCACAGGTCTGGTATATTGAGGAAAACCGAGCAACCTGCCGTAGAAGCTATCTTGAGTCAAGGATTTTTCTTCACCCAAAACTCCAGGCACCCAGCGTGCCACCGCGTCTACTAACACAGCCGCAGGTAATGTACCGTTAGTTAATACATAATCCCCAATGCTGATCTCTCGATGGATCTTAGCATCCCTAACACGCTGATCAATGCCTTCATAATGCCCACTAACCAAAATAAGGTGCTCTTCCGATGCCAGATCCCGGGCTATGTCAGTACTGAATGGCTCACCATCAGGTGTCATATAGATGACCGTACTGTTTTCCTCCTCCAAATCTTCAATTGCGGCAAACAAGGGCTCCGGTTTCATCACCATTCCTGCTCCACCGCCAAAGGGACGGTCATCTGTGATTTGCCACTTGTCCGTACACCAATCGCGCAAATTACGCGATCGTACCTCAATCAAATTATTAGCAATAGCACGCCCCACCATGCTTTCCGAAATAAACCCGGAAAGCATCGCCGGAAACAACGTCAGGATATCTATGCGCAACGGTGACGACATGGATATATCCTGAGACCATTGTAGGTCGGACTAAGACAAAGATTCCGCAGGCGAGCTAAGCTCAGGCCTCAACCGCAGGACCAGCGGCAGCTGCCTTGCGACGAGCTTGCTTGATGAGGGACCGGGCAGTGTCTGTCGGCTGAGCACCAACACCGAGCCAATACTCCACTCGCTCCAACTTGAGATTAATCTGCTTAGCCTCTTCTTTGTTCTTGGGATCATATGTACCCAAAACTTCCACAAAGCGTCCGTCGCGACGGCCTTGGAGTCGGCTGCTACCAAGCGATAAAAGGGACTGTGGTTTGCGCCGCCGCGCTGTAATCTGATTTTGACTGCCATTGCTTATTGAATCTGATTTTGAAAGTAAACGTATCAAAGAAGGTTCTGTCTGTGTTCTAGTCAAGAAGAT
>JAJOKB010000033.1 GCA_021208135.1 Verrucomicrobiota bacterium | reverse complement strand
CCGCCAGAAATGGCACACGGATACCGCCCTCCAATAAATCCCTTTTCTCACCACGGTGAGGGTAGGAAGCGCGGAAATATTCATTGCTTTTGCCTTGTTGGCTGTGTGGACCGTTGTCGGCAGTAAAAATGACCAGAGTATTGTCGGCAAGTCCCAGTTCCCGGAGATAGTCGCGCAATCGACCGATGTCTTTATCCAATCGCTCGACCATGGCAGCAAAAACTGCATTTGGTCCCTCTCCTATCAAAACCTGGTCGTCAGGGACAGCCAAATCCGAGTGCGGCAGCGTGTAGGCGAGATACAGGAAAAAGGGACGCGTATCTTCCTTGGCTGCCTGAATGAAGTCGACAGCACGGTCGGTCAACCAGTCGTGAATGTATAGTCCCTTGGCTCCATCCTTGTTCTCGAGAAAGTGGACCTTTTGATCCTGACTCCACACCCATTCCGGGAAGTGTTCGTGGGCACGTTTTTGGTTTTTAAAGCCATGAAAGACCTCAAACCCTTTCTTCAAGGGTTCTCCATCAGTGCCATCTTCGCCGAGTCCCCATTTGCCAACAAGGCCAGTACGGTAACCATTGGCATGCAGCACTTCGGCAACAATTAGATCGTCCTTTTGCAATCCGACCCGGATGGGTTCACCGGTCTCCGGATCGGCACCGAAGTTATCCCTCACTGGAGTTCTTCCGGTATGGTGCCCGGACATGAGAGTCGAACGCGAGGGGGCGCAGATGGGGCTGCCAGCATAATGTTGGCTGAACAACACGCCGTCTCGCGCCATTTGATCCAGGTGCGGAGTGCGGATTTTTTGCTGACCGTAAGCGCCAAGTTCACCATATCCCAAATCATCAGCGAGGATGAAGATGATATTGGGGCGAGTGCCTCTGACAGATTCCAACGGCGTGGTTAGGACGTTGGCAAAACCTTCCAGGGGCAGGGTTAAACCCAAAGCACACACCAAGGATCCGTTGAGAATATTTTGCGTTTTTGCGGTAATTTTCATGACCGTTTATCTGGCGATGGGTTGAAACTGGCCGTAATCGAGCGGTGTGCGGCCTTCACCAAAGTAATTGCGGAAAAGCTCCAATGGATCGTCAAAGTGACTGCCATGATCCGGTCCCTGTGCCAACCAGTTATCCAAGCGGGCACGCATTAAAGCGAGCACCTCGGCGTAGGTCGGATCCAGTGCGAGATTGTGGATCTCATGAGGATCATTGTGCAAATCGTACAATTCTTCGGTAGGCTTGAATGGCGCTGCAAATAACAGTTGAGTTGGATTCAGCCTGCCCTTGCCCTTCAATTCGATGATTAGATTCCAGGTCGGATATTCCCTTTCCTTGTAGGGGTTCCATTGCATGTACGGTATCGAAGGCATGAAATTGCGGATATACTTAAAACGCTCATCGCGCACGGCCCGGATGCGATCCATCGAAACATCACAGCGGTCTCTGGCGGCAATAACGTAGTCGCGAGCCTGTGCGTTAGCAGCCAACATATCCCTGCCCTCCATCCATTCCGGAACTGGCAGTCCAGCGAGACCCAGCAGCATGGCTGGCAAATCAATCCCTGAAATCAAGGTATCATTGACTGTTCCAGCTCGGCTGCCATCGGGATAATAAATAATGAGCGGAACATGAATACCAGCATCGTAAAGAAACTGCTTGTCGCGAAACAGACAGCGCCCGTTGTCGCCGACAAAGACGATAATGGTGTTTTCGTGTTTACCTGCGGCCTTCATTTGCTCCCACATCTCGCCGAAGTGCCTGTCCATGAGGGATACGGCATCCAGATAATTGGCAAACTCGTCACGGGCCACCGGGTGGTCAGGCCAGTAAGGGGGTAATGTTATCTCCGCCGGATCGACCAAACTGGTCAACGTCTCCCTGGCAATTGTCCAACCTATGCCTTTGTGGGATTCCTGGATCGTTAGCCAACCGATCCAAGGTTGCTCATCGGGCACATCCTGCCAACTCACTCGGCTCAGATCAAAAAAGGGCTGTGCGCCGGGTAGGAAATTCAAATCTGTCTTACCCGAACCAGCAGCACCGGTTGCCAGGCGTTCTCCAGTGACCGGGTCGCGGCGAGGTCCGGCAAAATTGAGTGTCTTGTATCCAGCATCGCGGAAAATATGACTCAACGGACGCACGGGCTCTGGCAAAACCTGGGGATTTGTGGTGCGGTGATTGTGGGCTCCGATTCTGGTGGGATACATTCCGGTGAACAGGGCTGATCTACTGGCAGAACACACCGGAGAAACGGTGAAAAAGGCGGAGAAACGCTCCCCTTTGGCTGCCAATCTATCGAGATTTGGCGTATGTACCGGAGCGAAGCCATAACTGCCCAATTCGACGGAAATATCTTCAGCATACACCACCAGAATATTCGGGGGAGGTGTCGCAAATGCAGGCGAGGTAATCACTGCAAAGGCTGCCAATGGCGCTAACAGGTTTAGCTTGTAACTCATGGTTGAAAAGGTGATCAGAGATTAAAAAAGTTGCCTGCACGCCCAGGGCGTAGGTTCGTCCGGTAAGGCCGTAAAATGTCGGTCCGCGTACACCGCCGGTGATTTGGTACTGTGGTTCATTGGTGATGTTCGTTACATCAAACATGATTTTCCAACCCCGCCGGATACGATACCCAGCCTGAAAATCGAGTTTTCTAAAGCTGGCTTCGTAGGAATCGTTGAGTGGGTTTGTTCCCAGCAACAGCAGGTAATCCGAGCGCCAATTGAATGCCAGACGGGCATCGAATTTTTTGCGGTCATAGGTGAGTGCTATATTGCCAATATGGTCGGATTGACGAAACAAACTGAATTTTTCACCCGGACGCTGTGGGACGTCCACATCACTGCGGGTAATAGTGGCGTTGAACATCATACCCAAGCCACTCAAAACGCCCGGCAGGAAGCGAAACTGAGTCTGATAATTGAGCTCAACCCCCATCAGGTCGGCTTTGCCTGCGTTGAAAAAAGAATCCACAGTGACCAATACTCCATCGGCTTCGTTGGTCATAATTGAACGGTAGATGGGTCCGTCTAAACGCTTGTAGAAAAGTCCCACGGATAAAATGCCTCCATGATCGAGGTAATATTCAAACATTAGATCCAGATTGCTCGATTCAACGGCTTTCAGATCAGGATTACCACGGTCGATATTGATGTCCCCTGTCAGATTATCCACGTTAATGGTTTCAAAGGGGGCCAGCCTGTTGAATTCGGGACGGGCCACTGAATGGCTCCAAGCCAATCGCATGATCATCGGCTCACGAATTTCATAGCGCAGATGAACCGAAGGCAGGACGTTGGTGTAGGATCCATTAGGATCGAAAGGCCCTGCTTCAGGCGGTCTCTGAATCTGCTGACTGGTGACGTTGAAACCAACGCGTGTGTGCTCGACTCGTACTCCAGAAATCGCGCTCCAGCGGCCCCAACTGAATGTACCCATCACATAGGCGGCATACACATCTTCCGATGCATCATAAGCCTCATGGGTTGTAACCGGATTGCCAAAAAAATCCCCGGTTATTGAGGAAGAAATCGGAAAAGGCACGATCATCGGCAGAAGGTCCGAACGAATACCGACTGTCCAGAAAGTCTTCGGAAGGAAAATAAATCCCGACTCTAGGGTCGTTCATAACGAATTGCCTGGAAACACCATCATTAAACCCCGTGTATCGATCTTGCCTGTCAACGCTATCGCGGGTGGCCCAGCGTACCGCCAAACCGAATTTGATTATAGTGGAAACATCTCCAGTTGGCAGACGGCGCTCATGGTCGATAGAGGTTGCCCACTCATCATGATTGACGGCACGGTAATTCTCTTGGGCGTTGTTGAGACGGAAATTTTCCGGATTTTGCAGGTAAGCTGTGATCGCAGGGTCCAATTGGGGGAAGCGCCAATCAGAAAAATCAATAGTGTAAGGATTATCAAATCGTACTGTGGCAAACTCGCCGCGGACGCTGTCCCTGAGTGTTTTTTGCCAAAGAATAGGAAAGCTGAGCACTGGTTTTCGCATTCGGAGCATACCACTCCGCCCCGGATGCCAGGCTGCGAAAAGAATCTTCAAACGTGCGCGTGTTACTTTGACGGCGCCCCGCCAAACGGGTATTACTGATTTGCAATAGATTCCCATCCTCGTCGAACACTGGATTGGCAAACCTCACCTCATTGAAATCCATCAAATGCAATGGACGATTATTCACTTCTGTGAAGCGGTTGAAAGTACCCCGCAAATAATAATAAGCATTGTTGCCAAAACGACGCTCAATGGTCCCGCTGACAGATTCTCTTTGCCGATCGATATCGACAACATTTTGTACCAGGCGGATCGGCAAAGTGATGGATCGTCCGTCAATATCAATGGTGCGCCAACGGGCATTGGGCATGGAGTTTGTGTGTTCTGCAGCCAGACGCAGCTGGGATTGCAGGGCGACCACTGCACCCCACTCTTTATCTTTGCCAAAAAACTCGGTATAAGTAATGCCGGAGCGATAGGCAAAGTCCCCGCACGATATCATTGTAGACCGCGTATAGGTTGGCATTGATGCGTCTCTTGCCAACGTCGAAAGCTCGTTTAGTTACCAGGTTGACCCGACCACCCACACTGTCGCCGGGGAGATCCGGTGTTATGGTCTTGGAAACCTCAATGCGTGAGAGCTGTTCTGATGGGTAGATGTCGAGCGAGACCGTCCGTCCGTCCGCCTCACTGGAGAGAATGGGCGCACCATCCATTGCTACTGAATTGTAATTGGGTGCGGCTCCGCGCACGATCAGGAAGCGACCCTCGCCACGCTGCCCTTCGATGGATACTCCCGGAACGCGCTGTAATGCCTCGGCAGCATTGATGTCGGGAAAATTACCAATGGAATCGGAGGCGATAACATTGGTTATGTTGTTGGCTGCCTTTTGCTGACTCAAGGCGGCCGCCTGATCATCGCCGACGTAATGCGTCACGACAAAATCTCAAGCTCCTGCACACCATCGTCCAAAAGCAGGCCAATGCGCACAGTGACGACCTCATTGGCGCGGACTTCAACATAGCGAATCGTCGGACGAAATCCGAGATGGGTGGAACGTATTTCCGTCTGCCCCACCGGCAGATTATCAAAGCGAACAACTCCCTGACGGTCGGAAACCGCCCTGAGGTTAGTGCCGGGAACAGTAACAATGGCGCCCTGAACAAACGAACCGGCAGGATCTTGGATAATTCCGAGAATTCCGCCGCTGTCCGCCGCAATCAGTGGCCCGGGAAACGCGAGCAGAATGACAATCAAGATCAGCGCGGTGAAATATCTGCCCGATGCAGACAAAATAGGATGTTTGAATTTGGATAACATAATTGGGGTAGTGCGATAATATCCGGAATTGTGCTTGCCGAACAGCCCTGTTTCGCGACATAGATTTACCGTTTTGCGCCACCTCACTATTTCCCTACCATCATGAGCAAATTTAACCTCGCCATAGCTGTCGGTTTGCAAAATGCCTTCGGTCAGAGAATCATAAAAGGCATTAAAAACTACTCCACGCTCCACCCGGAATGGTCTCTATGTATCGTACAACCCGATTTACTCAAGGATCCGGGATTCGTTGCCAGAAATCACATTGATGGCATCGTCCTGCATTTGGACAATGATGCGCTGCACTCTGCAGTTACTTCGTGTGGGCGCCCGTTTGTCAATGTCTCCAACAGAGCCTACGGTGTGGAAGTGACCACTGTTACCAGCGATGATTATGCCATTGGGGATATGGTGGCGCACTACTTTCTGAACAGGGGTTACCGTAATTTCGCGTTTTTGGCCAGTAAGCGCAAATTGTCCTTCAGCCAGCGCTGCGATGGTTTTAAGGCTACTGTTGAGAAAAAGGGCTGGTTTTTCCGGGAACATTGGGTGGAAAAGCCAACGCCCACCGACTATTACGACGAATCAGAGCGCAGCCGACTCTTGCAGTTTCTGGAAAAATTACCTCGTCCTTGCGCCCTCATGACGTCCTCTGACCGCTATGGCAGCTACTTGGTGGATTTCTGCTGTGAACACGGATTTCTGGTACCGGAAGATTTCGCCATCATGAGTGTGGATAATGATGAACTGAAATGCACAATCTGCAAGGTTCCGCTGTCCAGTGTGTTGCCTGGAGTAGAGATGATTGGATTCCGGGCAGCCAAAACACTGAATGATTTGGCCAAAAAGGAAATCACTCCGGGCGGAAGGATTCACATACCACCCGTGCAAATCATTGAGCGGGCCTCCACCGAACATTTTTCAGTCGCCGATATCAATCTCGCTGACACCTTGCAAATGTTGTATCAGAACCTGGAAAACCTGCATGGAGTGGAAGACATAGCACGCAAGCTGAACGTCTCGCGGCGCACACTGGAAAGACGCTGGCAGAAAGAATTGGGCGGCAGTCCGCTCACTGAACTCAGGAAATTAAGGCTAAGGAAAGCAAAGGAGTTGCTGCTGAACACGCGCATGCCTTGCAAGGAAGTTGCAAGCCATGTCGGGCTACCTGATAACCGCAGTTTAACAATGCTATTCCAACAACTGGAGGGAACCACACCGAGCGGATTCAGGAAAGTGAGCCTGCCCAATCCAGGAAACCCTTAACGCGATCAAAAAGTCAGGATGACTTCCTCTCAAGGAATGATCCGCACCCATCGACTCGCAGCGGGCAATCCCTCCGGCAGTTCGATGGCATAGACCCAGACATCCATATCAGCGGCGAAATACCATCCACCTCCAGCATGGATTGCCTCTCCTAACCAGTCGGAAAACGATGGGACAAAAAACCAGCGTTGACCGCCAGAGCAAGGCAAAGGCAAGGTTTCGATGAAGATCCAGGTATTTCTATCGTAGGAAAAATACCAATCCAGACCAGTATCAAACAATTGTCCAAGCCAGTTGCCGGTGTCCACCTTATCGCCATCCCGTGTAAACTGGCAAAAATTTGCCACACTGATGGCACTGACGGTTAAGGCCATGTTATCCAGATTGCCTCCGCTACTGCCTGCGATTGCCTCGAAAATCAGGGTGAAAACATCTCCCTGGGTAAGCACGACTGAGGAAAGGTCCACAGCGTAATCATTGTAGTCGCCAATACTTTCAGTGACTGGTGTGCTGTCATCCGACAACAGCAACAGATCCGGCTGTCCGGGTCTGGATAAGTAAACCTGAATGGTAGTGGGCGAATTGTTGTTGGAACGACCGTAATCGAAATACAGTGTGCCGAGCGTCACCTGCAGATCGGCAACAACCGTGAACTGTACGCTTACCCTTTGATCCACATTGATGCGCAAGGCAGCGTTTTCCGAAGCATCCGGGGCCCGAGGCACTCCCTCAAAGGTCAACAAACCGGTGGCGTTGCCAAAGGTTCCATCGGTTGATTGCTGGTGGCTTGCTTGACGGTTGAACCCTTGTCGGAAAGAACATTGAACAGCACTCCCAACTGTTCATTATTCAGGGGGCTGGTCTGCGGAGTGACAGTCGCTCCAAGCAGGTAATCCGGGCGATTGTTAAAGCGGTCCCAAATCCAGACAATGCCCAATTCGGCACTCAAATGGAGCGGTGCAAACAATACGAGCAAAAGAATGGGGTAAACAGGATAGCATTTGAGGTTCATAACCGTCGATTTTAGCACCTGAGTGGTGGGTTGTATAGCATCTGATTGCGCCAAGTATTTACCGATTTGCGCCAAATGCAGTGCGTGCAAAAAAAATGTCGGGACAAGTCCATTTACTGCTTGCCTTCACAGTGCGCACAGCGGATATGACCAGAAACAGACACGCGCTTACCCCATTGGTAAGGTGACGCTTGCCCATTCACCCCATAGTCGGATTTTACCCGCTACACCCTATGCTATCCCGCTCAAATTCCCTGTTCGTTGTCGGCTTGTTGACCGGAGTATTCCTCTCAACAATTCTTCTGATTTCAATAGGTCCACTCAAAACAGATTCACATCAGCACCGCATTGTACTGAAGCTGGCACACGTGCTCGACAATCCCATCCTGTCCACGCGGGCATGGAATACATGGCGCGAAGACTTGCCGAGTTATCCATGGGGTCTGTCGTGATCGAGATTTTCCCTAATGGGCAACTCGGATCAGAGCCGGAGAGTATTGAACAGGTGCAGCGAGGCGCACTGGCACTGGTTAAAACCTCTTCAGCTGCCATGGAGGGTTTTGTGCCGGATATGGCGGTTTTCAGTTTGCCCTATCTTTTTCGCGATGAGTCCCATTATTGGCAGGTATTGGAGGGTGAAATTGGCCGCGAACTCCTGCGCGCAGCTGAACCAGTGGGAGGTATTGGACTTTGCTACTATGATTCAGGCAGTCGCAGTTTCTACACAGCCCATCGTCCGATCTTGCGACCGGAGGATGTGCGCGGCCTAAAGCTGCGGGTATTGCCCAGCCGAATGGCCATGGATATGGTTTCAACCTTTGGGGGTGCACCCACTCCCATTCCCTGGGGAGAGCTTTATACCGCGCTTCAGCAAGGGATGGTAGATGGTGCTGAAAATAATCCTCCAAGTCTGCTGTCGAGCAGGCATTACGAGGTAGCGCGACACTTTTCCCTCAACGAACACACCCGTGTTCCCGATATATTATTAATGAGCAAGGCTATTTGGGATGGCCTTCCCCCACATGTGCAAATTTGGGTGCAACAGGCAGCTGACGAATCAGTCGCTTTCCAAAGAGCCTGTGGCAAGAAAGAACAGAATTGGCTTTGCAACGTCTGCAGGAGTTGGGTGTCCAGATCCATTATCCCGATCCCGCTCCCTTCGCAGCTGCCATGGAGGGATTGCACCAAAGGCATGGTACGGGCAGACTGGCTCCTTGGGTTCAGCGAATTAAACAGGTTGGAAAGGATCAATGATGCAGGCGCTTATGAATCGGCTAGCCGCTGTAGTGGCATGGGTACTGCAAATCATCGTGATCGTGATGTTTGGCGCACTCTTTCTGGACGTTTTATGGGGGGTCTTTTCCCGATATATCCTCGGCGCTCAAAGTCGGTGGACAGAAGAGGTGGCCATTTATCTCCTGATCTGGGTTTCGCTTCTGGGGGCGGCCATAACTTATCGGGAATATGGTCATTTAGGCTTTGACTATCTGGTTGGCAAACTCCACCCCGATGCCCGCAGACTGGCAGCCATCATCGGTGAACTCGCATGCATCGGATTTTTTATCCATGTGTTCCTCTTTGGCGGTGGCAGTCTGGTGGTCCGATCCCTGAGCAATGGTCAGATGACTCCTGCACTTGGCTGGCAGGTTGGGTACCTCTATGCCGTCGTGCCACTGAGCGGTATTTGTTTCCTGATCTTCGCTATTGAGCATCTGCTCGCATACTTGTCCGACTCACACTCTACCCCAATTCACCATGACAATTGAAGTCGCACTGCTGATTCTGGTCTTTATCAGTTTATTACTGCTGTCAGTGCCCATCGCTATTTGTATCGGTCTTGCCACCGCTATTACCATAGCTTACGTGGCAGATTTGCCTTCGGCCTATATTGTGGCACAACGACTTTCCAATGGGGTGGGAAGCTTCCCATTATTAGCGATTCCATTTTTCGTATTATCAGGCTTTTTGATGGGCGAAAGCGGCATGGCCAGACGCCTGATGGACTTTGCCTTTGCCCTCATGGGGCGCTTCCGCGGTGGCTTGGCTTACGTAAATACCCTCACTTGTATGCTATTTGGCGCACTGTCCGGTTCAGCTACCGCAGCCGTCTCCAGCATTGGCGGTTTTATGATTCCGCAAATGCGCGAACGCGGCTATTCGAAGCCCTTTGCCGTTGCCCTGACCTCCACATCAGCAACCACCGGACTGTTAATCCCACCCAGCAATATCATGATCGTTTACGCTGTGGTTGCAGGCGAAGTGTCTGTGGCAGCATTATTTCTCGCCGGTATCATTCCCGGAATTCTGGTCGGTCTCCTGTTGATGGTGGTTGCTTTTTTGCCAATATTCGCACCACAGTTCCTCCAGGGGCAGCCGCCTCATTCAAAGAAGTGCTTCAATCTGGTTTCAATGCGGTGCCAAGCTTGTTTCTGATTTTCATTGTTCTGGGCGGTATTCTGGGTGGCGTCTTCTCTGCCACCGAGGCTTCGGCCATCGCCGCAGCCTATTCCCTGCTTCTGGGCACCTTGATTTATAAGAGCATCCCAGTACAAAAGCTTCCACAGATTTTATTGAGCAGCGCAAAAACCACATCCGTAGTCATGTTTCTCGTCGGCACAAGCCAGGCCATGTCCTGGATTTTAGCCTACGAAAATGTGCCTCTCAACTTGAGCAACGCTTTGCTCGAACTGTCAGATAATCCTTTGGTCATTCTGTTGCTCATCAACCTGCTGCTTTTGATGGTAGGCGCATTTATGGATATGACCCCTGCAGTGCTCATCTTCACCCCCATTTTTCTGCCAGTGGTTTTGGGCCTGGGTTTCGATCCAGTTCACTTCGGCATTCTGCTCATCGCCAATCTGTCCATTGGCTTATGCACGCCCCCGGTCGGCACTTGCCTGTTTGTCGGCTGCAGCGTAGGTAAAATACCTATCTCCACCGTGATCAAACCTATGATTCCTTTCTTCGTAGCCATGTTTGTTGCTCTTATGCTCATCAGCTACATTCCTCAATTGTCACTCTGGCTTCCGCGCTTGTTCGGATTGTAACGCTCTCAGCGAACAGCGCGGCATCGAAATCGGTGAACAGCGTGGCGCACGACAAGGCACCCTATTAGCGAACCGCAGTACATTGACGTTTATCCTCACCAAGCGCTTTGGCGCACTGGATCCGCAGCAAATACAAACGATGGTGCAGGCCACCGCAGAACAACTCACATCAGCCATAGAGCATGCCCTCGACGCAGCATCAGCTGAAGAGGTTTTAGGACAGTTGCGCACAGCAGTGGACTGAAGTCCACCCTCCCCGGAGGCGCGGGTTTTCAACCCGCGATTTGAGTCAGCAGCCAACCCCGTTCGTGTATTGAAATCCTCGCTCCGCACACGCTAGACACTTTAGCGACCATACGGTTTTGGCGGTTCACACGCTGACTTGCCGGCTGGCCGCACAACTCCACATTATGTCGTCTCTTGCGGCCCCGTGTGTGAGCTCCGCGAACTAAGCGGGGTCGAAGCGACAGCGGAGAGCAAATGCGTAGAGTAGGAGGGCCGGGTTGAACGGCCCTCCCCTCATCAAACCGGACGGGCGGTTCTCCCGCATCCGGCTTTCCGAGGTCGTTCACGCACGGGATTGCTCCCCGATTTCCCGCTCAAGCAGGTCGTAGAGTCCGTATTCTTCGTGGAGCCCTCGCCAAGTGAAGCGTTTCCACATTCCGCTGCGGCAGTCATGCTTCGCGGCCAGCCACCGGATCAGCCGGTGTTCGGCATAGCGTTGCAGTTTCGCAAAGGTCGCTTGATGCTGCCCCAGCCGGAAGTAATTGCCCCAGCCACGCAAACGGCGATTCAGATCGCAGACCACTTCCCTGGCGTCACGCCAAGTCGTGAACCGATTCACCTCATCACGTATCGTCTCACGCAGTTTTGTCTGGGATTTCCGGCTCGGCTCGACGTGGATGTAATCCCGCCCCGTGCGCCAACTGCGGCGACAGTTTATACTGAAGCCGAGGAACTCCAGCCACTCCTGTCGCACGTCGACAAGACGCGTTTTTTCCTCATTCAGCGTCAAACCCTTGGTCTCCAGATACCGCTTCAGGCGCTCGCGCATCTGTTCGCCCCGGCCTCGACGGCACAGGATTACCAGATCGTCCGCGTAGCGCACCATCCGCGCTCCTTCGCCTCGGGGGCCGTTCACCTGATGATCCAAGCCGTTGAGATAGAGATTGGCCAGAAGAGGCGAAATCACTCCGCCTTGCGGCGTCCCGCTTCCCGGCCTGCTCCGTCTCCGCCGACCTTGATCATCGGTCTCTTCAACCGGTGCTTCCAGCCACATTTTGATCAACTTCAGGATGCTTCCGTCGCTCACGCGTCGCTTCACGTGCTCGATCAGACGATCGTGCGGGATCGTGTCGAAGTAGCTCGACAGGTCCGCGTCCACCGCCTCTTCCAGCCCGTCATACAACGCGTATTTGATCTGCTCAATCGCCCCGTGCGCACTGCGTCCGGGACGGTAACCAAAGGAACGGTCATGAAAATCCACTTCAAAAATCGGTTCGAGCAGCAGCACGAGCGCTGTCTGCACCGTCCGGTCCTTGACGGTCGGGATTCCCAATGCCCGCTTCTTCCCTCCGGCTTTTGGAATGTAAACCCGGCGCACCGCACTGGCTCGATAGGCCTTCGTTCTCAGCTCGTTCTCCAGCTCGCCGAGAAATTCTTCCCGGTTCGCTTTCGCCCATGCCACCGTCATCCCGTCCACTCCTCCGCTCCCGCCGTTGGCTGCGACGCGATCAAAGGCCAAAGACAGCACATCCGCCCGACACAGGTCGCCATACAGACTCCAGGCGCGCCACTTCTTGTTCTTGCGCGCCTGTGCGCTCAGCGTCCTTTGCAACTTCCAGACCACGATCTCAGGCGTTTGTATCCCCTTCAAGGGGCCATCGCCGGGCCTTCCATCGCTCCGTTCGCATGACCAAGTATCTCCCCTTCGCTCCATCCCCATTACAGGGACTTCCCCGCTACTATGAGAGACTCCGACTTCTCCCGCGCCCCGGTCGGCCTCGGGACAAGCCCTTGTGCCGCCGGTCGGGCCATTACGCCCGGCACGGGGAGACCTCCCCTCTTATCTCGCCGCCACTTCCCGACGTTCCACGCCCGCCGACCCCGCCGCCCGGTGCGTCCGCACGGCTGTTTGAGGCTCTCCGATTCCTCATCGGGTTTCCTCCAGAACGCTCCTGTCAGCCTTCGGCATTATGCCAGCGCCTCGGCAAAACGGTAACAAACTATCGGGGCTCATCAGATGGGCTTCACCTTCGTTGCGGACCATCGGTTCGGATAACGCCTGCTCTCCACCCGGCCTCGCGGCCACGCAGTTGGCGCTCCAGTCCCGGGCGAACAACCTAATTCCCGGGGTGAGACTTTCACTCACGTGTTCGATACGCTCACTTCTCATTCCTTTCTTGGCAGTTTGAGGTTCATGTTCTGTTCGTATCTACGGCGCCTTCAAGGGCGCACGGCATAATGTTAGTTGTGCGGGAAAAGACGGCCCCTTCTATTCCATGGGGCAGCGCGGGGGCGCGCACGGCGGAAGGAGCGGCCGATTCCACCCAACGCGAGCAGCCTGTCCGCCGTAGCCTTTGGCGAAGGTCGGAACGGCGCGGCATGTGCCACAAGCAGGTGCCGTGACGGAGCGGTTGGAGGTTCGATCTCAGATCATCGAAAGCCATTCTACAAATGAAAGTAAATTGTCCACAGGAACACTTTCACCGACCTCTCGGCGTATTACACGCAAGGACGTCCCTTCCGAGAGTGTAATTATAATACTCGTCCCTGATCGGTCAAGCACCCATGACTTGTCCTTATTTTCTATAAGATGAGCAATTTCATTTCTTTCAATAACAAACTGAAGGTTGGATAAATCATCGTCATCTATGTTCACTGTTTTATGCTGAACGATCACGCCGTTTTCAATTCGTAGGGATTCGACTTTCCCCTTCCTCAATATGGGCGTGAAGACACTTCCTTCTTCAATCAGAATAGTGATCAAAAGCCTGGCCCCATTTCTATTCTTCTCAATAATCAAATAGGATTCCGCTTCGGTGTTTGCCTTGATATCCTTTAGCCTTGGGACATCCTCTGTGCCTACCAAGGATCGAAAGTACAATGTATGTTTTGTTTCCATATCAGCAAACAAGGTGGCTTTCGTTATGATTAGAATCAAAATCGAAAAGAAAAGGGGAAATTTAGCCATTGGGTTTAATGCTTACGGTTCTGCCAGATGCCTTTCCTGCTTCAATGAATGATGATACAGGAAGATAGTAATGTTGTCCAGTGATGGTCCAACGAAAAATATGTTTTGCCTAGTCACTACGATTGACCACCAACCTCTTGAACTCATTTCCGGACGCATATATGCAAAATCGGCGGGCCAGGTCGGAAGTTGATCGCCCCAATGAGTGTGAGCAACGCCAATAACATTATCCATCCGTGATCTAGTGATTTGAGGCTGCACTGAACCATCTAATCTCCCCGGCAAATTTACTGTGGTATTAGAAAGCTCATTTGCATACGCTGGATCCGTTGAATAAAACGTTCCCGCATACTCAGTTACTAGATTTCCAGATCTGCCATGTGCCCGGTTGAGAAGATATAATCTTCCGAGACCATCAACAGCATCCGGATTGGTAAGCAACCCATCAAGCGCAGCCTCATCTCCAGGATTAAGCAGCTTATAATCCGAACGACTCGGCTCCCCACTTTGGGCCACACGCTCTGAAACGCCGTGGGCGAATTGATTGAATAGAGTTTGGAATGCGCTGGTGACAGCGCCGCTTTCGAATCTGCCACCGCCTAGTCTGGAGGCTGTGCCGCCGATGATCGATGAGCGGATGATTCGGCCCATTTGCGATGACGAGTTTCCGAAGCGATGCGAGGCATATTGACTGGAAAATCCGGCTAAAAAGCCCGCACTGAACTTGCCACCCTGTGCCTCTGCCAAAGCGCCTCCGCTCAATCCGTGCGCTAGTGCACGCGCCTCTTCCACATAATCTTTCAACGCTCCTGCCAATCTTCCTCCTTCCGCAAATAACTGTCCTATGCCATACGCCACTCCTGCTGTCAAGGCTCCCCATAGCGCACCTCGTCCTCCACCCAGCACAGCTCCACCTGCTGCTCCACTGCCCACAGCCCATCCCAATCCCGACCATCCTCCAGATCCAGCTCCAGATACAAACAATTGTCCTGACTGAAAACCGATATTTGGCGACTGTCCGGTTTTGGCGCTTTCAATCCGCGAATTAAACCGTCAGCCAACCCCGTTCGTGGATTGAAACCCGCGCTCTATCCCCCCTAAATAGCTATTCTTTTTTAAGCTATTTACAGCTTGACAGTAACGCTTTTCTACAAAGCCTTGCGCTCATGAAAGATTCTCATTTGGCCAACTCTCCTCACGATGCATTTTTTGTCTCTGCTTTTGGTGAGCCTGTGCGGGCGCGGGAATGGTTGCCCCAGTTGTTGCCCGAAGCCGTTGTTCAGTGTCTGAACTGGCAATCACTGGAGGTTGTTGACGGCAGCACGG
>JAJOKB010000047.1 GCA_021208135.1 Verrucomicrobiota bacterium | reverse complement strand
CCTCGACAGCGCGCCGGGCCATAGCCTCGGTCGTGCCCAGATGGGTTTCGGTGACTATGCCATCCAACCGGTACTCAGCAACCTGAGCCCGCACCAATGTGGCCAGCAGCAAGGCATTGTTTGGTGTCCATTGTCCAGCGCGGTCGAGTAGTTCAACAGCCTCAGCCAAAGGTTCACGACCGGGATTCTGATCGCGCAACACCACGGATGCGGAAAAGAGGAATTGACCATAGTGCAAATCTGCCTGCGCCTTTACCGCTGGACGCCAAAACACGAATAGGACCAGCATGGGCAGCAAAACGACCAACGACCAGGAAGACTTTGCCAGCAGGCTTTTGCTACCAATCGGCAATGCATCAAAACCCATGCGCACCATGAAAGCACAAGCGAAAACCAGAGGCATCATTAGCCAAGGAATACTCAGCAAAGGAAAGCGCCAAAAGGTGAATAACGCTACGGTCAAGGCCAATAGTCCAGCGCCCCTGAGCACTTTTTCTCCAGACAAAGGTTCGACTGGCTTGCTCTTGCGGATTTTCTTTCTGCGCCTGCGTCTGCCGGTTTCAGCAGGTTGAGTTTTGACTGCCTCTTCCTTCAAGGGCTGATTGCGAAAATCCGCTTCGCGGTTACCATGATTCCAGCTGGTTCTTCTCCAGGTAAAGACTCCCTGTATCCACAACAGCAGCATGGGGATGGTGGCCAAAAGCAAGCCAAGTATACCTAATTCGGAGGCGATCTTGATCCAGGAAGGAGCAGCGCGCCACTCGCGACGGGTGACAGGCACCTCGGATCGGAAGGTTTCACCGTAATCTACCAGCGCACCTATTCCCTGTCCGGAAACAGGGGCGGCTGCAAGCATACGCAAACCAATGCCTTCGCTGACAGATCGCTCAGGCAAGGGATCTCCAGTGATCAAATCGTGCAGCCTTGGGCGCACAGTGTATAGATCGGCCGTTAGCCACAGTAAGCCGGCAAACCCTAAAAGCGCCAGCATGAGCCAAGCGGCTCGCTTGAGTTTAAATTTCCAACGTTCAACAGTGATCCATGGAACCAGAACTGAGAACAGAAGGAACAAAATGAGCACCGTTCGGTCCCCGGAAACGACTATACCCATGACCGCGACCAGTGCCAGAAAGGCACATATGACGCGCAGATACCCCGAAAAACGTTTGACCATCGCGAGGTAAAGATTGCTGACGAACATAAACAGCATCGCCACCGCAAAGAGATTGGGATCGCCGAGAATACCGGATCCTCTTCCATCCCAGGAAACAGTCGTTTCAACTGCTGCCAACGGTAACCAGTCTGGCCGAAAATAGAATTGAAAAAATGCTGTGGTGAGGGCCCACAGCCAAGCCGCCTGCACCACCCAAAAGATCAGGTACCAATGCCCTCGGGCTCTTAATCCGCAGACAGCGAAAATGAACATTAGGTAAAGTGCCCAGTAATAGCCCAACTGTTGCCCCCCCCGCCCAGGGTGAACCATTACCGAACAGGAGTGAGGCGGTCGCCCACAACAAAAAGGGCAGCGGCAAGCAGAGCTGCCAATAGATGGGCAAGGGCTCTTTGCGCAACCAAATCACGGCTAGAAATAATAACGTGGCAGCCACCAGACCATTGATAACCTGTGGAAACCAGGTGCCGTAAGACTGCAACCCACCGAAATGAAAGACAGCACCAGCTGCCAGATAACTTAATACCAGAGCGAGGAAAACCTCAAAAATACGTGAAGGGTGCCCCAGCAACCAATCGGTGAAGCGGTATAAGAGCGCGAACTTTCCTTTTCTTTTTGGCATTGTTGTCAGTCTTGCAAAACGTACTCGGCAATCGGCGATTCGTGATAAACCGCCTCCATGATTTCGCCCAGTAAATAAATGGATCCTGTGGCTACAATAGTATCTCCAGGGAGACCCACGGTACACACACCAGGCCGTGGAAATATCTGTTTCAGGTCACAATCCTGAATTTTGCCAGCAAAATCCGCTGGAATACAACTGCGTAGCTCAGCAAAACTGCAGGCGCGGGGCTGACGGGGCTGGAGCAAGATGATTTCGCGGGCGTATTTTGCCAGCACTGGCATAATGGCCTGAGCGCGCATCATTCCCAAGGTTCCGGTCACAATTACCGGACGGTAGCCTTTATGCTCAACCAGAGCACGTAGATTCCGTTCCAGCCAGACCACACCCTCGCTGTTGTGGGTCGCGTCCAGAATAATTTCACGATCGGCAAGCGCATGATGCTCCCAACGCCCTGGCCAGCGGACATTTGCCAAGCCGACATTTATAGCCTGTTGCGACACGTTGAACTTTGCCGCCAAGACCTCAATGGTCGTCAACGCTGTGGCTGCATTCATGCGCTGATAATCTCCCTCCAAGGCCGGAACCGGATACGATTGCAGATCCTCTCCAAAACGTTCTTTGACCGAATGAACCGCACAACCCAATGCCTGCGCACGGGCACGAATCACAGCCTCTGCCTCCGGCGGCAACCAACCAATGACAACCGGCTTACCAGGCTTTATGATTCCAGCCTTTTCAGTTGCAATTTTGGCCAACGTGTCGCCCAGAATATCGCAGTGGTCAAACCCGATCGAGGTGATGACACTGACCTCCGGACATACGACGTTGGTTGCATCCAAACGCCCACCAAGGCCAGTCTCAATTATGCCGATGTCAACGGCTTCATCGGCAAACCGCATGAAGGCCATGGCCGTCATGAACTCAAAAAAACTAGGAAACAATTCAGCATCCACCCGGGCAATCGATTCGCCTGCTGCACGGATCCGGGCCGTGTAGCTGACAATCGCATCGTGGCTCAGAATGTTTCTGTTCACTTGAACCCGTTCCCCTTGATACACCAAGTGGGGAGAAGTAAACATACCGGTACGCAGTCCGGCAGCGCGATAGATACTCTCCAGAATCGCCGTAGTGGAACCCTTGCCATTGGTGCCAGCAATATGAATAATCGGGAAGCGTCGCTCAGGATGTCCCAACTCACGCACCAACACTTCCATGCGCTCTATGCCATAGCGCGCACCGCGGTTTTTGAGACTGTAAAGATATCGCTTTACCGCAGGATAATCATCCGGACCCATCATACTCATCAGGACAAACTGCGGGCTGCGGGATGCATGGCTCGCAGAAAATGCACGATGCGCGCACGCATCTGCGGACGCGGTACAATCTGGTCAATCAATCCATGCTTGAGCAAAAATTCTGACTTTTTGAAAGCCTTCGGGCAACTCCTGATTTGTGCCTTCTTTGATGACACGGGGACCCGCAAAACAAATCAAAGCTTCAGGCTCGGCGATGATTACATCGCCTAAAGTTGCGTAACTTGCAGTCACCCCACCCGTGGTCGGATGGGTCAAAACCGATATGTAAGGCAAGCCCGCTGCAGACAATCGCGCCAATGCGGCACTCGTTTTCGCCATCTGCATCAAACTGATGACCCCCTCCTGCATACGCGCGCCACCAGAGGCGCTCACAATAATAACTGCCGCTTTCAGTTCAATGGCGCGCTCAACGGCACGCGCTATCTTTTCCCCCACCACAGCACCCATGGATGCACCGCCAAAGCGGAAATCCATCACCGCCAATGCCACGGGCATACTTTCCATAGTACACTTGCCACTGACAACCGCATCCTTCAGGCCAGTCTTCGCTTTGTAATCCTGCAATCGGTCAGCATAGGCCTTGGTGTCAGTAAAATTCAACGCATCGACGGCTTCCATATCGGCATCCCACTCTTCCCAACTACCGGGATCCGCCAGCATCTCAATGCGCTGGGCAGCCGTCATAGGAAAATGATAACCGCTCTTGGGCACCACCATAAAGTTCTTCTCCAACTCTTTGTTGTAGATTAACTCGCCCGACTTGGGACAGCGTACGTACAAGTCTTTCGGAATGTCCTTCTTTTTCGGCGCTACGACGGTCGAATACTTCGGTTTGGAAAAAAATGGCATAGTTGATTTCTTTGGAATTCAGACATCTTAACCGTGGGCTAAGGTCAACACCCGGATGTCCTGTGCTCCTGCTCGGCTCAACACCTCAGCACAGGCATTCAAGGTCGCTCCGGTTGTATAAACATCATCCACAATAATATATTTAACTGACCTTTCTACGCGAGCATTGTCCCTCATGGCAAAAGCTTTTTTTAACGTTGGCCTGCCGATCCTCCCGTGTCAGCCGCGTCTGAGTGGAAGTAGCGCGCACACGCACCAATAATTCCTCCACTGTCAGACCCGCGAAACTGCCCGCTATCACTTCGGCCAAAACCTGCGCCTGATTGAACCCCCGCTCCCGCTGTCGCAATCCATACAGAGGCACTGGAACCAAGACACTGGAGGCCACATAATCAGCCAATCCGGAAACGTGTCGAACGATGCGCGCCAAATCCTCACGCAAATGCAGCGCACGTCTGTATTTCAGCGCCCGCACCAGCGCTCCCCCGGGACCCTGATGCAACAACAAACTGCGGCCAGCTGAAAATACCGGTTGCAATTCATCGCACTTCACACATCGGCGCGCTGCACCCACGCCACCAGCATAAGGATAACCACAACTGCGGCAATATTCCTCGCCAACCCAGATCATGCGCCCAGCGCAGGAGCCGCACAGAAAACGGTATTGTCCGCTTTCCGGCAACCCTCCGCAGGCTTCACAATGACACGGAAAAACCAACTCATATAACGCAGTTAAAGAAAGGCTCATGACAATCACATGAGCCATAACTTAACACGGTTATCAAGCAAGAATTACCAATGTTTACAAGCGTGGATGATATCATCCAGTTTGCCCATGGCGACGCACTGAACGGTATCAGCGCCGCCGTAATAGATTTTGACCTCGCCATTGGGCTCGACGATTTTGGCGCAAGGGAAGCAAACGTGTTCAACGAGACCCTGCATTTCGTAAGGGGCTTCCGGGAAGAGAATGGGGTGTTTGGCGACGTGGCGGACGATCCAGGGTTTTTCCAGGTCGAGCAGAGCTGCGCCGACGCTGTATTCGCGGGTGGTGCAGTTGTTCATAATGGCGTGGAAGATAATCAACCAGCCCTCACTTGTTTTGTAGGGAACGGTGGAGGGGCCGAGACCTGAGATGGCGAAGTTCCACAATTGGGAGGTCTTGAGCACCTCGTAGGAATCGCCCCAGTGAATTAAATCCGGGGAGTGGCTGAGCCAGATACTGCCTTTGCCACCCTGTGCAGGGATGGAAGGACGTTCCAGGCGGAGGTAGCGACCGTCGGCGGATTTCTCCGGAAAGATAACCATATTGCGGTTATCCGGAGCATTGATATAGTTAATGAATTGCAAGGATTGCAAATCATCGGTTGAGCGGAACATGGCCACGCGGCAGTTCTGGTCGCCTTCGCAAGCGATGAGAACGACATATTGACCGTCGATATAGGTGATGCGTGGATCGTAGTACACGGAGCGGGTGACCCGTTTCCAGAGGTCATCTTCCGGCATGGCGAAAGGCTCAGGACGGAGCTGCCAGTTGACACCATCATCGCTATCTGCGCCCCACAAAAGAGTGAGGTGATTCAGCTGGTTGGTGCGGCAAAGCATGACATACTTGCCATTCTGCAATTTGATTGCAGCTGAGTTATACACGGCGCGCATTTTGATTCCCAGCTGTTGCTGGAAGTGTTCAGCGGACAAAACCGGGTTTGAGGGATGCCGTGTGAGTACGGCGCGATCGATTTTAGCGTAGTTCATTGGGTTAGGTAATACAGGGAATGGTTAGCTCAATTGAGCCTATTGCCAGTGTCAACCCTGATCCAGAAAACAAACCCTGCTAAAAGCTAACCGGACCGAAATCCCTCAGATGCATGGAGAAGGTTTGGCCGTCAAACTGGACCATCCACAGCAACTGCCAGTCATTCAATTCGTCGCGGTCGACCAAAGTTTGGGTCAAAAGCCAATCCCCGGAGAGAGGATCCTGTTGGAGTTCGGTATGATGTTTAGCCCTGGCAGCGGGGTCGAGCCGGATACCGGCGTGAGTGTCGTAGTAGCACTCAGCCTGCTGCGCAATTGGTCGGCGTGCCAGGGGAAGATGCCGCGCCCTCATTGACAGCATCCGGGTCGGGACAAACGACCGGAGGAGGAGCGCCATCCTCAAAGGGGCGTCCGGCCCATTCGGCAAGTAAACCTGCGGCGTCTGTATAGTGCTCCTGAGCCAAACTGCGCAGAAAAGTAAATACGCCATCGCGCAGCAACCGCATGACCTCATCCTTGCGCCGAACCGGATCCAGAAACTGCGGACGGTGGGACTTGAGCACTGGCAGTTCATCGGCTTCTACCTTGACATAGTCTGGATTGCGCAATTGTTCCCACTCATCGAGCAACGAAGAGTCGGTTCCGCGCACCAACTGTTCCAAGTAGAGTGCGATTTCCTGCACTTCTTCGTTCTGACAGCCTCCGGGACGGTTTGTACCAAAGTTTTGTAGGTGCCGGTTAAGTGGCGCAGAAGCAACCCTTCGGCACGCTGCAATTGATACATGCGTACATAATCGCTAAAGCTCATGTAGCGCTCAAACATTTCGCGGGCGATGGATTTAGGCTGAATATTGTCTTTCCCAACCCACGGATGCCGTGCGGCAAACTCATTAAAAGTGTTGTAGATGAAATCGCGATCCGGTTTCGGATGTTCGATCTGCAGCAACTGTTCCATCCTGTCCTCGAATTGAACGCCCTGTTCCTTGAGTTCAGCCACCTTGCGTTCCTTCAATTTATCCACTTGTCGACGCAAAATGACATCCGGATTTTCCAACACGGATTCGACCAGAGTCAGGACCCGCAAGGCGTATTCGGGATCCTCCCGATCCAGACGGGTAACAGTATCAACCAAATACAGGGAGAGCGCATGATTGAGGGAAAAATCATCCTGTAAATCGACATTGACCCTAAGCTTGCGGCCATAAGCATCGCGGTTGGGCAACCACTGAACAATACCTTGGTCAAGCATGGAGCGCAGCAAGGAAAAGGAGCGGCGGCGCAGTGTCAGTTTGGATTGAGGGGACTCATGACAGGTGCGGATTAACTGGCGCATGGCGGTGCAGCCATCTTCGGTCTCGCGACTCAACACGTTGAGCAACATGCCATGTCCCACGTTAAAGGAACTCACCAACTCCTCGGGCGGAGCCGAGATCAACCGCTCAAAGGTTTTGTCATCCCAATGTACATAGCCCTTTTCGGGCGGCTTGCGCTTGACCAGTTTTTTGGCTTTGGCTGGATTGGCAGCAGCCTTTCGTTCCTGTTTACGATTTTCAATGACATGTTCGGGTGCCTGGGCAATGACGAAGCCCTCATCGTCAAATCCTTTGCGCCCTGCCCTACCCGCAATCTGATGAAAATCGCGCACCGGCAGAATTTTAACCTTATCGCCATCGTACTTGCATAAGCCGGTAAACACCACGGTGCGAATGGGGACATTGACCCCCACTCCGAGCGTGTCGGTTCCACAGATAACTTTCAGTAAATTGTGTTGCGCCAATTTCTCGACCAAAATCCTGTATCTGGGGAGCAGGCCGGCGTGGTGGACGCCGACGCCATGGCGCAAGTACTTTTTGATTTCCTTGCCGAACGGACTTTTGAAACTTTCAGCAGCCAGAACCTCGGTCAGGCGTTCCTTTTCAGCTTTGCTGCAGAAATCTATGCTGAGCAACTTTTGCGCGGTATCGGTAGCGGCGCGTTGGGTGAAATGGACCAAATAAGCGGGCAATTTTTGTTGGGAGGCCAAAGCTGGCAGCAATTCTTCGAGCGCATCCTCAACATAACTGTAATCCAGAGGTACCGGACGATCGCTTGAGGCAACTGTGACTGAGGGAAGACCCGTGAGCGCGGTAAGGCCGCTCTCAAAAGTGGCAGTGTGCCCTAATGTTGCCGAAATAAGCAGAAACCGTGATTGAGGCATGGTGAGCAGAGGGATCTGCCATGAGACGCCCCGGTCGCGGTCACTATAGTAGTGAAACTCATCCATGATCACATCGTGTACCGGAGTGAGTTTGCCCTGGCGCAAGGCCATATTGGCAAGGACTTCAGCGGTGCAACACAGAATCGGAGCGCGGGCATTGACAGTGGCATCACCGGTGGACATGCCCACATAGTCCGGTCCAAACTCCTTGCACAGCGACAAAAATTTCTCATTCACCAGTGCCTTGATCGGACACGTATAAACCGAGCGCCGACCACGGCAGAGACCAAAAAAGTGGAGGGCGGCGGCAACCAGGGATTTGCCTGAACCGGTGGGGGTTTTCAGGATGACATTGTTTCCCTCCAATAGCTCCAGAATCGCCTGTTCCTGAGCGGGATACAGAGATAAACCCTTGGCGCTGACATAATCGAGAAAAGCTTCCAGCAAGGCATCATCATCTGCTCCCGGCGGCAGGGGTTGCAACAAGGCTTTGGCCATTTCAAGCCAAGGGAGTGAGGCGCGGAATCAGCGCTTCAGTATTGAGATTTTCAGATACCAGGCGTGTGATCAGGGGGATTTTATCGGTGTCCTGAGGTTGGGTTTTGACGGTCATGGAGTGGATCTTGGAAGCCACCGTATAGCTATCTTCATTGCTCAAAACCACTGGGATGTTGGTTTGTGCCAGCATATCCATCAATCGGGGATGTGGCAAAATATTGGTTGTCAACACGATACCCGACAAAATCCGGCGTCCGGAAACTCCACTGGCTGCGATAGCCGACACCAAAACATCCTCACGGTCGCCTGGGGTGATGATCAAAACGCCGGGTTGGAAATAATCCAACACTCCACGGGCAGTCATCGCCCCGACAACGATACGGTGAATGCGCTCCTGTCGTCCGTGATCACGGCCATTGATCCAACGACCGCCCAGTTCCTCGACAATTTGCTGTAAATTGGGCGCAGCCAGTTCGCGCACCTCTGGAAGTATAGCCAATAAAGGAATACCGAGCCGCTCGAGTCCCTTGCGCGTGTAATTATTGATGACATCAAAACGCTCAGGCTGCACTTTATTGATGATAGCACCCAGCACCTCGACGCCAAACTTGTCGAACAAGGATTTATTAAGAGCTATTTCATCGACCGGTTTGCCGATGCCACCGCTGGAAACAATAATGGCTTTAGCGCGCAGCAGACGAGCTACTTGCGCGTTAGAAAGGTCACATACCGAACCTACGCCGGCGTGGCCGGATCCCTCGATGATGACCGCTTTCTTGCCAAAGGTTGAGCGGTCAAATGCGCGGGCAATTTTATCCATCAACAGCGGATGGGTGCCTGCGGGATCATCCAAAAACCTGCGGGTGAACGAAGGATCGATGGCGACAGGACTCATGGCTTCAATGGGCACGTCGAACTTGAATACGCTATCCAGCAACCAAGTGTCTTCGTCAATTTTCAGGCCCTCCATATCGATGAAGCGCTGGCCGATCGGTTTGATATAACCTATGTCTTTGAGATGTGCTTGCAAGGCGGCATACAACCCAAGACAGGTAGTGGTTTTGCCGTCATTTTGCCGGGTTGCCGCAACAAAAACACGCGGGATGCTGGTGTTTTCAGGCTTGGTCAAAAGTGTGCGGGATTCATCCAGCGGAAACTTGGTCAGTTTAGATGCCATCGTTGGTTTGGTTAGCGGGCTCCGGACTAAATAAAAATTGCCGATCTATGGCTTGAATACAAGTGATAACAGCAGTTCCAAAAACATCGTGCGCATGTGCACCGCGACTGATTTCAGCACAAGGCTTGGTCAATCCGGTCAGTATCTGCCCATAACTGCGGGTACCAGCCACTACCTGAATCATCTTGGCGGCAATGTTGCCTGAATTCAGATCGGGAAACACCAGTACATTGGCGGCTCCGGCTACTGGACTGTCCACAATCTGCTTTTGCTTGGCAACAGCTGCGCTCAAAGCAGCATCCAATTGCAACTCACCGTCTATTTCCATGTCCAGTCCACGCTGTTTGGCCAAGTCGATTGCAATCTGCCGCGCCTGCCTTATGCGCTCGATGGAGGGGTGTTTGGGAGCCCCGCCACGCGAGGTAAAGCTGAGCAATGCCACCTTGGGTTGTACGTCGGTCAAGTGACGGGCAATGGTTGCGGTACTCACCGCAATATTGGCCAGTTGCTGCGCAGTCGGCTCTGGAATCACTCCGCAGTCCGCCAAAAAAAAGTACCCCATTCACACCCAGAGCCGAATTTTCCTGATCGAGGATCAGCATTGAGGACGCCGAAGTCACACCCTCCTGAAGCGGTATGACCCGAAATAGCGCTCTAAGGCCCGTAGAAGAATGATGGGTGGCACCGGATACCAGAGCGTCCACCCGACCTGAGGCAAGCATGAACGCCGCAAAGTAATCCTTATCGAGCAAAAGCGAGCGTTTTTGATCAACAGTCAACTGACTGAATCTGGGCAGAGAGTCCAGCATGGGCAGGAATAAATCCATATCATCACTGCGCTCGGGCTCAAGAATGCGAATACCTTCCAGACGAATGTGCAAACTTTCCGCAGCAGTCTTGATAATTTGGCGATCGCCTAACAATACCGGCACACCCAATTTGCGGGTGGCAAACAGCCTTGCGGCCTGAATGATGCGCGGATCTGCGCCTTCCGGAAAAACAATGCGTTTGGGATGACGCTGCAATTTCTGCAGCAAGCTGTTGATAAGAGACATCGCAGAGGTAAACCGAAACTACTGCCCTCTTGTTGCGTAATAATATTGCAAGGCTTGAGGCATGTCCTGTTGCAGGCGTTGGATACGATTGCCGTGATTGGGTGGTCGACAAAAACTGGGCACAGTTCCGCCGCCAGCCAAAGCCGTCATTTTTTTCCCAGAAAGTAATGGCTGCGCGGGGGTCATATCCTGCACGGGCGGCATAAAACAAACCGTATTGATCCGCCTCATACTCGTGACGCCGGCTGTATGGCAGCAAAATGCCCACTTGGGAGCCCAAGCCAAAGGCAGCCATCCACAGAACCTGCTCCTGTTGCTCACGATTGCGAACGCTGTACGCCAGTGCCAGTCCGGCACTGGCACGCAAAACTTCCGCCGACATGCGCTGATTGCCGTGCTCGAGCATGATGTGCGCAATTTCATGTCCAATGACAATAGCCAACTCGTCATCAGAATCGACAATATCCAGCAATCCCCGATAAACACCGACCTGGCCACCTGGCAAAGCAAAGGCATTCACCGCAGGGTCTTCAAATAACACAAAATGCCACTGGATATCAGGACGCTCGGCGCGCACAACATCTGCCACCCTTTCGCCAATTCTTTCCACTCTGGCAATGGCAGCCTGATCACGGGAGACTGGAGTCTGCTGCTTCATTTGTTGAAATGCAGCAGCGGATTGCTCATTCAAGAGGGATCGCGGGATCAGCTTGGGGCCGGTTTGACAACCAGAAACGACAACAGCAATGGCGAGTACCAGAAAAGAGGCAGCAAATCTTGTGACTTTCATATGTCGGCACTGTGTACAGGATTGTACATCTTGGCAACGCTCCTATGGTGTAAGTCGGGAACTATTTTGAGACGCCGCAATAGCAGCGACTGGAACTTCACCACCGTCAGTTCTTGACTCCAAGACCTGAGGCCTCGGTTGGAATCATGTAGCGGACATTGTTAGGTCGGGTAAACACCATCTGAGCGACGTTAATGTTTCTTTGCTGAAAGGCCGCCTCACAATAGCACAAGTAGTAATTCCACTTTCTCACGAAGCGCTGATCAAAACCCTGTTGCAAAACATCATCCAAGCGCGAGTTGAAGGTCTCCCGCCAGCGCCGGAGGGTTTCTGCATAATGCAGACCGAAACTTTCCAAATGCTGCAAATACATGTCTCCAGTGCGATTGATAGCCTGCTGGATGGCAGTGAGCGAAGGCAACTGACCTCCGGGGAAAATATGTTTCTGAATCCAATCGACAGACTTGCGGCCGTATTCGTACCGATTGTCGGGTGTGACAATCACTTGTAAGCCGAGTACACCCTGCGGCTTCAGCAAATTGTGACACTGGGCAAAATAATCCCTTAAAAAGGCATGCCCCACAGCTTCCAGCATTTCGATGGATACAATGGCATCAAAAGTGCCAGTCATATCTCGATAGTCGCGGAACAGGATTTGAATCTGATCGTCCAAACCAGCTTCAGCGACACGCGCCCGGGCCTTTGCCAACTGTTCATTGGAAATTGTCAATCCGGTGACCTTGACGCCAAAATGGCGGGCAGCGAATATGGCAAAACCACCCCACCCACACCCGATTTCCAAAACCTCCATACCCGGCTTGAGATGAAGCTTTTCACACAACTGCCGGTATTTGTTATTCTGCGCTTGTTCCAGAGATTCCGACGGGCTTTGAAAATAGGCGCTGGAATAAGTCCAGGTGGCGTCCAGCCACATGGCATAAAATTCGTTACTGAGATCGTAATGTTCCTGAATGTTGCGGCAACTGTTGGATTTGGTGTTGCGCCGAAATACGTGGCCCAGCCTGTTGGCCCATTTAAGGATGTTGACCAACCACTCACGTCGGCGACTGCCAGCCAGACCTGGAGTCTGCTCAATATTTTGCAGGAAGAAAGCCAAGACTGCAGGTACGTCATCGCTGCTCCAATCGCCATCCATAAAGCATTCTCCAAAACCTATATCTCCATAAAACAACACGTGACGAAAGAATCGCTCGCGGTGAATAGTGATGCGGGCAACATCAACAGCCTGTAGATTAGGATCCCCAAAGACCAACACATGACCATCGGGTAAAGTGAATTCCAACCTCCCTTTGGTAAAGTCACGCAACAGACCCAGAATAATTCGTCGGGCAAAAGAAGCGGATTTGGCAGGCACTTCAGGGTATTCAGCCACGGGAAACGCTAAGGTTTGTTTTGAAGACATGAAAAGATAATCTACTTAAGCTGGTGAGATTTGGGATAAATTCCTTGCTGAAGCTGCGAATTTTCCTGTTTGCGGTAGAACGGCAGGCCTAGACGGTAAAGACGGAACGCATGCCAGTGAATCATTACCATAACTTTCAAGGTTATGAGGGGAAACTTCAAACTGAAAATCGCCAGTTGTGCAGTTGTTAAGGGCACTCTCCTACCGGTTATGGAAGCAAACAGGAAGGGACTTTCAGCGTCGTGCTGACGACAGCGGACATACATAGCCAACTTGTCGGCAGGCACGTGCAATTTTAGTTCCAACCGGTGGTCCAATCCACTGAATGGAGAAATGTAGAAATGTTTGTCGAAATCAGCGCTAAACAGACCCTCAGTCCCCTCCCCACGCACCACCAAAAATGGTTTTAATTCGCCGAAGGTATTGTGCACCTCAGCGACCATGGCAAAGGCCTCGTCGTTGATGTCCCGGCAAACAAAAAAAACTTACCGGATTAAAAACATAGCCAAAACAACGCAATTGGGTAATCAGTTCGATGCGATGCGGCTGGGTTGAGACACCTGCTTGATGCAAATATTCAATCAGGTTGGCCTGCAGTGTTTGCTTCCCAAGGTAGAGATGATCGGTATCGCGGAAGCTGTAGATGTTGCGTTTGTTGTGACTGATCAATGGGATCTGTTCAGTGACCACATCCAATTCAGCCAGATCCAGGCTGAACATAAACATCCTGTTGGTGAACTGGTAACGCTTCGGTTCAGTGCGCCGATGCAAAACGTGGCAATCAAACAGGCAGGATCGCATGACTTACTGGTTTCTGTAGGATGGCATCCGCCGCTTGCATTCCGGCCATGAGCGCATCCTCATGAAATCCATACCGGAAGTAACTGCCACAGAAAAATATGGAATCTTTGCCATCGTTGAGTTGCGGCAACTTTTCCTGCGCGGCAATGGCATGGGAATCAAAAGTGGGATGAGCGTAATTGAAACGACGCAAGATTCTGGACGAATCCACCAATGCACCCGCATTGACGCTGACAAAATAGGGATGCTGGCTGGTTAATCCCTGGAGATTGTTCATCCAGTAATGAGTACTGGAAAGGATGCTGCCGTGAGAACCTCGGTCCATCCGGTAATTCCAGGACGCCCACGCCCTCCGGTTGCGCGGCATGACTGAGGAGTCGGTGTGCACCGTGATCAAATTGCGCGAATATTGGAAGGATCCCAATAACTCCCGCTGCAGGTGGCTGGGGTTAGGTAACAATTCAAGGGCTTCGTCGGCATGGGCGGCAATGACCACCTTGTCAAAGTTATGCTCCTTGCCTGCAGCATCTCTGACCGTCACGCCATGGGTACGCGGCACCACGGCCACAACCGGACAAGCGATGCGGAAGGAATCGCGAAACGGCGCGATCAAACGATCTCGATATTGAGCACTCCCCCCGCGCACGGTTTTCCATTGATGGTGGGTGCTGACACCGAGCAAACCGTGATTGCGCATGAAATTAAGCAGCGCCTGCGCTGGAAACTTCAACATATCATCTGGAGGTGTTGACCAGATGGCCGAAGTCATTGGGAGAAGATAGTTCTCCATAAACGCAGCTCCATAACCACCGCTGACAAGAAAATCGTGCAGGGGCTGTGGAGCAGCTCCGGCATCCAGATATTGGTTTGCCTCCTTGTTAAAGCGCATCACATCCAGCAACATGCGCCAAAAGTCCGTGCGAAATAAATTCCTGCGCTGCGCGAACAAGGTGTTCAGATTAGAGCCGCAAAACTCCAATCGATCAGGAACGTGCTGGACACCAAAACTCATGTCGGTGTTCATGACCGGAACCTTGAGCTTACTGAACAACGCCGTTAACCGGGGATAAGTGACTTCATTGTAAACCATGAAACCACTGTCAAAAGCCACCTCCTCGCCTTGATAACGCACATTGACTGTGTTGGCGTGTCCACCGATCCAATCATCCTTTCAAATATGACAATATCCGCGTGACCATGCAGAAGATAGGCACATGACATGCCTGCAATCCCACTGCCAACTATCGCGATTCGATCCATACTGACAGCATAATCGCCTCCATCGATGTTTTGCAACATCGCCGTAAAGATATAATCGACTTAGTAGATACTCGTGTCTTCCGAGAAAATGCTTTCAAACCTAGCGAAGAGAAACTTTTTCAATTTCAGTCCTGACGTCACTGAGAAACTGCGCTCCGGCCACGCCATTGAGCCAGCGGTGATCGAATGTCAGGCACAGGTTGACCTTTTCAACCGGGGTGCCATCTGCATCCAAATCCCAATGGGCCTCACCAATGAATAAAGTGCCAATGGCCGGGGGAACAACCACTGGAGCGCATCGCGTACATTAAAGCCGCCCATGCTGGTGAGAATGAGTGGTGTACAGGCTTTTGATGTGGGTATGCCTGAGCGCACCTTGCGCACCGCATCGTCATAAGCCTCGGCGAAAGCCTGCCAGCTCAATTGATTGGCACACTCGATCAACAGCAGTGTCCAAAGCGTCATTGGCCAGGGAAACCGCGACTCCAAAATCAAAATCATCGTGTTGGAT
>JAJOKB010000051.1 GCA_021208135.1 Verrucomicrobiota bacterium | reverse complement strand
CTGAATGGGAAGGTAAAAAGGTACAATTGGCAGTTGGTCAGGCGCAGATAGACCGCATCAACTGGCGCAAAGGAACCCGACTGCAGATCGAGCAGTATGGCACGGAATTCCGTCAAAACACTACCGCAATCACTGGGAACAGCGCCAGAAGAGAAATGGAATCAGTGCCAGATTGAGTCATGTGCAGGTACAAAAGATTGATACTGGAAGTCAGGTATTTGAACTGGTTATGCGCGCTCATGACGGGGTGTTAAAAACACTGCTCGGACCAACACCTGAATTGCGGGAGGCGCGTATTCTGGCTGCGATGGTGCTGGGACAACGCTCGCTATTGGAATCTGAAGATCGCGAAAGATTCCTGTTGAGTGGAACCATGCATTTATTTGCCATCAGCGGACTACATGTGGGCATAGTGGCTTCTTTGGTGTATGGACTGCTCACGATCCTGAGAATACAGGGTTGGCCTCACTTTTTTATGCGGCATGTGTTGGGTCGGATTTTATGTACAGATTACGGGCTCGCCAGCATCAGCGGTACGTGCCTGGATAATGATATCGCTGTTTTGGTTGGCCAAATCTGTTTTGCGGCAAAATTCGCCCCTGGCCACACTGAGTGTTGCTGCACTTATCGTCATCATTTGGCAACCCCAGCAGATTCTGGAACTGGGATTCCAGTTGTCATACATAGTTGTGGCAGCCCTGATTCTCTATGCGGTCCCACTGATCAATGCTTGCCAAAGGTCGTTGCCATTGAATGACTTGTCGGGTCATATACGCGATAGTTTCCTTATTAGTATGACTGCATTTTTGGTTAGCAGTCCCTTGATCTATACCTACTTTGGAGTCTACTCACCTGGCGGAGTATTGATCAACATCGTCCTTGTCCTGCTGGCATTGCTAGCAGTGAGTGCGGCGATGTTGGCAACACTGGTTTCACTGACAGGACTTGCTGGCGCGGAATTGCTCTTTCAGAGAGCTGGTTGTATGTGCATTCACCTCATGCTGCACATCATTGATGCAGGATTAAAAATCCCCGGAATGTACATGCGCGCATCGGATACCACTGTTATACATGGGCTGGTAGCCTCTATCGCGATAGTTGCCGCGATGGCCTGGGGACGTGAGCTGTTCCGGCAGGGAGTTGGCTGGCGCTCATGGATACCAGCACCAGCTGCGCACCTATTGTGGTTGGTATTGATTAAACTGCAGTAAACTTCCCGCCTTAAACGTAACGCTTGAATACCACAGTGGCATTATGGCCGCCAAATCCCAGGTTGTTGCTCATCGCGACATCAACCGTGTGTTCGATAGCCGTATTGGGAACATAATTCAGGTCACAATCGGGGTCGGGGTGCTCATAGTTGATAGTCGGCGGTATTTTACCGGTTAGAATTGCCTGAATACAAGCAATCGCCTCAATGCCACCGGCCGCTCCCAGCAAATGACCGGTCATTGATTTAGTTGAGCTGATTTTTACCGTGTTTGCGTGTTCACCAAAGACTTTCTTGATAGCCATAGTCTCGGTGCGATCATTATACGGAGTGGATGTGCCATGTGCATTGATATAATCGATATCAGGCACAGACAATCCGGAGTCGGCGAGGGCGTTGCGCAGACAGAGACTTAAGCCCATACCTTCTGGATCAGGGGAGGTAATATGGTAGGCATCGCACGTGGCTGCGTGTCCTGCCAATTCACAATAAATACGCGCACCGCGGGCCAAGGCATGATCCAGAGTTTCCAGCACCAGGATTCCAGCGCCTTCACCCATGACAAACCCGTCGCGATTGGCATCAAAAGGCCTGCTGCCGCGCATAGGTTCTTCGTTAAAAGAAGTGGCCATGGCTTTCATGTTACAAAAACCAGCATAACCAATCCGAGTGATGCTGGCCTCACTGCCGCCGGCAACCATTATGTCTGCCTCACCTGCACGCAAAATTCGTATCGCATCGCCGATTGAATGGCTTGCGGATGCGCACGCGCTTACGATCCCATAGTTGGGACCCATTGCTCCGAGCTCAATCCCCACAACCCCGCTGGCCATATTGCTGATAAGCATGGGAATCATGAATGGAGAAACTTTGCGCGGCCCGCTTTCCCAGAGTTTGAAAGTCTGTTTCTCGATGGTATCCAGGCCACCTATACCTGAGCCAATAATGCAACCGAACCGGGTTTTATCTATCGCCACCTTGTTAATACCACTATCCTCAACGGCCATCCGTGATGCGGCCACCGCAAACTGGGTGTAGCGGTCATTGCGCCGCGCATCCTTCGGATCCATCCACTGGTTGGGATCAAAGTCGGGTACCTCAGCTCCAATTTTGCACGGATAATCAGTGGTGTCGAATAGGGTGACCTTGGTAATACCAGAGTTGCCGGCCAGCAAATTCTGCCAAAAGGTGGGGAACATCGCTACCGAGAGAGGAAACAAGTCCCATACCAGTGACAACGATACGTTTTTTACTGTGAGGTGGCTGAGTCATAACGATAAAAAAAAGGCCTGACGAGCAGGCCTTCAAGAAAATTGACTGAAAGAAACGGTCGACAAAACCCGTTGGATCAGGAGTTTGCCTTGGCCTTGATGTATTCGATAACGGCGCCAACAGTTTTGAGGTTTTCCGACTCGGATTCAGGGATTTCGCCATTGATTTCATCGCTGAACTCTTCTTCGAAAGCCATGATCAATTCGACCAAGTCAAGAGAGTCAGCGCCCAAATCTTCAAGAAAGGAAGCTTCGGGGGTGATCTGATCCTCAGTCACATTGAGCTGATTGACGATGATGTCTGTAACGCGTTGTTCGATGGTTTTGTCACTCATTTGATTGCTGGGTAAATTAGGCTGTTAATTAAAATCGGTGTTCTCTCACATGACCATACCGCCGTCAACCGTAAAAGTCTGACCGGTGATATAGCCTGATTGTTCGGATGCAAGGTAGGCGACCATATTGGCGATATCCGTGGCTTGGCCAAACCTGTTGAGGGGAATCTGCTGCAGAATGGCTGCCGTGATTTTTTCATCCAGTACGGAAGTCATGTCGGTTTGGATAAAACCGGGGGCAACCACATTGGCCGTAACCGAGCGCTTGGCATATTCTCTGGCCAAACTGCGGGTAAAACCCATCAAACCGGCCTTGGCAGCACTGTAGTTGGCCTGACCGGCGTTGCCCATGAGACCGATAACCGATGCTATGTTAATTATTCTGCCCCAACGCTGACGAGCCATGGGTTGAGCCAAGGCGCGGGTCCAATAAAATGCGCTGTTTAAGTTGGTCTGCAAAACCATGTTCCAATCATCATCCTTCATCCGCATGATGAGACCGTCGCGGGTGATTCCAGCATTGTTGACCAGAATATCTATTGTGCCGAATTCGCGCAGCATCTCCTCAGAGGCAGCAGCAACGGCAGCGGGATCGCTAACATCGACAGCCATGGCAGTGGCTTGTCCGCCGGAAGCCTTGATCGCATCGGCAGCGGACTGACAACTATCCAAATTTTTGCTCACACAGACGACTTTCACACCGGCTGCTGCCAAAGTTTCGGCAATGGCCCTGCCAATGCCACGGCCCGCTCCGGTCACAAGGGCGGTACGATTATTATAGGTTAATTGCATGGGAGACAGAGGGACAAAGGCACGCAGGATTGGCAAGATTTCTTTTGCATTGCAGTCAGCGGCAAGCTGTGCCTAGGGTAAAGGTTTTATAAATCAACCCAAATTGGAGGACGCCTCTTGGACCTTAAAGCAATCAAGCAAGTTGTTGATATGATGAAACGCGCTGATCTCACTGAGTTTGAGATCGAGGAAGAAGGCCTGAAGCTGCGCATTTGCAGGAAAAATGGCGATCCTGTTATCGCCACGGGGATCGCGCCGGTATACCAGGCACAGCCAGTAGCCGCCGCACCCGCGCCGACCACAGCCGAAGCCCCAAAAGAGGCTGAAAAACCACAGGGTCCCGGTCATCAAGTCCCCCTATGGTGGGCACCTTTTACGCCGCCCCTTCTCCCGACAGTCCTTCTTTTGTGAAAGTGGGCGACAGCGTTGGTCCCGACACAACCGTGTGCATTATTGAAGCCATGAAAGTGATGAACGAGATCAAGGCTGAAACTTCAGGAACCATCGCGGAAATTTTGGTTCAGAACGGGGACACCGTGGAATTCGGCAAGCCGTTGTTCCGTCTTAAGTAATCTTCTGCAGCAGCAAATGCTAAGTAAAATACTCATCGCCAACCGCGGCGAAATCGCCCTGCGAATCATCCGTGCTTGTCGGGAGATGGGCATCGAAACTGTTGCCGTTTATTCTGAGGCAGACGAACAGTCGCTGCACGTACAATTGGCCGACGCCGCCATCTGTATCGGGCCAGGACCAGCAGCAGAAAGTTACCGCAAGGCGGATCGCATTATCGCCGCAGCTGAAATTGCCGATGTGGACGGCATTCACCCAGGCTACGGCTTTCTGTCTGAAGACCCCGATTTCGCACAGCAGTGCGAGGACTGTAAAATCAAATTTATCGGTCCCCGCTCCACGGCAATCAGAATGATGGGCGATAAAGCGGTCGCCCGGGAGACCGTGCGTGCAGCAGGCGTTCCCACAGTCCCGGGTTCTCCAGGAGTGATGGAATCCGCAGAAGAAGCCTTGCCTATCGCTGAACAAATCGGATTCCCGGTTATCATCAAGGCTGTAGCAGGCGGCGGCGGACGTGGCATGCGCCTGGCCCACAACTCGATGAGCTTCCAGAAAGAATTCATCGCCGCCAGTATGGAAGCCGCCAAAGCCTTTGGTAACGGCGCGGTCTATGTGGAAAAATACATCGAAGAACCGCGCCACATCGAGATTCAGGTGCTCGCCGATGAACACGGCAATGTGATTTACCTCGGCGAACGCGATTGCTCCGTGCAACGTCGGCACCAGAAAGTTATTGAGGAAAGCCCATCTCCTTTCATGACCGATGCATTGCGCAAAGCCATGGGCGAGGCGGCAGTCAAAGCGGCCAAAGCTTGCGACTATTGGAATGCCGGCACGGTGGAATTTTTGGTGGATAAACACCGTAATTTCTACTTCATAGAAATGAATACCCGGATCCAGGTCGAGCACCCGGTAACCGAAATGGTAACAGGTGTCGATCTGATCAAACAACAGTTGCTGGTGGCCTCAGGTCAGCCGTTAACCATCCGACAGGAAGACGTGACCCTGACCGGTCATGCTGTGGAGGTTCGTGTCTGTGCTGAAAATCCAGCGCGCAACTTCACGCCAAGCCCGGGTGAGATTACGCTATACTATGCGCCGGGCGGCCCGGGGGTCAGGGTTGATAGCCATGTTTACGGGGGCTACCATATTCCTCCGCACTACGATAGCATGATTGCAAAAATTATCACGCACGGCAAAGACAGGGATGAAGCTTTGGATAAGATGTACCGCTGCCTGACAGAATACCTGATTCGCGGCATTCACACCAATATTCCATTCACCAGAGCAGTGGTACAGGATCCCGTTTTCAGGCAAGGCCATGCCACCACCAAGTTTGTTGAGGACTTCCTGCTGCGCACGCCAAAAGAAACCTTTATAGAAAGCGAGCAATAGCGCTCGACTAAATCCAAATTAAGAGCTACATTTCTCCTCATGGACCAGGAAAATTTTCAAGAAACAGATCTCAGTTTGGAAATCAAAGATGATTCGCTTGGCAGCATTCACATCAATCATGATGTGGTGGCGAGCATCGTCAATCTGGCCGCACGTGAGGTCAATGGCGTAGTGGCGGTCGGAAGCGGTGGCCTTAAAGAAGATCTTGCAGGCCTCATTGGCAAGAAGAGTGGCGTTGTCATCAGTGAAGATGAAGACAGCGGCTATGTCATCGGCGTCAAACTGGTACTCACCTTCGGCGTGCAACTGGCAAAAGTAGCCCAGGAAGTACAGTATGCCGTCAAAGAAAAGGTTGAGTTTATGACCAATCAGCAGGTGGCCCGAGTCGATGTTACCGTGGAGGGCGTGCGCTATCCTGAACCCGAAGAAGACAGCAACGACGAGTGAATTTCGCGCAAACAGTCGAGTGGCTCAAATCCATGACCCAGCCACCGTATCTTTATGCGGTGATAGGTCTGATTACAGCCATACTTTTGTGGTGGTTGATAGTCAGAATGCGGGCGGCTAACCGGGGTATCGTTCCATTCAAATCCAGTGGTGGCAGAGTTGAAATTGCACCACAAACCATCAAAACCTTTCTGCAACACGTTGTCTCTGAAGCAGATGGAGTGGAAAAAGCGCACTGTTCATTCAAACAGAAGAGCGGTAGACTGGCGGTAACAGTCAAAGCCCAGGTTAAGGCTCAGTTGCCGCTGCGCACCATTGAATCAGATATTAAACGGCGAATTCGCTCCAGCATGCGCTACCAGTTCAGCATGGAGAACATAGATCCCATTAATATCCGCATCACTCACATCAGCGGCCAACCCATTCGTCCTGACACCGAAGATACTATGCCCTTGGAGGTAGAGCAGGAACCGTCAGGCGACTCGATCAAACCACTTGGGAGCTGACGTTAATCCGACTCACCATTGCCGGATCCAGTAAGCTAACGGACCTAGGTTTGTCCCAAACTTGTTTGCCTGAAATCAGCCGGACTCTTGCCCGTGCGCAACTTAAACCAGTTGGAGAAGTGTTGCGGTGATCCGAACCCGAGTTCCCAGGTTATTTCCTTGATACTATGCTCAGGCCGTTGCAATAACACCTGCGCACGCTGCAAGCGCAGGTGATCAAAATAAACGTGCGCACTTTTGCCAGTGGACTGTTTGAACAGCACCCCAAATCGATTGATTCCGAGGCCGCAGTGTTTGGCCAGATCGCTTACCACCAAGCGTTTGGAGAATGAGTGTTGATCGAGTAAATTCAGAATACCCCGGATACGTGGGTCAACGGTGTGGAGTTGAGAAGCGGAGATTCCATTGGCAAACATTGCTGTGCAATAAACCGCCAACCATTCATTGAATGCCGCATCCAGCGCTAATCCCTGATGGATCGGCAAAGCGATATCGGCTGTGAAACCCGAGGGCGGCACTTGCACCGCAGACATAGCCTTTACCAACCCCCGTGCAGAACGTTCCAATTCAGGTGTTTCGACCGCATTCAGGACCACTGATTTATTGCGTAATAACAAATCTCCACCCACACGATCTTGAAATCGAAATCTGACAGACAAAATTTTGGTTTCGGGAAGAAACAGCTGTCGCCCGCTGCATTTGCGTACAAATACCCACCTACCAGCGTCAACGATGGTGGTTTCCCCGCAGGCATAAATTTCGACCGAACCCCGCAGTACAAGCCAGGCGACTGAAACATGTTCAGCTTCAAGATTGGCATCTAAATACTGGGGCTCCACAACCCTCTCATTGGCCCAAATTAACTCACGACGACAATCATTCAGACTCAAAGCAGGAATTCGCATTGCAACCGGACTGACTGAATTTGGCACAGTGAATTTATGCAACAAAAGAGTGATAATCTGCAACCGCATTTGCTTACCTTCAGAGAAGCAATGGACAACAATTCTCTCATGAACCAGAATACCCCGATTTCCGTTTGTATACACGGCGGCACTCTCGCTGGAGTTGCGGCAGCACTTGAGCTCAAGTCCATAGGCTTCGAAGTTTGGCTGTCAACGCACCGTAGCTATCTTGGCGAAGATGTGTGCGATCCCCTGAGATTAATACTGCCAAAGGATCTGGATTCTCAACATCCACACCTGTTAAGGTTGTTTCCCGAATTATCCCGCATGGAGGGTTTTTTCCGCCCCATGGCACTCAAACGCGAGTTGGATCGCCTGCTTCTTGAGCACAACATACCCGTTTTGTTCAACAGCATGCCCGGAGAGGTGTTTGTCGATAATCAGGGACTGGTGAGTGGTATCAGCTATTGCAGCCGATCCGGCCGATCCATCCGCAGATGCCAGGTTATCATTGACGCAACTGTTCATGGAGATCTGTTGCGCACAGCGGCTGTTCCTCTGTCAGCACCAGACAAAAGCATCGATGTGGTGCGTCGTGTGGTTGGTGGCGAACCCATGGGAGCACGTCCGATGGACTGAGGACGGACGTGTGATTTTGGAGAAAGGTGAAGCGCCATTGTGGTCTTGCCGAGAGACTCACACCCTCAAAGGGCCCTCGTGGGGCGACTGGATGGAGTTGGAAAGCAGGGTGCGCTGTAAAGCCTTCAGGCGCGGCCAATTGCTCTCTGCCGATGGCATCGAAGCCTTTAGTGGCGAGCGGCTGGAACCAGGGTTAAGCTTCCGGGATGCAGAGGCGGCAGAGCTGCCGATCAGCGCATGCACCGCTCTCAAGGGAACCCTCTGGGTTTTGGGATGGGCAGCCAATATATCGCCGCAAAAGAGGGAACAACTCAAACGCCCGGATACTGCCTGGGTGTGGGGAGAAGCATTGGCAAAAAGAATGGCGGTTGAAGTGTGTACGGAAACCAGCCTAAGCTCGACCGAAAGCAAGCGCAGTCTTTCCGCACAAATAGTCACGGACTCCATTCAATTGTGTCACGCCGATGCTCAGGCAAGCTCACCGTTACCGGACAGCGATAAATTCCACGAGGTACGACAAGTGGATGTACTGGTCGTCGGTGGAGGCACGGGCGGTGCTCCCGCCGCGTTGGCTGCCGCGCGAGCGGGAGCAGATACTTTGGTCGCGGAGTTTTTATCCGGCCTCGGCGGTGTTGGAACCCTCGGCCTCATTGGACGCTATTGGTTTGGCGTACGCGAAGGATTTACCGCAGAGGTCGATGCCGGAGCCCGCAAATGGACCACCAGGGATTATCAGGACGGCTCATGGGATGTGGAGGCCAAGATGCATTGGTACCACACCGAAATCCACACTGCGGGGGCCAATATTTGGTACAAGACCATGATCGCCGGGGCCTTGCGCAAGCAGGATAGGATCGTCGGGGCCATATTGTGCTGTCCAAGAGGTCGGATAGCTGTTCTTGCTGGATGTACTGTCGATGCAACAGGATCCGCTGAGGTGGCTGCAGCTGCAGGTGCGCCTACGGTTTCGGTCGGCGAAGGTCACCTCGCCATGCAAGGAACAGGGCTACCTGGAAGGAACCCAGGCAAGGATTACACCAATACAGACTACGAATTTATCGATGATACCAGTGACCAGGATTTGGCCAGCGCCCATGTGACCGCCAGAGAAAAGTTCAAACATGCTTTCGATGCGGGTCAGCTGGTCGATAGCCGCGAGCGCAGGCGGATCGTTGGCGATATTGAAGTTAGCCCGATGGATATCCGCTTGACCCGTAGATTTCCCGATACTATCTGCCGGGCTCGTAGCAACTTTGACACCCATGGGTTCACTATTCATCCATTATTTCTTATCGTGGATCCCGGACATGATCCCGTCGATGCACTCATTCCATTGCGCGCCTTGTTGCCCGCTGGATTGGAAGGTATTCTGGTAACTGGCCTTGGCATAAGCGCCCACCGGGATGCCATGCCCGTAATCCGCATGCAGGCCGATGTACAAAACCAAGGCTACGCCGCAGGTCTGATTGCAGCCATGGCTAAAAATACGGGTATTCGATCCCTGCCCTTGGAAGAGATTCAGCAAAGACTTGCAGACTTGGGAATTTTGACCCCCGATTTGGTTTCAGCAAAGGACAGCTTTCCTTTGAGCGATGAAGAGATCGCGACGACATTGATCCAATCCGTGGAAAATCCAAACCTGATCGATCGCTTGTTCACTTTGCCTGAGATGGAACGCGTGCGTCGTTTAAAAGAAGCGTTCAACGCAGCCAGCGATTTGAGGGCCCAAAGACACTTCGCTTTCGTACTCGCAATCCATGGTGACAGTACTGGTGCCGGGATCTTGGCACACGAAAATTGACCATACGGAGTGGGGATCTGGGTTGGAACTATACCGGAATGGGTCAGTTTGGGGCCAGTATGAGCGTGCTTGATGCCAAAATCATCGCCTTGGGCCGATGCAAGCGCACGGAATACTTACCTTGTATACTAAACAAGGCCAGAACTCTTCCCGAAAAAACCGAATTTTCACACTATCGAGCCTTGGCTGAGGCATTGGTTGCCATGAATTGTGCACAAGCTGTTCCTGTGCTCGAGGAATTGCTCAACCGCCCCGGCGTCCGCGGCCATGCCATCCAATCCATTCAGGCCAGGCTTACCACTGCCACCGCAGATGCCAACGAGACCAGCTTTCGCAATGAGGCTTTAATTGAGCTGTGCCTGACTAGCGCCATAATTCAACTGGACCCAACATCCGCTACCGCCCTGAAGGTCTTGCAAGAATACCGAAATGATGTTCGGGGGACTGTTCGCGCGCTACGCCAACAATTTAACGCAACCCAAGTAGTCGATCGCGAAATGCATCGCTGATAGGATCATCACCCAGCCAAATCCGGAAATAGGCTTTGGCAAAATCATCGCCCGGAATGGTGACCAGCAGTTCGTCATTCAAGCGCAACTGTGTACCCACACCAGGAATAAATGTCAGCGCGTAGCGATCTCCTCGACTCACATTGCGGTAGGCCGCATTCAATAAGCGCAACCGCTCACTCAGAGCCTCGAACTCTGTGGCCGATACATTACGCCGCAAAATAGCATCCCCACCGGCGACAATCCGTTCCGCAGTGATATCGGTGTGGTAAACCAATTCGAGGTGCTTGGCACTCAATCCACTTTCATCCATGTTCGATTGACGGAAGAAAGCGCCATCGTAAACGCGGAAAACTGTCCAACGAAAGGTGGCCTCCCCCACCCGCTGCAACTCCACGCCATTATCCAATGTCAGCGTTCGCGGAAATCCATTGGCAGACATTTGCAACGGCAACAATATTCCCAACAAGGTGAGGATCCAATATAAACGCATGGATCTATCATAATCTAAAATTCCCAGAACGCAATCCCTCCCCAAGAGGAGACAGCAGTATCAGGTTGCTGATGTGGACACCTCAAAATTCAGCATGAGTTTGCCACGCATTGACAGATAAATTAAAAACGGTTGGAAAAATGTCCCACCGAGACCAAATCCAGTGCTGAGTTTGCGCGTGCCAAAGGTAGAAGCTTTCCGGATTTTCCCCGTGAGGAACAAACCAACCGGCATCTGGATTCCATAATGCATCAGGATACTCCATAAAGTATATCGGGTAGCCATTGACCCTCAGCCAATGATGAACGTAGTCATACACCGCATTGGGCAGAAAGGGCACACTCCAGGGTCGATTGATCAGGAACTGGTGACTGTAAGCCACTCCGCGGTTGTTCAACTCGTATAGCGCCCCGGTGACAGTGTAATCATCATCCCAAGCAACCGCATAGCCAAATTCATCGTTCGTAATGGACCTGTTTCCCTCAAGGCTGCCAATAAACCGTTGGCGGCGCAGATCAAAAAAAACGCACGCTGCCAGCCCTATTGTTAGCACCCGGTGCACCAATCATCAGGCGATCGTTCGATTGGGCAAGCGCCCATCCAAACCGATCACGCAGCTCTACCTCTACCGGTGGCGCGGTCATTGGTTCCAGTTCGAAAATCTTTTCGAGCCCAGGAAGAGAGTATACGTGTACCTTACCTCCACCAATCGAACTTTGGAAAGGCGCTCCAACGGCTAACCAATGGGTCCCACAAACTAAAGAATAGCCGAAATTAGAAAGCCAATCCGCCTCGGTCGGCTCCAAAAGTGCGGCAAACTCACCGGTAGCCCTACTGAAAACATATACCGCTCCGCTGTTGGCATTGTTTGCACCTACAATAATCCAATCTTCGTGAAGGGTTACCGCCCCACCAAAATGAACCGCCTGAAAATGAAGCGTCGGCGAAAAAGCATGAAGCAACTCACCACTGTGCAAATCATACAGGTACGCCGCACCTACAAATTGGGCTGTCGGGGCTCCAATTAGCAAGTGATCGCCAGCACTGGCAACCGCCCATCCAAAACGGCGATCCGTGTCGTACGGGCAAAATCGTGCGCTGCAATTCACCAGTGGTCCGATCAAAAATGTAAACTTTTCCCGCAGCCGTTCCCTGGTTGGCCGCGCCAACGATCAACAAATCATCATTGACTGCAATGGTCTTGCCAAAAAGTGAAAATCGATCGGCATCAGGATTTTGAAAAACTCTGATAATCTGCCCGGATGCAGCATCGAGTTCAGTCACTGTGCCGCGGTCACCTGCGTCTCCTGGCGCACCCACGTAAGCAACTGAAGATGAAACGGCCACAGCTTCGCCAAATCGGCTGGCCGAAGGTCCTTCAGGATTGTACATGCGCGCGGCATAATACCAGGCAAAGTCGACCGCTTGTGAGTGAGAAACAATGGCCAGCAAGGCCACGAATGTATATTTATAGCAGGCGTTTGTGTGCATGACGAACGAAATCAATCGAGTTTTAACACCACCGAACCAAATCGATTCCTATTAGTTACTTTGCGGTCGTCAATTAGTATTATTGAACGCCAGCACCTACGGCCCACTGCTTATCCACAAACCAAGCGGTTCAGTGCCGTCACACACTTCAACTAAACGCAATTTTAGCAGCGTCTCTAAACTTTTGAATTGACCCACCTACCCAAATAAGCTGCACTCCACCCTTCAAACTTTTGGGGCCATAGCTCAGCTGGAAGAGCGCTTGCATGGCATGCAAGAGGTCGTCGGTTCGATCCCGATTGGCTCCACCACTCCCCATGCCTCTTAAATAAAGGCTTCCAGCGTCGGTAACTGCCGATAATAAGTTACCTCACTTCAGGATTGCACAATTCAGAATCGACCTTGCTGATTTCTCAAATTTTTCAATCTGCTTACTCGCATCGATTATTTTGATGCCTAAACGCAAGGGGCATGGACTGTTCGGCGCGCAACTGCTTACGCTGATCGGGCTGCACACCTTCTTTATCCCACTGCTCTTCGAGTGCGTACATTGCTGAGATCAGCTTTATCGCCTTGGGGGCATGAACGGGCTCCACCTTGAGAGCGTCACGGAACTGACGAAAGACGTGTGACCAGCAAGCAGCCAGCGTCACGCCACCGTGCGCCTTGGCATAGTTTGCATATCCCCGATAGCCGTCACTTTGAAGGATTCCGCGAAAGCCATTGACCAGCGTGTCCACGTTCTCATGCCTGCGGTTGGCAATCCACGCATAGACCATGCTGTAGCCCGGAGCCTGGATTGCCCAAAAATAACCCTGACCGCTGCCGGGTTTGGAAGCGTTGATATACCGGATGAAGGTTTGTTCGTCACGCTGCCCGGAGGGCACCCGCATTCCTCACCCCTGCGGGGCTAAAGCCATCTACGCGCTGTCGCGCTCCGTCATCTATTTGCAGGTAAGGTCGACATCGGGTTTGATCGAACAGCAACTGGTAAAGCGGGTCGACCCATTTGGCGATGCGTTCGATGCAATCGCTTTGAGTCTGGCGGGGAATGTCAACATGGTGACGGGCAAATTGTTTTTCCAGGCGACTGAGGGCGCCATGCTCCAGATACTTGCCGATAGCGATGTAAACGGCCAAAGAGATGGAAACGTAATCCTGACTGAAGCGCACTGGTGCTTTGGCGATCACCGGTGGACTCGTGCGTTCGATGATAGGGCGGAACTTCTTACGCACGATACGGTGACGCGTGATCCTGGCCTCGGTAACCTCAAGCTCGAACACCTCTTCCTCGCCGATCTCCTCATAGAGTTCAGGGTTGGCGTTGACTTCATCGGGGATGATGACGGTCTGCCGTGTGACCTCAATGTGGGCAAACTTATCGGTGCCACGGATGCGTGGCTTGCTCCCGCGTTTAGTGGTACTCGATGGCAGCTTCGGATCTGATTGGGAGGGGTCGACCGGATCGGGCACCAATGCGAGGGGTTCGCTCGGCACAATCCCGAGCGCAATCTGGCGATCATCAACCGCCACTGGTCTGCCCTTGAGCCGTGACAACTCCATTATCCTCAACTTCATTTGAAGCTGATCCAACTGTTGTTGCAGCGTACGAATAAGCGCCGCCATCTCCTGGTTTTGCTTTAGCAGTTCATCGTACGTTGGTAACATGAAAACAGCATCAACAAAATGTAGTTATAAGTAAATACAATTATTGCATTGTCGGCGTTTTTTTCAGCGACAAAACCACGGTCGCAAACTGCCCTTCTTCAGATCCACCCCGCTCAGCAACATCGCCAACGACTCGTGCTTGAGGTCCATATCCACTTTGCCCTCATCCGACGGTGCTGGCCACCAGAATGTTCCCTGTTCCAGACGCTTGGCCATCACCCACAAGCCCGTGCCATCAAACAACAGTATCTTCACCATGGTGCGATTGCGGTTGCAAAACACAAACAGACTGCCGTCCAGCGGGTTCTTCTTCATCTCATGGCGGGCAAGCGCAAAGAGCCCGTTAAACGACTTACGCATGTCCACCGCAGCAATGTGCAGATACACCCGAACCGCGCAACTGAGGTTAACCACAGCCCACCTCCCGACTCACCGCTCCCACCAACGCTGCCAGTGCCGCTACGCTGCTCCCTCCGCTTACCTCCAATTCCATGGAACGCATCCTCAGCACCACCCGCAACTCAGCGCCCCGCACTGCGGCGTACCCGCTTTACCAAACATCCTGCTTCTTTGACTTCTCCTGCGTTCATGCCGCCAGATTATCATAATCCGCGTTCCATGCATAGGAGGCTAATGTTCGGACAAATACATCTAACGGTTCCTCGCATCAAATAGAAAACGCACAAGCCGTCTCAAAGCCACCTCGCGCAGTCGGCTTGTTCAACCATCGTTCAAGTCCGAGCTTCGTTCCTCTGCTCGGCTAGAACGTTTATTGTTGTGCCTTCGGTCAGAGGTCGAAAGTGTATCGAATTGCATCCTTGATTCGCGCGAAGACAGAAACCTCCAGGCGGCCAACCTTCCTTTCAAGTTCCCGGAACTGAATGGCGACAATCCCTTGAAGATTTACGTAAGACTTCTCGCGAAGGAACTTCGGCTTTCCAATGGAAACTTCATACTCGCTTTCGCGATACTGGGTTGTGATTGGTGCACACAGAACCAATGCACGCGGAGGGGCCGGATCGAACCTCGAAACAACCAACATGTAACGGACTTTTCCGCCGAACCCGAGGTCAACTCGCTAAACTTCGCCGGGTTCAATCTTCATCGATCAGATCAAGTACCTCGGCTCTCTTCTGCGCGGGGTGCAGGATGTCCTCGACTTCAAATCTCGATTCCGGCATCGTCACCGGAAACGGCAGTCCGCGTCGCAACCTCACTTGCTGAAGGAATATGCGAATCGCCTCAGTCGTTGTAAGTCCAAGGCTTTCAAGCACATCTTCGGATTCCTTTTTCAACCGGGCATCAACCCGTGCTCGAACTGTCTCAACCTTCATGGCTCAATGTTGCCTCAATAGGGCCACACTGTCAAGGGTCATCCTTTATTTCCTCTGCCGATTGTTAGAGATCTGCGACGGAGCGAAGCGGAGTTAGCAGCATCGATTTGTTGGCCGCTCAATGACGGTATGCCTCCTTGCGATGTTTGACACGCACGATGAAGACGACCAATCGCTCGTCTTCTATTTCATAAACTACGCGATACATCCCAATACGAATCCGATAAAGCTCCTCCCCTTTTAGCTTTTTCGAGCC